>NZ_JBMVQZ010000008.1:0-187496 GCF_049537155.1 Limisphaera sp. 4302-co
CTAGTTTGCCGGGGCTCAAAAAAAATCCTTGCCTTTACGGGAGGCCCCGCTATGCTCGCCATGAACCTGGGTCCGAAAACCAAAATCAACCCTGAACGAGATCAAACTCGTCCTATGCAAACCCGAATGCTTACCCTCGCCCTGGGTGCCGCGGTGGCGCTCAGTGCGTCCCCCCTCCGCCTGCGTGCAGGCACCATCACGTGGACGTTCGACGATTGGAACGATCCTTCACTGGCCAACCTCGTCGTGGCAGGTGACGACAACACCATCTTCTCGGAAAGCTGGAAGCAGTACGTCGATGGCAATCCACCGACCGGCGGCTTCCTTCAGCTGACCCCCGCCCAGGGCAGCCGAAACCTGGCCGTGGTCTTTCCGGATATTGACAACGGCGCGCCGGTCAAGGCCTTCAAGCTGACGATGGACATCCGGGCCGGCAACGGGACTGCTGAAAGACCCGCCGACGGCTTCAGCATCAGCTACGTTCGCGAAAACGATCCCGCCCTCAGCAACATCGTACAATACGTGAACCCCAACACCGGGCGCGGCATTTCGTTCGGGTATGCCGGGGGCGACGACCTCGCCACAGCCCAGGGCCCCCTTGGCAGCGGGAACGCCGAAAATGGCTCCAAGACCGGTGTGGCGATCATATTCGACGCCTGGCAGGGCAACCTGTTGCCGGACACACCCGGTAACGCCGACGTCGAAGGTGTGGCCGTGCGCGTGGATGATCGGACATTGATTCAGGTTCCCATGCCCGAACGCAATGGCAACGGCTGCGAGGCGACCAACTCCATGCAGACGGGCCCCTGGCTGAACGACGGCGGCACCTACTACAATCTGGAATGGTGCCGGTTGGAAGTTGAAAAGACCGCCGATAACAAGGTGTACGTCACTTGGAAGGGCCGGAAGATCCTCGATGGCTTTCAGCTCGAGAACTACGGCGTGCACAAGGGCCGGTTGATCCTCGCCGGACGAACCGGCGGCAACAACCAAAATGTCCATTTCGACAACATCACCCTGGAGACCACCCCGGCCATCGAACCCGTGATCAAGTCTTTGACCGTCAATAACGATCTGCGAGGGTGGACCCTGATCATCGAAGACACGCCGCCTGCCCAGGCCACCAACGTCACGCAGGTGATCTGGAACGGTACTGATGTCACCGCGAACGTTAGCGTCACCCGTGTGGGCAACGAGTTTCATGTCGTGTACACCCGACCCGACCGGTTGCCGGCCGGTTCGCAGAACACTGTGCAGGTTGCGTTCCAAAGCAATCTGGGTCAGTCCCTGCTCGGCACGGCCAGTGTGGCTACCCCCAGTTACTTCGTCATGCCGACGAATTATGCCCTGCCGCTCTCGGCTGTCTCCGGCCAGCCGCGCGGTATCGCCTTCGGCGCCATCTACCAAACCATGGCCCAAAACCGGAACAGCCGTGGCGACAATCAGCTGAATTGGACCGAAGAACAGATCCTCGGCCTGTGGGGTCCCAACTTGATCACCGGCACCCTGCCAACCTCCACGGACGTCTTGGACTACCAGAACAACGGTCCAATTGGAACACCCAACGGAAACTTCCAGCAAGGCGGCAGTTTTGCTGGTCTCTGGGAGGGCGCTGACTACGCGATTACCGACCTGGGCTTCGGGTCCAATCCCGACAAGGCGTCCACCGACGACGGTACCATCGAGTGGTTTGCCTACGTCTATTTCCCGAATGCGGGCGACTACACGATGATCGTCAACAGCGACGACGGATTTCGTCTGACCACCGCACGAAATGCCCGCGACCGCATGGGCGATGTCATTTCCTTCTACAACGGAGGCCGCGGCAACGCCACGGGCCTGAACGCAGGCACCGCCCAACGGATCATTGTCGACCAACCGGGCGTCTATCCGATTCGAGGCATCGTCTACAATCGTGCCGGTGGGTTCAACGTGGAATGGTACACCCGTGACGGGACCAATTTGTTCCTCGTGAACAGCAACGCCACGCCCCAGGCCCTTCAGGCATGGACCTCGGCCACGGGCGTGGGCTGTTATGTCCAGTCCGCCATACCGGTTCGGGACGCCGTGGACGTCAGCCCCGCGCGAACCATCCGGATCGAATTGGCGAACGGAGCCACCACTGTCAACCCCGGCTCCATTACGCTGAAAGTCAACGGTAATATTTTGACCCCCACCATCACCTCGGGCGCCACAACGGTCATTACTCACCCGCCCGTGGGTCCGGGTGGCTACTGGCCGAGTGGATCTTCCAACTTTGTCCAGCTGGCGTTCACCGACAGCGCCGGCACGCAGTACGCATACGCGTGGAACTTCCAAGTCGCGCCCTACAAGACCCTGTCTCAACGGCTTCCACCGGGTTCCGAGGACGCTTCCAAACCCGGCTTCCGCGTCCTGACGTGGAAGCCCATCTTCGGGTGGACGGCCGCGGGTGAATGGGACGGCGCGTATCCGCTGACCCGGATCTACGCGGCCGAACAGCTGCTGGCCGGTTACCTCCGGCCCAACGGCGCCACCAACCAGAACCAGATGATCAACGGGTATTTTGAATACACGGGACTCGTCAACTGGAACGGCGAGCTCGACGGCATGCCCTGGTCCGGTGGGCCCAATCAACAGGGCAACTTCCGGGACGTCAACGGTTATCCCGACTCGTTCCCGCCCGGACTGCCCGGCCTCAGCGACCAGAACATCCCCAACAGCGAGTTCCTCACCAAGGCCGGTTACTCGGTCGAGGTCCTGACGTGGGTGGTCTTCCCGCAGGCGGGCGCTTATCGGTTGGGTGTCAACAGCGATGACGGTTTCCTGGTTACCGAAGGGCACCAGCGTCCCACCAAGAACGGGGCGCTCATGGTCAGTGCTCCTGCATCGGTGGCCGGTGGTTACTACGCCATCCATGCACCGGCCGGTACCGCCCGGCCGCTGACCAACGCGCCCATCACCGGCAAACTGGTGCCGACGGATCCCATCCTCGCCAATGGACCGCTGAACAACGCCGCGGCTGTCTCCAACAACATCGCCATCTGCCGGCGGGGCGGCGTTTCGTTCAGCGCCAAGATCCGCAACTGCCTCCAGGCCGGCGCCCTTGCGGTCATCGTCGTCAACAACCGCGATGAGGTGGACACGGCCGCAGGCAATAACGGGCCCATTCCGACGGAAATGGGCGTGGGCGCCGAGGGTTACCAGGACATCCCGGCCGCGATGATCATGCTCGAGCACGGTAACAAACTCATCGCTGCAGCCGCGACGAACGACGTGATCGCCACCCTCAATCCGATCCCGATCTCGTGGGACGCCGAGGGTGCGCTCGGTTACTTCGACGGTGGTCGGGGCTCCTCAGACACCGTGTTCGACATTGTCGTGCCCCAGGCCGGCGTGTATCCGCTCCGCCTGATGTACTTCGAGGGTGGTGGCGGCGACAACTGCGAGTGGTTCAGCGTGTTGCCCGACGGCACCCGCGTGCTGATCAACGACCCGAACAACCCCAACTCCCTGAAGGCGTATCGGGCCGTGACCGTGCAACCGCCGCCCACGCTGTCCATCGCACGCGACGGCAATGACATCATCCTGACGTTCACCGGCACCTTGCAACAGGCCGACAACGTCACCGGCCCGTATACGGACGTGCCGAGCGCCACATCACCCCACCGGGTGACCATTTCTCCGGGCGCGAAGTTCTATCGAGCCCGGAACTGAGGCAAGAACCAAACAACAGCAAGTCGCAGCACAGCCGGGCGGTCCCCAAGGGACCGCCCGGTCTTTTTGGCGAATGGACACCGGCCTTCATAAAGGCCCCGCCCGTCCGTGCCCTTCTGCGCGACATTGCTGAACAACCACGAAGACACGGAGAGGACACGGCAGACGTTTTCAAAGGAACCACCGAGGCACGAAGAACGGAGAACTTTTTGTTCAACCACGGAGGCACGGAGGGCACAGAGGAGAAACGCGGACATTTCATCTTTTCCTTTGACATGGTCATGTTGCCTGCCGGAATCGGGCCGTGTTCGTAAAAGGTGGTTGTTGTCCTGTCGTGCGATTCGGCTGTTAGGGCCGGCCGGTAACCATTGGCAAGGTCAGTTGTGTGGGAACACTCCTGTTTTGATCTGTGAAAATCTCTGTGTTCTCTGTGGCTCCGTGGTTTGTTTTTGAAATCCTCCCAGTGTCTCCGTGGTGAACTCCGTGTCTTCCCGGCACCGATGAAGCAGGACCCGGCGGGCAACGGGTGACGCGGCTGGCGCTTCGCTCGCCAGCCCGGAGGTCGGACTCGCAGAGGTCGGTGGAGGCGGTCCCCTCCGGCTGCCGGCGCAAGCGGTGGTTCAGACGGGCGGCGGGTGGGAGACGGGGCGACCGATCGCAAAAGGACCCGTTCGGTTCGTGGTCTGCCATGGGAACCTCGCATGGCGTGGCAGTGTGTGCGGGAGTGGGTGCGGCACCCGGAAGCGCCATGCGAGGGACAGGTTGACCGGCCGTCGGTATCGGCTCAGCGGGCGGCCGATGGAACGGCGGCATGAGACGGATGACATGCTGGCGATCAACACGTGTCCTTGACGAAGCGATTAGGATGGCGTATATGACGTTTTGTGCAAACCGTGATGCCAGGGCGCTGCGGCATGGCTGGTGGCGTTGGGGGCTGGCCGGGGGGGTGCTGCTCTCTCTCTCTCTGAGGCGTGTCGGGCTTTTTGTTGTTCCCGGGTGTTTCGGCGGTGTTGGGTGGATGTCGTGTTGGATTTCCGGTCGTTCTGTTGCCGGTGGGGCGACCGGTGCGGGGCCGTTGGGGCGGCCCTTGCTTTGTGCGGCCGGCAGGTGTTCATGAAACCGAGTGGTGAACATGAAAGGGAAGAATGCCAGGATGAGTCTGCTGGGCTGAGCGGCTGCGACGGCCGTGGTGCTGCAGGCCCAGTGTCCGGTGCCGACGAATGACGGGATGTGCGGGTATGCGTCGCAGACCGGGGACCCCAGCAACGGGTGTTGTGAGGTGACCGGACCGGGGCAGATCCAGCGCAAGACCTGCAAGGGAACGGGAGGCGACCGGGAATGCATTAATAACGCGCAGCCTTTTTCATATGTATTGGCGAGCTATAATGTCGCGACCAACGGAGAGTCGGTCTATTGCAATCGGGACGAAAGGCCGTTGCCCTATAACCATTGCTTCGGTGAGCCGAACCCAAAGGTCATTGTGATATGGTGTAACCAAGCGATTCAGCTCAGCTCGGCGTGTCGGGGTTCCAGCTCGGGAGGCGGTGGCTCTGGCATGTAGCACCTTAACGCCATCTGATGCCTCAAGGTGGCGTCGGCGCTGCCGCAGATCGGAGAGTGCCGATTCGGGCGCCGGGTGCAGGCAGCTCTTGGAGTGGCAGCTCCGTCGACCCAGGTAGGCGGGATGTCCGGTGGATCATTGAAGAGCGCGTCATGAGAAAGGGACAGCGTTCAGCGAGCGCATGCTGGCCTTGGAGCGGCTCTGTGGTTGAGAATGTGTTGGAGGTGGCCCTGTTCGAGGTTATGCCAGTGATCAACGCGCTAGCCAAGCACGTGCTGCAGGCGGTGCCTAAAAGCTGGTGGTTCACCTGCGCAAAGGTCGACGTGTTTGCTCCGCGTTCTCGGCTCGCGTGGAGCGCGTGGTTGTCGCTACGGACGGTTCGACTACAACGGCAGATTCCTTTTGTGGTCGCCGTTGTTGTGTGGCTGGGTGGCAATTGGTGCGCAGCGGTGGGAGCGGGTTACGAGGTGGAAGGGGAGACACGTTATTTTCCCCTTGTGCAGGTGGACCGAGGAGCGGCGCCGATCGCCTACCGGTTCAGGCTGCAAGTAGACGGAGACCGCTGGCTTTTGGAGATGGAAAGAGCGTCGCGCTTGGCGGAGCCGGGTGGTTTCAGCCGGTGTATTGTGGCCGGGGATGGCACAGCCATCTATGTAACGCGTGTAACGGAACCGCAGGACATGGTCGCCGGACCGGGCGAGCAGACCAACAGCGCAGCGTTCCGCGCCGCTCAGGAGCAGCTGCGTCGTGGTCTGTTGCCACAGTGGGCTGAGGTCTTTCCAGGGCCTGTGCCGCCCTGGCTGCCATGGGACGCGAATCTCCTTTGGTTGGTGTACGTCGGCGGGCATCACCTCAGGATGGCAGAACCTCCCGCGCTGAGGATGCGTTTTTTCACGGTTAACCCGTATGAACCCAATGAACCAGTGGACGTGCGATGCGGATACCATCCTAAGGAAACAAACCTGTTGCTGTGGCTGGCTCGGGTGAATCCCGGGCATGCAAGTCGGGGGCCTGGAAAACCCAGGTTCGTGTTTGCCCCACCTTTTGACAAGGGTTTTACGAACATGTTGTATGAACTCCTAGAGACCAGGGAGGTGAAGGGGTCAATTGTGCCCACCAAGTTTCGATTTACGTGGTTTCAAGCACAAATTGATCCGGCCACTGGTGGCATTCTGGCGTCCGAGAGGATGGCTGGTGAGGTTCATCGAGCCACGGCATTGCGGGGCAGGCTTGCCGGCCGTCCCCCGCTTGGCCAGTTGTATCAGGTGACCGATCATCGTGCTGCTTCGATGAATGACGGGAAGCCGCTGGTGTATCGGACGCACCGGGAGTGGTGGCAGACGAACGAGGCACGGTTTGTGAAGGCGTTGCAGGGGATTTTCGAGGAGGAGAAGCCGGCGCAGTTGTCGCGTTGGACGGTGTGGGCTGCGTTTGGGTTGTTGGTGGTGCTGTACTGGGTGGGGTACTGGGTGTGGCGGCTGAGGCGGCAGAGCCAAGCCGGGTCGGTGCCTGGCGGTGGGTGAGGTTGGGGTGGGCCGAGGTGGGTGGGAGAGGGTGGACTTTCGTTTGGGGGAACTTTGTCTTTTGGGGATGAGTGGCGGGGCGGTGGGTGGTAGGGATTGGGGGCTGAGGAGGGTGCTTGCCGGTGTTGGGATGACGGAGCGGGGCATGGGGCGGGTGGCGGCGGGTTTGGGGAGTCGGTGGGTTTTGCAGGGTTGAGAGTGGATCTGTTGCGGCTGCCAGAAACTGGTCTTGATGTGATCATGAGAATGGTGTATGCATGACTATGTGAAAGCTCTGGTGCCAGGGCGCTGCGGCATGGCTAGTGGCGTGGGGGCGCTGGCCGGGAGTGCTGCTGTCTCTCTCTCTCTCTTTGAGGCGTGTCGGGCTTTTTGTTGTTCCGGGGTGTTTCGGCGGCTTGTGGGAGGCGTCGTGTTGGATTTCCGGTCGTTCTGTTGCCGGTGGGGCGACCGGTGCGGGCCCGTTGGGGCGGTCCTTGCTTTGTGCGGCCGGCAGGTGTTCATGAAACCGAGTAGCGAACATGAAAGCGAAGAATGCCAGGATGAGTCTGATGGGCTGGGCGGCGGCCACGGCCGTGGTGCTGCAGGCCCAGTGTCCGGTGCCGACGAATGACGGGATGTGCGGGTATGCGTCGCAGGTTGCAGATCCGAGCAACGGATGTTGTGACATTACGGGCCCCGGACAGATCCAAAGGGTCACCTGCAAGGGTAGTGGAGGCACGACCGACTGCGTGAACACGCCGCGACGATACCTTTATTCGTTTACCAAGTACTTTGTGCGGACCAACCAAGCCGGTGACTGGTACTGCGGGTTGGATGACGATGGGAAATTGCCGTCGTGGGGCTGCGGGCCGAGCGGCGCCAATCCTGAAACCGTTGAGATTTGGTGCAACAGTGCACGCAGCCTGAGTAGTTCCAATTGTAGAGATGGGAGCTCGGGGTAAGACGGCGGGCCACCCGGGTGCGAGTCACGCGACATTAGAGCCCGCCTTGGGGGCCAATGATGGGCGAGTGGGCCTGACTCACGACGGGGGCAAAGGTGGCTGGATAAACGTGACCGAGGCCCGGGTGCCTTATCGGACTTGTAGCGTGTGTCCGCATGTGCAGGGGAGGTCGCGAGTTGTCTTGATGGAGGCAAGGCGATTGACAGTGAACCTGTGTTATGAATAGCCCGACCTGTGCGACAAGTAGCCTGGGTCGGCTTCTGAAGCGCCACGCGGCTTTGAAGTGTCCAATAGGTTATGGTAGAGGGAGTTGCGAGCCAGCGCGGGAGAGCGCGTCGTGGGTGGGTTGGGGCTGAGGAACGCTGCCTCGCTTGGGTGAGTGGGCCGTCGCGTTCACGGTGCTCCTGTTGGAGAGTGAGTATGAAGAAGTCGGACCACACCAGCCCTCAAGCATCGGGACTCGTGGGCATTGTGCTTTCCGTTTGTCTGGTCTGCGGTGCACCTGCGGATGGAGCCGCTGGGCGAAGGGCGTTCGAAGCCGTCGGCCATGTGGTGGAGAAAGCCGGCACTGCGGAACCCGAGTTCCAGGGGAGGGTGGTGGCAAGGTACGATTTCAGCGTTCGGGTGGATGGCGAGCGATGGCTGATGACCGTGCGCTCGGACAGCCCGGGGCTGAAGGGGGTGCGTACCTACGGCTGCGACGGAGTTGACTGTTACCTGACCCACGTCATCAGCCCGGAGGAGATGTCGTTTTCTCCGGACGTCGCCACGAATCCGGCGGCGATGGAGCTGGAGCGCGAAAGAATGCGGCGAGGCCTTTTACCGCAGGGGGCCGAGGTGACTCCGGGCGTGATTCCGCGGCGGGACTCCTGGCTGGTTCGGCACTTGTGGATGGCCTTCTGCGCCGGTGAAGTGTTGCGGTCCATGACTCCCGAGGAGGCTCTTGAGCGGTTTTACGCGGACCGGCCTGTGCTGAAGATTGAGAATCGTATTGGATGGCGATTCCACGAGAAAGACCCCTTGCTGATTGCGGAGTACTGGACATTGAGTTTGGGCATTTACGATGCGAAGCAGAAGCGGCTCACGGCATACGCGCCTCCGTTCCATGACAAGGTGCTGACGAGTTTCCTGTATCGGGTGGTGGAGACCGCGCAGGTGGGTGGTTCGCTGGTGCCGCGTCGCTTTGAGATGGCTGGGTACCTACCTTGGTACGCTCCCGGGACGACAAACGCGACTTCCGGGCGGGTCTATGAGGGCATCGTTGATGAAATCCGACCTCTACGGGGCGGTGTGTCTGGCCGGCCGCCGTTGGACCGGCTTTTCGAGGTGACCGATCATCGTGCTGCTTCGATGAATGACGGGAAGCCGCTGGTGTATCGGACGCACCGGGAGTGGTGGCAGACGAACGAGGCACGGTTTGTGAAGGCGTTGCAGGGGATTTTCGAGGAGGAGAAGCCGGCGCAGTTGTCGCGTTGGACGGTGTGGGCTGCGTTTGGGTTGTTGGTGGTGCTGTACTGGGTGGGGTACTGGGTGTGGCGGCTGAGGCGGCAGAGCCAAGCCGGGTCGGTGCCGGGCGGTGGGTGAGGTTGGGGTGGGCCGAGGTGGGTGGGAGAGGGTGGGCTTTCGTTTGGGGGAACGCTGTTTTTTGGGGATGAGTGGCGGGGCGGTGGGTGGTAGGGATTGGGGCTGAGGAGGGTGCCTGCCGGTGTTGGGGTGACGGAGCGGGGCATGGGGCGGGTGGCGGCGGGTTTGGGGAGGCGGTGGGTTTTGGAGGGTTGAGAGTGGGTCTGTTGCGGCTGCCAGAAACTGGTATTGACGTGATCATCAGAATGGTGTATGCATGGCGGTGTGAAAGCTCTGGTGCCAGGGCGCTGCGGCATGGCTGGTGGCGTGGGGGCTGGCCGGGGGGGTGCTGCTCTCTCTCTCTCTCTCTCTCTCTCTCTGAGGCGTGTGGGGCTTTTTGTTGTTCCGGGGTGTTTCGGCGGTGTTGGGTGGATGTCCTGTTGGATTTCCGGTCGTTCTGGTGCCGGTGGGGCGACCGGTGCGGAGCCGTTGGGGCGGTCCTTGCTTTGTGCGGCCGGCAGGTGTTCATGAAACCGAGTGATGAGCATGAAAGCGAAGAATGCCAGGATGAGTCTGATGGGCTGGGCGGCGGCCACGGCCGTGGTGCTGCAGGCCCAGTGTCCGGTGCCGACGAATGACGGGATGTGCGGGTATGCGTCGCAGGTTGGGGATCCCAGTAACGGCTGTTGTGAGATCACCGGCCCGGGACAGATCCAGCGCAAGACCTGCAAGGGAACCAGTGGCACAAGGGATTGCGACAATAATGCAATAGATGTGGCGTATGTGTTAGCGTCCTATCCCATTGTGACAAACGGGACTGAGGTGTACTGTAATCGCAGCTATGACCCTCCGTATTACAACTATTGTTACGGAGCCGGTGAGAACCCCAGGATCGTGTTGATCAAATGCAATCAAGCAGTCGAACGCAGCAGTACCAATTGTCGCAACGGGAGTTCAGATGGAGGCAACTCAGGCTGATGCACGGTACAAACGGAATGGAGTCGATTGGTGAACGCCAAGCGGGCAAGTTGAGGTCTGGGCGCGGCTGGAGGTCGTTTGACTGTCAGGCAGGTGGGAGTCGCTCACCAGGGCTGCGCACGACCTTTCTGCGTATTGTGGACATGTTATGCGCGGCGCGGTTCACAGAGAACGGGGGGATGGCAGCTGTGGGAAATTGGTGATGGTGCTGATGGTGCTTTGCCTGTTGGCTACGTCGGCAGCCGCAGGTGTGAACACGCGGCAATCGTACCAAGTGGAGGGCCACTATCGGTATGTGCCGGTGCGCCCGCTCCCGCCGGGTGTGCCCGAGAGGGTCTATTCGTTCGTCCTGGAGCGTGATGGACCGCGCTGGCTGATCGTCGTGGATCGTGGTTACGAAACGACGTCGCCCGGCGGCTTCAGTCGCTACACGGCCGGCTGCGACGGGCAGGACATCTATATCGCGCTGTTTTCGAGGCCCGAGGACCTGAGTCCTTCTCCTGACATTGCCACGAATTCGGAGACCTGGCGGGCTGAACTGGAGCAGGCCCGGCGGGGCCTCACGCCGCAGTGGGGCGAGGTGTGGGCTGGGCCGGTTCCCAGGTGGATGTTCTGGGATGTGCATCTGCTTTGGCTCGCGTTTTGCGGAGGGGACTTTTTCAGAAGCAATCAGCCGAGCCCCATTGACGCCCGTTTTTTTATCCGGAATCCGTATGAACCGGACGAGGCTGTGCAGATCTATTGGGCGCACAATCCACGGCAGACGGACCTTTTGATGAGTCTGGTGTGGATGCATCCCGGCCATGCAAGCAGGGGCCCGAACCTGCCAAGGTTCGTGTTTCCGCCACCTTTCGACAAGGGCTTCACGAACATGGTCTACGAAGTCGTGGACTTGTGGAGGTTCGACGGCCGGATGATCCCTCGCAAATTCCGCTACACATGGTTTAGCCCGGCAATGGATCCACGAACAGGCAGGATCCAGGTCGGCAGCATTCTTGAGGGCGAGGTCGAACAGGTGACGGAATTGAAACGGCGAATCACGGGTCGTCCCGCTCTTGGTGCATTGTATCAGGTGACCGATCATCGTGCTGCTTCGATGAATGACGGGAAGCCGCTGGTGTATCGGACGCACCGGGAGTGGTGGCAGACGAACGAGGCACGGTTTGTGAAGGCGTTGCAGGGGATTTTCGAGGAGGAGAAGCCGGCGCAGTTGTCGCGTTGGACGGTGTGGGCTGCGTTTGGGTTGTTGGTGGTACTGTACGGGGTGGGGTACTGGGTGTGGCGGCTGAGGCGGCAGAGCCGGGCCGGGTCGGTGCCGGGCGGTGGGTGAGGGGGCTGCCGGCCCCACCGCCGGGAATGCTGCGACCGTCCCCGGCTGCAGGCGGATTTGTGCAGAGCCGTCAGGCGGCTATGAACGGTTCAACGAGAAGAGACGGTAACGTGGTCGCAGGTGCGCCGGAGGCGTCGGCGGGGACGGGGCGCCTGGAGGAGTGGGCGGGCTGGTTTGTGCGCGTGTTGGCGGGTCTGCTGTGGCTGACGGCGACGCTGAAGATGATATCGGTCCTGCAGGGGGACCCGGTTCTGCGATGGCGCGATCCTGTGTTTCAGGTGCCGAATCGGAACCTGTTGGTGCTGGGGGCGTGCGCGGAATGGGCGGTGGCGGCTTATGCGGTTTGGGGCGGGCGCTTGTGGCGGAAGGTGGCGTTGATCCACGGACTGGCGGCGTGCTGGTTGATGTACCGCGGGCTGCTGAAACTCAGCGGGTTCAAAGGGTACGACTGTCCCTGCCTGGGGCCGGTGGTGCGGGATCTGCCGTTCGAGGAGGGTGCGTGGTCGGTGTTGCTGGGGTGGATGGCGTGGGGGACCTTTCTGGGTGCGAGCCTGCTGCTGGGAGCGCACGCGTGGCGGCAGGCGCGGTCGAACTTGGAACCGGGCGGGGATGGGGCCGGTTCGGCGGGCGGCGGCTGAGGTCCGGGAGGGGTGCCGGAGGGCGTCATGACGGTTGGCAGGGAGAGTGGGTGCGGGCCCGGCGGTGGGAAGGTGGCGATCCGCCGGCTTGCGTGGCCGATGCTGGTGGCGGTGGTGTGGTGCGTGGTTGCGGTGACGGTCTTTCCGTTGCGCACGGCGTTTCGGATCGGGGCGGACGAGGCGTTCGAATTCACGAAGGGGCGGTTGTACAGCGACGGGCATCGGTTGTACAGCGAGGTTTGGAACGATCAACCGCCGCTGCACACGATGTTGCTGGGCACGTTGTTCCGGTGGACCGGGCCGACGGCTCTGGCGGGGCGGCTTTTGACGGTGCTGTTTACGGCGGGCCTGTTGGTGTCGTTTTTTGCACTGGTGGAGCGCAGGGAAGGGCCGGGCACGGCGGCGGTCGCGACGCTTTTTCTCTTTCTGTTGCCGCCGTTTTTGGAGCTGGGGTTGTCGTGCATGCTGGAGATGCCGGCCTTTGCGTTGGGGATGATGGCGACGTTTTTCTGGGTGCGGGGGTGGGAGCGGGGTACATGGGCAGATTTCGCGGGGGCCGGCGTATTGGCGGGAGCGGCGTGGATGACGAAGCTGACGGCAGGGTTGTTGTTGCCTGCGATGGCGTTGGAGGGGCTGCGGCTGGCACGGGGCCGGTGGCGGGAGGCGCGCGGGAGGGTTGTGTGGTGGATGGTCTGCTGGTTGGCGGGTCTGGCGGCGGTGGTGGGGCTGGTCTGGGCATTGCACCCGGCCATGACGGTGACGCAGTTGCTGGGGGTGCACTTCGCCGGGAGGACCCGTGAGATGGCCGGGATGGGCGGGGGCACGAGGTTCTCCTGGATGACGTTCTGGTTTCTGGGATATGCGGGGGTGCCGGCCTTGCTGGGTGTGGGGCTGCGATGGGCGCGGGGTTGCTCCGGCACGGTCCTGCTGCCTTTCACCTGGTTGGCCACGGTGACCGTGGCGCATCTTGTGAATCGGCCGTACTGGGCGTTCTATCAGTTGCACTTTGTGTTTCCGTTGGCCTGGCTGGCCGCGGTGGGGCTGAAGGAGGTCGCCGGCCTGGCATGGTCTGCGCTGGCGGGCGGGAGGTCCGGTGTGGCGGTGGTTCGGTCGCTGGGTTGGACGGCCTTGTTGGCGGGTTTGCTGGCGCTGGCGGGGGTGCATGGCGGGTGGGCGCTTGTCCGCCAGGTGCACGAGCTGCGATCCGTGCCGAGCGTGGAGGAGATGCACATGGTGGGGACGCTGAGGTCGTACGGGGACCGGATTCGATGGGCATACTCGGACGATGCGATGTACGTGTTTCAGGCGGGGTACAAGGTCCCGCCGGAGCTCGGGGTGTTGTCGTTCAAGCGGCGGCACGGGGCGGGGTTTACGGGCTCCGACGTGCTGGCGGTGTTGCGGAGGTATGAACCGGAGGCGCTGATTTTGCCGCCGTATGAGGACTACAGCCCTGCGTGGCGCGAGTTTTTGGGCCGGTATCGTGTGGTGGACGCGGATGAACGGATGGCATTGTTCGTTGTGCGTGGGTTGGCGGGAGGAGAGTCAGGGCGTGCGGATCGGGGAGGGGTGTCCGGATCGGCTGCGGGCGGCCGGGATTGAGTGTTCGCGCGGGCGCGGGAGCTTTTCGATCAGAAGGCGAGTGGTGGTCCGGGGTGAGGATCCCCGCAGGGACGGTTCAAGTGCGCACTTCCAAGCGGTGCATCCGTGGCTTGCGCGGAGGGTTGGGATGGTCGCGGGGGCGGTGGCATGGTTACCTGCAGGATTTGCCGCCCCGGGGGGTGCCTGGCCGGTCAGTCGGGGTTGTGGGGTTCGGGGGTTCGGTGCCTGTTCAGGGCCTGGCGAATGCGGTCGGCCCACAGTGCGTAGCCCTGACGGTTGAGGTGGAGTCGGTCCGAAACGAACAGTTCGGGTCGGGGCCGGCCCTGGGGGTCGAGCATGGGGGTGGCGACGTCAATGTAGGTGAGTTGTGGGTCGGTGGTGGCGAGGTTTTGAACCATTTGGTTGGCGCGTTGGGCCAGGGGCCAGAGGTGTTGGCGGGCGGGGCTGGGTTTGATGGATACGAAGTAGATGTGGGCCTGGGGCAGTCGGCGGTGGGTTTCGCGGACGAACGTTTTGAATTCGAGGAAGAACTGTTCGGGCGATTTGCCGGTGGCGATGTCATTGTCGCCCTCGTAAACGAGGATCTCCCGGGGTGCGTAGCGCCAGACGAGTCGGTCGGCCAGAGCGAGCAATTCGTGCATCTGGGATCCGCCGAAGCCGCGATTGATGACGTGGCGGTCGGGAAAGGCGTGGGGCAGATCGTGCCAGAGTCGGAAGCTGGAGCTGCCGACGAAGAGGGTGGCGCCGGGGGCCGGTGGGTGAGCGGTGTCCCGGGCGTCGAAGGCGGCGAGTTCGGCGGCCCATTTGGTTGAGGCGGCCCGGCGTTGTTCGGGGCTGACCAGGGGCGTGCGGCAGGCGGTGAAGGCGGTGAGGGCGGTGACCGCCAGCCAGGCTGTCGGCGGGATTCGTTTCGGGATCGGGACCGGCATGGGGTCATGTGAGCGATCGGGGGGCTGCGGGTCAAATGGAAACCGGCGGTGGGCGGGGATTTCGGTTGACCGTGGGGAAGCCGGGCGATAGCGTGCGGGCTCTAATTGCAGGACGTGCGGGGTTATGTTTGGGACGATTCGCAAGCATCAGACGTGGCTCTGGGTCATCATCATTGCGGTGACCGTGGTGGCCTTTGTGATTTATTTCAATCCCTCGATGCAGTTCGGCGGCCCGGCGCCGGTGACGGAGTTCGGGCGGATCCGGGGGGAACGGATCACGCGGGACAAGTTGGTGGCGGCGCAGAAGGAGGCGATGCTGCATTATCTGGTGCGGACGGGGGAATGGCCGGACTCGGCCGGGCGGGAGAGCGGATTTGACGTGGAGCGGGAGGCTTATGCGCGCTTGTTTTTGCTGCAGTTGGTGCGGGATCGGGGGCTGGAGGTGAGTCCGGCGGTGAGTGCGCGGCTGGCGCAGGAGATTCTGCGGGCGTTTGCGGGGGAGAATCAGCCGGTTTCCCTGGAGGCGTTTGTGCGGCAGGTGTTGGCGCCACGGCAGTTCACGTTGGAGGATTTCGAGCGGTTCGTGCGGCACGAGGCGGCGTTGCAGGCGCTGGTGATGTTGATCGCCCTGCCGGGTCAGATGGTGACGCCGGCGGAGGCACGGGGGCTGTACGAGCGGGAGCACCAGGAGATTTCGGTGCAGGCGGTGAACTTTCTGGCGTTGAATTATCTGCCGCAGGTGACGGTGAGCACGCAGGCGGTGGCGCAGTTCTATACCAATCAGATGGCACGTTACCGCATTCCGGAGCGGGTGCAGGTGAGCTACGTGGCGTTTCCCGTCTCGAACTATCTGGCGGCGGCGGAGAGTGAATTGGCGCAGACGAATCTGGACGAGATTGTGCAGGTGAACCTGGATCGGTTGGGGACGAACTATGTGCAGTTCGGGTCCACGGTGGATGAGGCGCGGCAGAAGATCCGGCAGGAATTGATTCGGCGTCAGGCGCTGTTGCTGGCACGCCGTGCGGCCAACGAATTTGCGACGGTTTTGTTCGACCGCGAGCCGGTGCGGCCTGAGAACCTTCGGGTCGTGGCGGCCGAGCGGGGTTTGGAGGTGGGGACGCTCGAGCCGTTCACGCTGGAGGAGGGGCCGCAAGGTTTCGACGGAGGGCCGGAGTTCGCGCAGGTGGCGTTTCGGTTGTCGGAGGACAATCCGTTCAGCGCGCCGGTGGTGGGGCCGGAGGCGGTTTATGTACTGGGGTTCGTGAAGCGGCTGCCGAGCGAGGTGCCGCCGCTGGAGAGGATTTTTGCGCGGGTGCTGACCGATTACCGGTATGAACAGGCCATCCAACGGGCGCGACAGGCGGCGGAGGAGTTTCGGGCGGCCCTGACCAACGCGCTGGCCCAGGGGCGGAGCTTTGCAGAGGTGTGCACGGCGTCGAACCTGCATCCGGTTCTGTTGCCGCCGTTTTCGTGGAGCACGCGCTCGCTTCCGCAGGTGGAGCAGGACCTGCCGTTGGCGCAGTTCAAGCAGGTGGCGTTTGCCACGCCGGTGGGTGAGGTGAGTCCGGTGGTGCCGACGCGGGACGGGGCGATGTTGATCTACGTGCAGGATCGGATGCCGCTGGATCAGGCGCGGATGGAGAAGGAGCTCCCGCAGTTCACCGCCTATCTCCGGCGGCTGCGGATGAACGACCTGTTCAACGAGTGGTTCCGCCGGGAGGCGGAGGTGGCGTTGCGGGAGACGCCTCTGGCACGGAGGGCCGTGCCGCAGATGGAAGCCGCGGAATGAGAGGGAAGTCGCGGGATAGCTTCGGGCGGTCGCAGGGGCGGGTGGCGGATTCCGGGAAGGGCTCGGGGATGCGCCGGCGGGTGCGTCAACCGGCTGGGGAATCTGCCGCGGCCGGCGAGCCGGCCGAGCCGATGCGGGATCAGGTCCTGATTTTGGATTTCGGGTCGCAGTACACGCAGGTCATCGCCCGCCGGGTTCGGGAGTGCGAGGTTTACTCCCAGATCGTGAGGTTCGACACTCCCGCTGCGCGGCTGGCGGAGATGCGGCCGAAGGGTTTGATCCTTTCGGGCGGTCCGGCCAGCGTGTACGACGCCGGCGCACCCATGCCGGACCCTGGGATTTTCGACCTGGGTGTCCCGATTCTGGGGATCTGCTACGGCCTGCAGGTGATGGCACAGACCCTGGGCGGGCGGGTGGAACCGGGCCAGAGGCGCGAGTATGGCAAGGGCACGCTGGAGATCCGGCGCCGAGATTGCCCGCTGTTTCGTGGATTGCCCGGGCGGCTGCAGGTTTGGAACTCGCACGGCGACCGTTTGACGCGGTTGCCGCGGGGTTTCGTGGTGGTGGCAACGACGGACAACTCGCCCTACGCGGCCATCGAGCATCCGCGCAGGAGGTTTTACGGACTGCAATTTCACCCGGAGGTGGTTCACACCCCGCGGGGGCGGGAGATTCTGGCCAACTTCGTTCACCGGATTTGCGGGTGCGGCCGTGCCTGGACGATGCAGAATTATCTGGAGCAGGCGGTGCAGGAAATCCGGGCGCGGGTGGGATCCGAACGGGTGTTGTTGGGTTTGAGCGGCGGTGTGGATTCGAGCGTGGCGGCCGCGTTGTTGCACCGGGCCGTGGGGGATCAGTTGACGTGCATCTTCGTGAACAACGGCCTGCTGCGGGCGCGGGAGGCGGAGCGTGTGCAGGAGGTCTTTGGCCGGCATTTCCGGATGCGGCTGCAGTACGAGGATGCGGGCGAGCTCTTTTTGCGGCGGCTGCGGGGCGTGACGGACCCGGAGCAGAAGCGGAAGATCATCGGACGCACGTTCATCGAGGTGTTCGAGGCTGCGACACGGAAGGCCGGTCCGGCGCGGTTCCTGGCCCAGGGGACGTTGTATCCGGATGTGATCGAGTCCGTGCCGATCGGAGGCAACCCGGCGGCGCTGATCAAGAGCCATCACAACGTGGGCGGGCTGCCGAAGCGGATGCGGTTCGAACTGATCGAACCGTTGCGCTGCCTGTTCAAGGACGAGGTTCGCCGTCTGGGTGAGGCGCTGGGTTTGCCGCGGGAGATTCTCTGGCGGCATCCGTTTCCGGGGCCGGGTCTGGCGGTGCGGTGTTTGGGTGAAGTGACGGCGGAAAAGCTGGAGGTGCTGCGGCAGGCCGACACCATCGTGCTGGAGGAGATGAAGCGGAGCGGCTGGTATGAGAAGGTGTGGCAGGCGTTTGCCGTGCTGCTGCCGGTGCGCAGCGTGGGGGTGCAGGGGGACGAACGGACCTATGAATGGACCGCGGCGGTGCGGGTGGTGGAATCGCAGGACGGGATGACCGCCGACTGGGTGAAGCTCCCCTACGAGCTGTTGGAACGGATCTCCACCCGGATCACCAATGAGGTGAAGGGAATCAACCGGGTGGTGTTCGACATCACGAGCAAACCGCCGGGGACGATCGAATGGGAGTGACGGCCGGGGCGGGCGGGCTGCCTTGACAGGGCCGGTCGGGGTGTTCTACGGTTCGGGCCGGTCCCGGCCCGACACGCTTGTCGGCGGAGGGTGTGGTGGTGATCCCAGGAACCCTGGGTGGGCGACCGGCTCCCGGTGCCGATCCGAGGCCGAGGTGTGTCCGCAGGGAACACGAGCGTGGACCATCCGGAGGGTGGTCCGAGGCGAATCGAAGGTTTGGAAGGGAAGTGCGATTGATGCGAGAGTTCGAGATCTACCATCCACCGGCTGAGGCGGTGGAGATTTTGGAGGCGTGTCCCCGGCTGATCATCGCCGGGAGTACGGAGGAATTGATCGAGCTGGCCTGTGGCGGGCCGGGCTCGGATTACTTCGAGGTGGCGTATGAGGTTCCCGGGCGGGGCCGTGTGGTGGAGGCCACGGTGGCCCGGGTGCGCAACGGGATCGTGGCCAACTATCCGGAGCCGTACATGCGGCGGAGGGATCCCGATTGCATGGTCATCGGGGACGACACACCGACGGACAAGCCGACCTTCCAGCAGCGGTTTGGCCGGCCGTTCGAACCGGTGCGCCAGGAGACGTTCGAATGGCTGAAGCGGCAGGAGCTGGCTATGTTCGGTTTTCACGCGGGCGGACTCGAGACAGGATTGGACGCGCTGGTCATTGCGCCGGCGAACGCGGGGTTCTTCGCCCTGGGTCTGGCCTTGCTGCAGGGCATTCTCAGGAAGGACGAGGTCCCCGGCACGTTCCGTCCCCGGGCGGTGATCTACGTGGCGCCTCCCTTCCGGCACACTCATTTCAACGGGCGTCAGGTGGTGGTGCACAACCGGCGGGACGGGTTGCACGAACTGTTTTCGTACAACCTTTATCCCGGTCCCAGTGCGAAGAAGGGCATCTACGGCGTGCTGCTCGGCCTGGGCGAAAGGGAGGGCTGGGTCACCAACCATTGCTCGACGGTGCAGGTGATCACGCCGTATGACAACGTGGTGACCATCATGCACGAGGGCGCCAGCGGCGGCGGCAAGAGCGAGATGTTGGAGCACATGCACCGGGAGCCGGACGGCCGCTTGTTGCTGGGCGAGAACATCGTGACGGGCGAACGGCGGTACCTGCAGATTCCGCGGGCTTGCGAGCTGCGGGCGGTCACGGATGACATGGCGCTCTGTCATCCCTCGGTGCAGTCGGGCGAGGGCAAGCTCACGCTGATGGATGCGGAGAGCGCCTGGTTCGTGCGGGTCAACCACATCGAGCATTACGGCACCGACGTGCATCTGGAGAAACTGTGTGCCGAACCACCGGTGCCGCTGTTGTTTCTGAACATTGACGCGGTGCCGCGCAGCCGGGCGTTGATCTGGGAACACATCGAGGATGCTCCCGGGGTGCGGTGTCCGAACCCGCGTGTGATCCTGCCGCGCAAGATCTATCCGGGCGTGGTGGAGGGGCCGGTGACGGTGGACATCCGCAGTTTTGGCGTGCGAACGCCGCCGTGCACGCGCGAGAAGCCGACCTATGGCATCATCGGTCTGTTTCACATCCTGCCGCCCGCGCTGGCGTGGCTCTGGCGGTTGGTTTCGCCGCGGGGGCATGCCAACCCGAGCATCGTGGATACCGAGGGGATGTCCAGTGAGGGCGTGGGTTCCTACTGGCCGTTTGCCACCGGGCGGAAGGTGGACCAGGCGAACCTGTTGCTGCGGCAGTTCCTGGACAGTCCGAAGACGCGGCACATTCTGGTTCCCAACCAGCACATTGGCGCGTGGAAGGTCGGTTTCATGCCGCAGTGGATCGCGCGGGAATATCTGGCGCGGCGCGGCCCGGCCAGATTCCGTCCCGATCAGTTGCGGCAGGCCCGCTGTCCCTTGCTGGGTTACGTTCTGCATCAGCTTCAAGTGGAGGGCGTGTTGATTGCCCGGTGGTTCCTGCAGGTGGAGACCCAGCCCGAGGTGGGGGAGCAGGCCTACGACCGGGGTGCGGCGATCCTGCGCCGGTTTTTCGAGAAGTGCCTGAGGGAGTTTCAGGTGCCCGACCTGGACCCGCTGGGGCGGGAGATCATCACGTGTTGTCTGGACGGTGGGACGGTCGGTGATTTTGAGAAGCTGATGCCGGCGGCTTGAGCGGACCCGGCCATTGCGGGCGGCGCGTCTCGCGCGTTTCCGGGGAGACCCGACGCGGCGGTTGCGACGACGGTGGCGCATGCGTGCAGAAGGCCTTGCGGTGACTGGCGAGCAGGTGAAAGCGGCCTGTTTGGAGGGGACCGGGGCACCGTGCCTGGTGATCCTCGGAGGAGGGCAGCTGGCCCGGATGCTGGCGTTGGCGGCCATGCCGTTGGGGTGCCGGGTTCGATGTGTGGAAACGCACGCGGACTGTCCGGCTGCGTGGGTGGCGCCGGTCACCACGGTCCCTTCCTGGGAAGACGTGCGGGCGGTGGTGTCGGCGGTGGGTGCGGAGGGCGTGGTGACCCTGGAGAACGAATTCATTCCGGACGGCACGATCGAGGCGTTGGCAGCCCGGGGTCGGACGGTGCTTCCGGGTTTTGCCACGATGCGGCGGATTCGCGACAAGTTTTTGCAGAAGACGACGCTGGCGGATGCGGGTCTGCCGGTGCCGGCGTTTGCACCGGTGGCCGGGCCGGAGGAGATCCGGACACGGGGTGCGTCCTGGGGGTGGCCGGTTGTGCTGAAGGCGCGTTGCCATGGTTACGATGGCAAGGGCAACGCAACGCTTCAGGGGCCGGAGGACGCGGAGGAGGCTTGGCGCCGTCTGGGTGGTCCCTCGGGTCGGGCGCTGTACGTGGAGGCGTTTTGTCCTTTTGATCGGGAAATCGCCGTGCAGGTGACACGCGGGCGGGACGGGCGTTCGGTGGTTTATCCCGTGGTGGAGACGGTGCAACGGAACCACATTTGCCATCATGTGTTGGCACCGGCGCGGCTGGGTGGGCCGTTGGCAGCCCGTGCGGCGGAGCTGGCGCAGGCTGCTGTGGAATGCGTGGGTGGTGTGGGGACGTTCGGCGTGGAAATGTTCTTGGATGCCGAGGGGGGCCTTTGGATCAACGAGCTGGCGCCGCGGGTGCACAACTCCGGGCATTACACCATCGAGGCCTGCGAGTGTTCGCAGTTCGAGAACCACGTGCGGGCGGTGCTGGGTTGGCCCTTGGGATCGCCGCGCATGCGGGCGCCCGCAGCCGCGATGGTGAACCTGCTGGGGCGAACGGCGGGCAGCGGCAGGGTGCGCGGGCTCGAGCAGGCGTTGGCCATCCCCGGGGTGCATGTCCACCTTTATGGCAAGTCGCGGTGTGCGCCCGGGCGGAAGATGGGGCATGTGACCGCCCTGGCTGCGGCGGTGGAGGAGGCCTTGGAACGGGCTGCGGCGGCGGCCCGGGCCATCCGTTTTGGCGAAGATCCGCAGGAGGTGTGAATGATGGCGGAGCTACCCCGACCCTGGTCGGCTCGAGTCCTGGACGGGCTGGAGCGTGCGCCGAGCCGCGCGATGCTGTATCCGCTGGGCTTCGGCCCGGAGGATTTCAGGCGGCCGGTGATCGGCATTGCGTCGACCTGGAGCATGGTGACGCCCTGTAACATGCATCTGGATGAACTGGCCCGGGCTGCGGCGGCCGGTGTGGAGCGGGCCGGAGGCAAGGGGTTGATCTTTAACACGATCACCATCTCGGACGGGATTTCCATGGGGACCGAGGGGATGAAGTATTCCCTGGTCTCGCGGGAGGTCATTGCCGATTCGATTGAGACCGTGGTGGCGTGCCAGGGGATGGACGGTTTGGTGGCGCTGGGTGGGTGTGACAAGAACATGCCGGGCTGCATGATTGCC
Organism: Limisphaera sp. 4302-co; assembly: GCF_049537155.1. Lineage (NCBI taxonomy): Bacteria > Pseudomonadati > Verrucomicrobiota > Verrucomicrobiia > Limisphaerales > Limisphaeraceae > Limisphaera > Limisphaera sp. 4302-co. Next base: position 22,037 of record NZ_JBMVQZ010000008.1, read on the forward strand.
ATTGCGCGGTTGAACCGTCCGGCGGTGTTCGTGTACGGGGGGACCATCCTGCCGGGATGTCTGCCCGGTTCGGAGCGCAAGGTGGACATCGTGTCGGTATTCGAGGCTGTCGGGGCGCGCGCGGCCGGCCGGATCACGGATCAGGAACTGGAGGCCATCGAGCGTCATGCTATCCCGGGGCCCGGTTCTTGTGGAGGGATGTACACGGCCAACACGATGGCCAGCGCCATTGAAGCGCTGGGCATGAGCCTGCCCAACAGCTCGGCGCAGAACGCCGTATCACCCGCCAAGAGGGAGGACGCCCGCCGCGCGGGGGAGGCCGTGGTGAACCTGTTGCGGCTGGGATTGAAGCCGCGGGACATCATGACCCGGCCGGCTTTCGAGAATGCCATCACCGTGGTCATCGCACTGGGCGGTTCGACCAACGCCGTGCTGCATTTGTTGGCCATGGCGCATGCGGCGGGTGTGCGGCTGAGTTTGAGGGATTTTGAGCGGATCGGGCGGCGCGTGCCCGTGGTGGCGGATTTGAAGCCGAGCGGCCGTTATTCGATGAGTGACCTGGTGGCGATCGGCGGGATCCGGCCCTTGATGAAGCGGCTGTTGGATGCGGGGCTGTTGCACGGGGATTGTGTCACGGTGACCGGGCGCACGTTGGCGGAGGATCTGAAGGAGGTCGGAGATTATCCCGATGGGCAGGAGATCGTGCGGCCCCTGGATCGGCCGATCAAACCTGACAGCCACCTGGTCATCCTGCGGGGCAACCTGGCGCCCGAAGGGGCGGTGGCCAAGATCACCGGCAAGGAGGGGCTTCGGTTTGAGGGACGCGCCCGTGTGTTCGACTCGGAGGAGGATGCCATGCGGGCCATTTTGGGCCGGCGCATCCGGGAGGGCGACGTGGTGGTGATCCGTTACGAGGGGCCGAAAGGGGGACCGGGCATGCGCGAGATGCTGGGGCCCACTTCGGCGATCATGGGCCAGGGCCTGGGCGCCAAGGTGGCGTTGATCACGGACGGACGTTTCTCGGGAGGGACCCACGGATTCGTCGTCGGGCACATCAGTCCCGAGGCGTTTGTGGGAGGACCGCTGGCCCTTGTGAAGAACGGGGATCGGATTGTCATTGATGCCGTGCGCCGGACGCTTACGCTGGAGGTGCCGGAGGCTGAACTGGCGTCACGGCGGGTCCGGTGGCGTCGGCCGCGGCCCCGTTATCGTCGCGGCGTACTGGCCAAATACGCGCACACGGTCAGCTCGGCCTCCCTGGGTGCGGTGACGGATCTGCATCTCGACGACTGAGGTTGCCAACATGGCGGGAGCATCGTCCGGCAGGCCCCTGGTGGGGATCATCATGGGAAGCGATTCCGACTGGCCGACCTTGAAGGGCGCCGTCGAGGTACTGGAAGAGTTCGGTGTCCCGCACGAGGTGCGGGTGGTTTCGGCTCACCGCACGCCGGATGACATGGCCCGGTACGGCAAGACGGCCGAGGCGCGCGGGTTGCGGGTGATCATCGCCGGTGCGGGCGGTGCGGCGCATCTGCCGGGCATGGTGGCCAGTCACACCGTGTTGCCCGTGATCGGAGTGCCGGTATTGACGCAGGCGTTGCACGGGCTGGACTCGCTGTTGTCCATTGTGCAGATGCCGGCGGGGGTGCCGGTGGCCACGGTGGCCATTGGTAATGCGCGCAATGCGGGTCTGCTGGCGGTGCGCATTCTGGCCGTTCAAGACGACCGGTTGCGCGCGCGGTTGCACCGGTACCGGACCCGAATGGCACGCGAGTCGCGCGCCAAGAATCGCAATCTGCAAGCTGGCGGGTGATGGAGTTCTGGGAGAGTGTCCGGCTGAATCTGGCCTCGCCCCCGATCCTGTTTTTTGCGCTGGGGTTGCTGTCGGTTTTGCTCCGAACCGATTTGCGTCTGCCGGAGCCGGTTTACGTGGGGTTGAGCACCTACCTGCTGCTGGCGATCGGGTTCAAGGGGGGTGTGGCGTTGGCGGAGGCGGGGTTGCGGGAGGTCTGGCTGCCCGGCCTGGCAGCGATGGCGATGGGGACGGTGATCCCGTTGTGGTGTTATGTGGTGTTGCGTGTGGGATTGCGTCTGTCTGCAGTGGACGCGGCCGCGATTGGTGCACATTACGGGTCGGTCAGCGCGGTGACCTTCGTGACGGCCGTGCAGTATCTGAAGGATCTGGGCGTTCCGTTCGAGGGATACGCCAGTGCCTTTCTGGCGGTGATGGAGTCGCCGGCCATTGTGGTGGGGGTCCTGCTGGGGCGGTGGGCCACGCGACACGGGGGATTGACGGGCCGGGAATGGCGTCGTCTGGCGCACGAGGCGTTGTTGGGCCGGAGTGTCTTTCTGCTGGTGGGATCGCTGCTGGCCGGCGCGGTGTGCGGGCGACGAGGTCTGGAGATGACCGAGGGTTTGTTCGTCACGCCGTTTCAAGGGTTGCTGACGTTGTTCCTGTTTGAGATGGGGATGGTGGCGGCGCGGCGGTTGGGCGATTTGCGGAAGGTGGGGCCCGCCCTGGCGGTGTTCGGGGTGGTGATGCCCGTGGCGCACGCGGTGCTGGGGCTTTGGGTGGGACACTGGACGGGGCTCAGCCCCGGAGGCGCATTTCTGATGGGGGTTCTGGCGGCGAGTGCATCCTACATTGCGGCGCCCGCGGCGATGCGTCTGGCCCTGCCCGAGGCGAATCCCACGCTCTACCTGACGGCCTCGCTTGCGGTGACGTTTCCCTTCAACGTGACCCTGGGGCTGCCGCTTTATGCGCAGATGATCCGGTGGTTTCTGGGAGGCTTCTGATGAACGGGCATTCCATGACGCTGGTGACGGTGGTCTGCGAGGCGCTGGCCCGGACTCCGTTGTTGGAACTGTTGCGGCAACTGGGCATCCATGGCTACACGCTCTTCCCGGTTGAGGGCGCCGGGTCGAAGGGGGATCGCCCGGCCGACATCGAGGAGTTCGGCAACATCCAGGTGGAGATCATTGTTCCGGAGGAGACGGCCCGGCTGTTGACGGAGCGGCTGGCGGCGGAGTTTCTGACACGTTTTGCGGCCATCGTGTACAGCACCGAGGTGCGGGTGATCCGGCCGGAGAAGTTTCGTCCGCATCGGAGTTGAGCCGGGCCCGGGCCGGGCCGGGAGCGGAGTCGGAAGCAATTGCCCGGCCCGGGGTGTGGGGTTTATGCTGTGCGGGTCATGCGAACCAGTTGGCGTCCTCTTGTCCGGTTGGGTGTGGTGTGGGGGTGTGCCTTGGCGTGGACAACGAATGCGGCTGTCACGGATCGCTGGAACGTGCTGGATTACGGTGCCGTGCCGGATGGTCGCACCGATTGCACGGCCGCTTTTCAGCGGGCCCTGGACGAGGCCGGCCGGCAAGGTGGCGGTGTCGTGTACGCGCCGCGGGGTCAGTACCGCTTCGAAGGGTCCCTTCAAGTTCCGCCCGGTGTGACGCTGCGCGGCGTTTGGGAATCTGTACCGGCCCACAACGGCATCCGGGATCGCGGCCTGCCCAAGCCGACCGACGACGGCACCACCTTCCTGGTCACCGGCGGTGCCGGTTCGGAAGACGGGCCGCCCTTCATCACGTTGAACCACAACAGCACGCTCAAAGGGGTGGTGATCTACTATCCCGACCAGGATCCCGAGCTCGAACCCAGGCCGTATCCCTGGGCGATTGCCATGCGGGGGAAAAACCCGGCGGTGCTGGCCGTGGAACTGCTCAATCCCTACCAGGGCATCGACGCCTCGAACAATGAGCGGCATCTCATCCGTGACGTGCACGGGCAACCGCTGCGGCGGGGCATTTACGTGGATGCCATCTACGACATCGGCCGGATCGAGAACGTGCATTTCAACCCCTGGTGGAGTTTGCGGCCGCGGTTGCGGGCCTGGCAGCAGGAGAACGGGGAGGCTTTCATTTTCGGGCGCAGCGACTGGCAGTACGTGTTCAACACGTTCTGTTTCGGCTACAACGTGGGTTACAAGTTCATCGCCACGCGGGCCGGGGTGTGCAACGGCAATTTTCTGGGGATCGGTGCGGACGATTGTTACACCGCCGTGATGGTGGAGCAGAGCGCCCCGTACGGCCTGCTGATCAGCAACGGGGAATTTGTTTCCTTTAACGGGCCGGACCCGACCATGGTGCGCGTGGATGCACGTCACACGGGCACGGTCCGGTTCGTGAACTGCGCTTTTTGGGGACCGTGCAATCAGATTGCCCGGGTTTCAGGGCAGGGCACCGTGGGCTTCAGCGACTGCACGTTCGTGCAGTGGGACCGAAACAACGAAGGGCGGCACGCCCTTCAGATCGAGAGCGGCCGGGTGCTGGTGCGGGGGTGCGAGTTTCAGGCTGCCAAGCCGCAGGTCAGCCTGGGCGAAGGGGTGCAACGGGCGGTGGTCACCGGGAACCTGATGCGGGGACGGTTGGCGATCCGGGCGCCCGCGCGGCCCGGCATCGTCGTCCGGGACAATGCGGCCGAGGACAGTCCCTGAAGAACCTGATGCGCGGCGGCGTGTGAGTGGCCCGGAACGGAGTGCGGAGCCATGAGAACGGGTCAATCCAAGGGAACGGGTGCGGGGTTGAGGAATCGTATGGCCGTGTTGCGAGGCTTTTGGGGTTTGCTGGCCGGGCTGTGGATGGGTGGCGCGGCCGTCCTGTCCGGTGGCGAGGGCAGGGGGCCTGCCGGCCCGGTGTTTTACGTGGCAGTGACCGGCAACGACGCGTGGTCGGGCCGGTCGCCGGAGGCACGGCCGGAGTTGGGGCAGGGACCGTTTGCGACGTTGGATCGGGCGTTGGCGGCAGTGCGGGAGGCGCGGAAGGCGGGCACGATTCCGTCAGGGATGACGGCCCGGATCTGCCTGCGCGGGGGTACGTGGTTTTTGGAGGAACCGGTGGTGCTGACGCCGGAGGACTCGAATCTGGAGATCGTGGCGTATGGGAATGAGGTCCCGGTTTTGAGTGCCGGGCGGCCGGTGACCGGGTGGGGGGTGGTGGTGCGCGGCAGCGACACGTGGTGGGAGACGGGCCTGCCGGAATGGCGCGGCGCAGCCGGGCCGCATCGCCAGTTGTGGGTGGACGGCCGGCGGGCCGTCCGTGCACGACATCCGGACCGGGGTTATCTCCCGGTTGCGGCCGTGCCGGATGCCACGCCGCGTTGGCACGATGGCCAGCGCCGGTTCCAGTGTCGGCCGGGGGACGTGCCGGTGGGCCCCACGCTGACCGATGCCGATGCGGTGGTGATGAACCGGTGGACGGATTCGCATCTGCCGATCGTGGGTTGGGATCCCGAGGGGCACATTCTGAGTTTTGGCAAACGGTCCGTTTACCAGTTGCAGCCCGGCGATCTCTATTATTTGGAGGGCGCCTGGGAGTTTTGCGATGCGCCCGGCGAGTGGTGGTTGGACCCGGACAACGGCCGGCTGGTTTACCGGCCCCGGCCGGGCGAGGATCCGGTTCGCAGTCGGGCGATCGTGGCACGGGCGCCTGTGGTGCTGCGGATCGAAGGGCAGCCCGAACGCAATGCGTACGTGGAGAACCTGAGGTTGGCGGGACTGACCTTTTCGCACACCGAATGGTGGTTTCCGACCGATCCGGAGACGGCCCGGCGTCTGGCCATGGCCTGGCCGGCGCCGGCGCATGAAGTGGGCGGGTTTGGCCAGGCCGCCGTGGGTGTGCCGGCGGCGGTGCAGGCGGTGGGTTTGCACCGGAGCCGGATCGAACGTTGCCGGTTCGTGAATCTGGGTACATACGGGCTGGAACTGGGCCGGGGCTGTGTGTCGAACCGCGTGTGGCGCTGTGAGTTTGCCGACCTGGGCGCGGGCGGGATCAAGATCGGTGAGACGGTGATCCGCCCGGCCGAGCGGGACGTTGCCCGGGCCAACGAGGTGGCGGACTGCCACCTGCATTTCGGAGGCCGCATCTTCCACAGTGCGGTGGCCATCTGGATCGGCCAGTCACCGGACAACCGGATCCTTCACAATCACATTCACGACTTCTATTACACGGGCATCTCCGTGGGTTGGACGTGGGGCTATGACCCGCGCGCGCTGGCCACGAACCAACTGGTGGCGTGGAACCATGTGCACCACATCGGGGTGCAATCCGATGGGGACGGGCCGATCCTCAGCGACATGGGCGGCATCTACACCCTGGGGCGGCAGATCGGCACGCGGATCGTCAACAACCTGTGGCACGACATCGCCGGCGTACGGTACGGCGGTTGGGGGATCTATTTTGACGAAGGCACGCACGGGATCGTGGCCGAGAGCAATCTGGTCTACCGGACCACGCACGGCGGCTTTCATCAGCACTACGGTGCCACCAATCTTGTCAGGAACAACATCTTCGCCTTCGGCCGCGATCAACAACTGCAACGCACGCGCGACGAGGATCACGTGAGCTTCATCTTCACCAACAACATCGTCCTTTTTGACAACGGCGTGGTGTTGGGCGGGAGCTGGCACAACGACCGGTTCGTGATGGATTTCAACCTTTACTGGGACCTGCGTCCGGATGCGCGCTGGACCGAGCCGCGATTTGCCGGTGCGACTTGGGAGCAGTGGCGCGCGCGGGGCCATGACCGCCACAGTCTGATCGGCGATCCCATGTTCGCCGCGCCGCAAGCGGGAGATTTCCGTATTCGCAGCGGGTCGGCCGCGCGGTTCATCGGGTTCCAGCCGCCGGACTTGCGCGAGGTGGGGCCGCGGGAGGACGTTGCGGACTGACGGCTGCCGGGGGTGACGGATTCGTCCGCCGGTCCCCGCGGGTCTTTTGCGCTGCGCAACGGCCCGCGCCCCGCGACCTAGGCCCAACGCGCCATTTCGATTGCCCCCACGGGCACGGCGTCGCGTCCCAGGGCGGACAGTGCCAGTTTGGGTCCCGGCTGGAAGGCGTTCATGAGATGGCGGGGGAGGTGACGGGCCACGGCCGCCCGCAGGGGCTCGCCCACGCCGGCCAGGCCGCCGCCCAGGATGACGATTTCGGGGTGGAAAAGGTGCACCGCGTGGGAGAGGCCGAACGCGAAGTCGTCGGCCCACTCTTCGAGGAGGCGTTGGGCGAGTGGATCGCCCTCCGCGAGGGCGGCTGCCAGGTGCCGGGCTTCGTGCCCCGGATCCTCGCGGACTCTTCGACCAAGAGGCGTGCCGGGTGCAGCCGCCACGGCTTGGCGGACGCGTTCGTTCATGGCCCAGCCCGAGCAACGCGACTCGAGGGTGGTGCCCTGGCGGTCCAACCGGAGGTGGCCCAGCTCGGCCTCGCCGGGTGGAACGCCGTGGTAAACGCGGCCGCCCACGACCAGTCCGCCGCCCACCCCGCTGCCGATGGTCACGTAGAACACCGGATCGTGTGCCCGTCCGGCGCCGTGCCAGGCCTCGCCCAAGGCGGCGACGTTGGCATCGTTGTCCACCAGGACGGGCACGTCCACCATCGTTCGAATCCATTCGGCCAGCGGGAAGCCGGCCCACCCGGGGATTTGATGGGACTGAGTCACCGTGCCGGTCTTCCAGTGGACAGGACCGCCAAACCCCACCCCCACGGCGCGGACATCGTGGCCACGGATCAAGTTGGGCAGTTCCCGCGCAATCCATTGCCGGATGCCTTCGGCGCCTGCAGCAGGCTCGACCCGTGTTTCCTTGCGGTTCAACACGTGAAAGGGCGTTTCCGCCACGATCATTTGAAGTTTCGTCCCGCCGATTTCCAATCCCACGAACGCCATGCAGCGGAGGGTATGCGGTCAGGCGCGGGGTGGCAAATGATGGGACAACCCGCATGCGGGTCGGAGCCTGTCCCCGCCCCGGGCGGCGGGAGAGTGTCCGGCGGTTGCGGAGGTTGCCGGGCGGAGTCGGTTCGGCGGGGGCGTGTTGGTCCCGTCGGGTCAAAGTTCGTCATTGACAGACCTCGACGGCGACCTTGCACTGCGGTGCATGATTGAGCGAGTTCGCCTCTCATCCGTTTGGGCCTGCCTGCTTGCCCTGGCCGGCGCACCGATCGTTCATGCCGATTTCCAGGTTGCACCCGTGTTCAGCGACCACATGGTGTTGCAACAAGGTCAGCCGGTGCCGGTCTGGGGCTGGGGTGATGATGGTGAACGCATCACCGTGCAGATCGGCTCGCGCCGCGCCACCGCCGTGGTTCACAACGGCCGCTGGGAGGTGCGGCTGCGCCCCATGAAAGCCGGCGGCCCGTGGACCTTGGAGGTGCGGTCGCCATCGCGTTCCGTGACCTTCACCAACGTCCTGGTGGGAGAGGTCTGGCTGTGCAGCGGCCAGTCGAACATGGAATGGCCGTTGGAGCGGAGTTACCAGCCGGAGGCGGACATTGCGTCGGCGACGAACCGTCTGATTCGCTTTCTGGACGTGCCCAATGTGAAGGCGGAGGCACCCACCATCCGGCTCAACGCCCGATGGGAGGTTTGCTCACCGGATCGCGCCCGTACGTTCTCGGCTGTGGCGTATTATTTCGGCCGCGCATTGTACGAGGCCCGCAGGGTGCCGATCGGCCTGATTCGTTCCGACTGGGGAGGTTCGCCGGCCGAGGCGTGGATGAGCCGGGAATCGCTGGAGATGCGACCCCGCTACGTCCGGGAAATTCTCGACCCGTTTCCCGAGCAGTGGCGGCGGTATCAGGAGAGCCTTGAAGAGTGGCGTCGGGCCCGCGAGGAAGCGCAGCGGGAGGGCCGCGAGTTCAAGCGCAATGCGCCCTGGCCGCCGTGGCGGCCCTCCGAACTCTATCACGGGATGATCGTGCCTTTGATTCCATATGCCATCAAGGGGGTGATCTGGTACCAGGGCGAATCCAACGCGGGTCGGGCCGAGCAGTATCGAACCCTGTTTCAGGATCTGATCCGGAACTGGCGGCGCGACTGGGGCCAGGGGGATTTCCCGTTCCTGGCCGTGCAACTGGCGCCCTTCATGGCGGTTCGGGACGAGCCCGGGGAAAGCGCTTCGGCGGAGCTGCGCGAAGCGCAGGTGCTGGCCATGCGGCAGCTGCCGAAGGTGGGGGTGGTGGTGACGACGGACGTGGGCGACCCGAACGACATCCATCCGGTGTGGAAGAAACCCGTGGGCGAGCGGCTGGCGCTGGCGGCCCGCGCCCTGGCGTATGGGGAAAAGATCACCTGGTCGGGACCTCTTTATCGCAGCGTGCGGTTCGAGGGCTCGAAGGCGATTGTATCCTTTGATCACGTGGGCAAGGGGCTGGAGGCCCGCGGCGGTCCGTTGAAGGGATTTGCGGTCTGCGGCGAGGACCGCCGCTGGTTGTGGGCCGAAGCCCGCATCGTGGGGGACGAGGTGGAGGTTTGGAGTCCGCAGGTGCCGCGTCCGGTTGCGGTCCGATACGGGTGGGCCGACTGTCCGGTGGTGAACCTCTGGAACCGGGACGGTCTTCCGGCTTCGCCCTTCCGGACCGACGATTTCCCTCTGACGACCGCACCGCGCGAACCTTGACGAAAAAAGGCGGGGCTGGGGGCGGGGGGCGGAGGACATTCCCGCCCGCCGCGGGCGGAGTGTTTGGTTCGGATTCTCCCTCCGTGCGGCGGCCGGCTTGCCTGTGTCGGCTGTGTGTTGGGCGGCACGGTTGCGTCCGGCGGCGGTCGGCCGGGCTCCCCATCAGAATCGGTAGTACAACGTGAACGTGTGGCTGTTGAGACCCGGGTTGCGGGAGCTGAGGCTGGCGTTGGACATGTGTTCGAACCGGTACCCGCAACCGAAGTGACGGGTGAGGTCCCAGTTCATCCCTGCGTAGCTGGTGAATTGGAAATTGATGCCGAGGTCGAGCCCGCCGAAGGTATGCCGGGTCAGCGCCGTCGGGCTGATTCCCAACTCGATCCAGAATGGCGAGTCCGGCGGGCGCACGGAAAGGGCCGGCCCGGCGCGGAAAAGCCCGGAGGTTTCCCCCCGGCCGCCCAACCAGCCCAGGCTGACGCTGAGGTGGGTCTCGATTTGCCACCCGGAAGGGCGCGACCATCCCCAGGGGAGGCGCCACCAGGCGAAGGCTTCGCCACTGCCCATGTCACGTCCGCGTTGGTTGATGGCCAGGGAGGCGTGCCAGCCTGCCAAGACGGGTTGGAGATTCACGGGATCCTGCGAATCCGAGGCCGGGACCGGCTGGCCGGCAAGGACAAAAGCGACGCCCAAGGCCAGCCCGGAGGCGGAGGCCCGCCGTCCCAGCCGGGCGGACGCGCCGCTGGTGCGCCGCGGCACCGGTACGCCTTCCGGACCGAGGGAGGGGAGTTCGACCGCTTCAGGTGCCTTTTGCATGCCCCGCACGTTAAAGACCCGCGCAAGAGGCTGCAATGAGTCAGTCAGCACCGGCTGCCCGCCGCCTGTGGAAAACGATGGGGTGTTTCAGGTCGAATGCCCGGTCAGCAGCCGGGAGGCCGCATCGTGGACGCGCTGGATCAGTTCTTTGGGCCGCAGTACGCGTGCCTGTCCACCCCAGCTCAGCACCCAGCGCGTGATTTCCTCCAGCTCCGACAATTCCAAGTGGAGCTCCACACTGCCGTCGCGCCGGTCACGGAGCTGCTGGGTGGGGTGCCACTTCTTTTCCCGAACGTAGTCGGCGGCCGGCGGTTGAAACAGGATGGCGACGTGATAATGGCCCGTGCCGGAGCGGACGCCGAAACTGCCCCGCAACAAATCGTCCGGCGAAAAACGGCCCGGCCGGCGAAATCTGCGGCCGGTGAACCGAACCTCCTGAATGCGGGCGGGCACGAACGTCCGTAGCGATCCCCGGAGGTGGTCATGGGCGAAGAGGTACCATTCGCCGTTGATGTTGGCCAGGTGGTAGGGATCGATGCGGCGTTGTTCGGGCCGGGTCTGGCCGGGTTTGCGGTAAAGGATCTCGAGCTGTTCGCGGCGGGTGACTGCGCGGGTGAGGGCGTCAAACACACCGAGATCGAGCCGGGGTTCGACCCGCTGGCGAAAAGAAAAGGAGCGGGCCACGTCTGCCAGACTGACCGAGATGGTCTCGGGCAGGCCCTGCTCCATCTTCTGGATGGCGCTCAGCAAGGGTCGCTCGAACGGCGTGCCCCGGTATTGTTGGAGTGCCTTCTCGGCCAGCACCAGCGCCACCAGCTCGCCCTCTGTCAGCTTCAGGTTGGGAAAGGATTCGACCGGTTCGGTGTAGTGGTATCCGAACCGGCGCGCGTCATAAGCCAGCGGCAATCCCAGCCGATCCCGCATGAACTCCAGGTCGCGATGGACGGTTTTGGTGCTGACCTCCAGGAGCCCGGCCAGTTGATGGGCGTTGGGGAAATGCCCGGCCTGGACCTCCTGGTGGATGCGCAGCATCCGTTCCAGGGGCGGTCGCGACCTGCCACGGCGTCCGGCCTGACTCATGTGCCTTTCGACATCATCTGGGTCGAAGGGGTTGGATGCGTCAAGCTCGTGTCGCTGAGGACGACCAGACCGTCAATTTTCTGGGCTCCGTTGCCCCGCAGGCAGACAACCCGGGCGAACCCCTGCTGGAAAAGCAACGTCTCCCACTGCCGGATCAGCCGGGCCTGCTCCTCCGGGTTGTAGTTGATGCCCAGGACCACCACGCCCAGGTCCCGGCCCGTATCCAGCCGCTGCAGGTGCCGGGCGAAGTTCGACCGGTTCACGGGCACGAGGAAACCGTCCTTCCGATATTCGGGCCGCAGAATATGGAACTGATTCCAACTGTAGAACTGGACGACCAGGTTGGCGCGGTCGCCCTCGTGGAACCGCGGCAGATGAGCCGGGTCGGGGTCCAACGTGCCACAACCGGTCCACGCGACGGCCAGTGCCACGATGGTCAGCGTGCCGGGAAAACCGTCTCGTGCGTATGCGCGAATGCCTTTCATACCCGGCCGACACAGGAGCAACCGGCGGGCCAATTGGCCGCGGCGCGTGGGGGCAGGGGGGAGGATGCGATTCGTCAGAGAGGCCGGCGGCGCCGTTGATGCACCACCACCAGAAGGGCGGGCAACACCATCAGCGCGGCCACCATGCAGGCGGTGACCCCTGCACTCATCACGAAGCCGAGGCTGGCGATGCCCCGGTGGTCCGCAAGCAGGAGACTCCCGAACCCGGCCACGGTGGTCAGTCCCGAGATCAACACCGCCTTGCCCGTGCTCCGGGCCAGCAGACCCGGTTCCTGTTCCTCGGCGTACCGGTTGAGGATGTGAATGCCGTTGGTGACACCGATCCCGATCACCAGCGGCAGCGTCATGATGTTGGCGGGGTTGAAGGAAACCTCACGGCAGACCATCCAGCCCAGCAGCCACAACATCCCGAGTCCGACCGGCAGCAGGGCCAGTACCACTGCGGCGGGACTGCGAAAGTGCCAGGCCACCAGCGCCACGATGGCAAACAGCGCATACCAGGCCGCTTCTTCATAGCTTTCTTTCAAGAGGGTGGTGTACTCGTAGAGTTGCACCGGTGTGCCGGTGGCGTCCGGATCCACCGTGCGCAACTGCCGGACGAACGCCTCCTGCGGCCCCCGTTGCCAGACATCCTCCTTCGGAAAAACCTGAAGCAGCAGTTTTCCGTGCACGCCCACGAAGCGTTCCCGCAGCGCCGCAGGAAGGTCCTCCAGCCGCACCGGCACACCGGGGTCCTGCTCCTGCAGTGCCCGGAGGGTCTCGCGCAGGTCTTGAAAGAAGGCGCGCTGATAGGCCCCCAGTTTCCCAGCCCGGGCGGTCTCCGTGCCCAGTGAATCGTCCAGCATGCTCCGGCGCAGCGCCGTGATTGTGTCGCGCAGCGAAACCAGGTTGGTTCGGAGATCGGATGCCTCTGCCGACAGGCTCTCCAGCGCGAGCCCCACGTATCCGCCGAGCGCCCAAAGTGTGCGACTCAGATCGTGCAAAGCCACGGGGGCCGGATCGGGCACGGGCAGGGGGAGCTCCCGCGCCAGGTCGCGGATCTGGCGGATGCGCTCGCTTTTCCGCCCGGGTTCCGGCGTCAGCAGGGGGACCAGGCTTTGCACCTCCGCGACGGCGGGGAGACGTTCCAACTGCTGCTGCAGTTGCCGGGCCTCGGAGAGGTCGTCGGCAATGACCACCCCGTACAGCAGGGAGCGGCCGGCCGATTCGATCAGTTTCCTGCTGTACACCACCGCCGGCAGGTTCTCGCTTTGGAGATGGAGCAGGTTGTAGTCGAAGCTCACGCGGGGGGCTTGAAAACCCGCCAGCAACGTCACGATGGCGCCCAGGGCCAGGACCGTCCGCGGCCGCTGCAGCCAGAGCCGTTCGATGCGCGCCCGCACGGGGATGCGAACCGAGGTTTCGTCCCAGAGATTCTGGCGGCCGGCCAGCAGGAGCGCAGGCAGGAAGGTCAAAGTGGTGACCAGGCAGATGAGCATGCCGCTGCCGCAGATCCAGCCCATTTCCTGGATGCCCTTGAAATCGGTGAGGGTCATGGCGCAGAACCCGCCGGCCGTGGTCAGGGCACCGGTCAGGATACCCTGGCCCGTGTGGGTCATGGCACGTTCCAACGACGGCACCCGCCCGTGGCCGGCCCGCAGCTCTTCTTCGTACCGCGTGACCAGGTGGATGCCGAAATCAATGGCCAGGCCCACCAAAATGGGCACGAAGGTGATGGTGAGAATGTTGAGATGACCGACGGTCAGGGTGGCGAAACCGAGCGTGTGAGCCACCCCCACCAGCAGCGTGGCCATGGCCTTGAGAGGGCGACCGGTTTCGCGGTAGCCGAATACGAAGAGGGCCGCGCACAGCACCAGGGCCACCACACTGGCGCGCAGCGTGTCGCGCTGGGACTGCCGCATCTCGTCCCACTCCAGCACCGGCTCGCCCGTGATGCCCACGTTAACGCCGGGCACTTCTCGTTTGGTTTCCTCCACCTCTTCGCGGAGGCGCGCGATGGCCGCCCGCTCCCCTTCCACGCCGGGGGGATGGGTCGTCACCAGGAACATCCGGCCCTGGTTGTAGGCCAGGTACTGGGCATGGAGGGCCTCCTCACCCCCGTTGAACAGGGCGGTGACACCGGGGGAAGGCGGCAGCCCCGGCGTGTGAAGGCAGGCCTCGGCTTGGGCAAGGATCCGTTCCAAGGCAGGCAGGGCGCCCATGAGGACCTCCTGTTGCCCGGCTGGTGCGTTGCGGGCGGCGCGAAACCACGTGTTCACCTGGTCGAACAACGAGACCAGGTTGGTGGTGCCGCCCAGTGCAGACAGGAACGACCGGTATCGGACCAGTTGTTCGTGCAACTGGTCGAGTTCGTCTTCCGAAAGCAGGTGAAGCGCCTTGTTGCCGAGGAGCTTCAGGTCCCCCTTGTAGAAGACGCGGTGGAAAAGCTCCGGTTCGGCTTCCAGCCGGGCGGCCAGTCGTTCCACGAACTGCCGGTTGGCCTCCGGATCCTCGCTCTCCACCACCACCACCAGGTCGTCCGGTTTGGGGAACTCGGCGCGGAATTGGAGGAAGTTGCGGTGGTACCGGAGGTTTTCACCGACCAGGTTGCCTCGGCGGGTGTCGAACTGGAGGTTGCGGACCGTGTAGAGCAGGGCCGCGGCGGCCAGGAGCAAGTGCACCCCGACGAACCAGGCCGGCCGTCGGGCCACCAGTCGGGCCAGCGTGGCCAGGAGGGCGGGCACCCACTGATGGGCCCTGAACAGGTTCATGAACCGTGCCACGCACGCCGGCCCGGACCACGCCGCACACGCCGCGACGAACCCGCCCTGCGGGCGCAACGAACCGTGGAAGGAACACGCATCGGCGGCCGAACGGTCCGGGTCAGTTCAGGAATTCGGCGTTCGAATAGACTTCCTTGACGTCGTCGTGCTCCTCCAGGGCCTCGATCAACCGGTTGACCGCGGCGATGGCTTCCGGATCCTGAAGGGGCACGGTTGTGATCGGCAGCTCGGTGACCTCGGCCACCTCGCACTTGATGCCGCGTTGTTCCAGGGCCTTGTGCACCGCCTCGAACCTGGCGGGTTCGGTGATGATTTCGTAGCCCTGTTCGTCCGCCCGGAAATCTTCCGCACCGGCCTCGAGTGCGATTTCCATGAGCTGATCCTCCTGGGCGTTTTCGCGCGCCACGATGATCTGGCCCTTGCGCTGGAAGAGGTGGCTCACCGCGCCGGTGGTGGCCATGGAACCGCCGTTGCGCGTGACGATGCTGCGGATCTCGGCCGCGGTGCGGTTGCGGTTGTCGGTGCTCACCGGCACCAGCAACGCCACGCCGTGCGGCGCGTAGATCTCGTAGGTGATCTCCTCGTAGTTGCCCGAGTCCCCGGCGCCGGTGGCCCGTGCGATGGCCCGCTCGATGTTTTCCTTCGGCATGTTGGCCGACCGGCACTTCAGCAGCACCATCCGCAGGCGCGGGTTCATCTCCGGGTCACCGCCGCCCTGTTTGGCCGCGATCATGATCTCCCGCGCCAGCTTCGAGAACAATTTGCCCCTCTTGGCGTCCAGAGCGCCCTTGAAGTGCTTGACCTTTGCCCACTTGCTATGACCAGCCATAAACCTGTCCGTCCAATTCCTCTGCCGCGTTTCGCAACCGGCCGGACCGCCGACGTTCCAGAGAACCGACCCGCGACCGTTCAGCCCTGCGCCGGCTCCACGCGAACGGCCGTGCCGTAACACAGCACCTCGGTGACGCCGGAGGCGATTTCCGTGGCGTCGTAACGCACCCCGATGACGGCGTTGGCACCCAGTTGACCGGCGTGCGCCAGCATCTGGTCGAACGCCTCCTGCCGCGCCCGCTCGCACAACGCCGTGTACAGGGTGATGTTTCCCCCGAACAGCATCTGCAGACTGGCACCGATGTTGCCCAGGAGCGAACGCGAACGTACCACAATCCCGCGTACCACGCCATAGTTCTGCACCACCCGGTAGCCGGGCAACTCGAACGCCGTGGTCGTCAGAGGATGCGTCTGGCTCATACCGCACCATTCAATCCCGCCTCCGCCGCAGCGAAAAGTCCAATCGGGCCCCCGGCTCCGGCGGCAGCCGGGTCCGGGACGGGCCCGGGGGCAGACGCCCGCCGGGGAGCGCGTCCAACCGCAAACCGCGGTCGCGTTTCCTCGCCGGCCCGCGCCGGGCCGGCATCGTTGCGCGACCGAAACCGGCCAGGGCGGGCCGGCCGCCCGTCAGATCTCCAAGGTCACACGCCGCGCCCAGGCGTCGGCCTCGAGGATCTGTTCCAGGGTGGGCTCTTCGATGACCCGGTGGGCCTCCATGGCACGGCGCACCCGTTCCGGGATCTCGGCAAACGAGAGCCGGCCCTGAACGAAGGCTGCCACCGCCACCTCGTTGGCCGCGTTCAACACTGCGGGCAGCGTCCCGCCGATCCGGCCGGCCCGCCGCGCAAGGTCCAGCGCGGGGAATCGCTCGCGATCCGGGGCCTCGAACGTGAGGGCACCGAGCTTGACAAAATCGGTTTGGACGCGGCCGCTCGGCACGCGTTCCGGATAGGTCAGCGCATACTGAATCGGCAGGCACATGTCCGGCGTGGACAACTGCGCCAGCCAGGAGCCGTCCACGAATTCCACCATCGAATGGACCACGCTCTGCGGATGGATCAGGACCTCGACGCGGTCGATGGGTATGTCGAACAACCAGCGGGCCTCGATCATTTCGAGTCCCTTGTTGAACAGCGTGGCCGAATCAATGGTGATCTTGCGGCCCATCACCCAGCTCGGATGTTGCAGGGCGTCCTCCAGCCGGATCTCGGCAAACCGATGTTGGGGCCATTGCTGTGGATCGCGAAACGGCCCCCCGGATGCGGTCAGCCAGAGTTTTCGCACCGACTCGATCGGGCGGCCGTCCAGACACTGGAAAATGGCCGAGTGCTCGCTGTCCACCGCCAGGATGCGCACGCCGTGGGCGCGGGCCTCGCGCATGACGATGGACCCGGCCATGACCAGGACCTCCTTGGACGCCAGCGCCAGATCCTTGCCGGCGCGGATGGCGGCCAGGGCGGGTCGCAAGCCGCCTGTTCCGACGATGGCCAAAAGGACGATGTCCGCCTCCGGCATCGTGGCCAGACGCACCAGCCCCTCCTCACCGCTGCAGACCTCGCAGGGCAGACCGGGCGTGGCCTCCAATTCCGCCGCCGCGGCCGGATCCCGCAGACAGGCCAGTCTCGGCCGGTACCGCCGGGCCTGTTCGCGCAGCAGCGCGACGTTGCTGCCGGCCGCCAGACCGACCACGCGCAGCCGGTCCGGCAGATCATCCACCACCTTCAACGCACTCGTACCGATGGATCCGGTGCTGCCCAGGATGACGACGTTCTTCATGGACGGGTCAGAACGTGGCGCAGGTACAGATACATCAACGGCGCATTGAACAGCAGGCTGTCCAGGAGATCCAACAGACCGCCGATGCCGGGGAACCAGCGGCCCGAATCCTTGACGCCCGCCTCGCGTTTCCAGAGCGATTCGATCAAATCTCCCAACACGGCACCCGCACCCAGTGCCAGACCCAGCACCACCGCGTGCAGCGTGTGCATACCGGGCAGGCGGGGACCGAGCGCCGCTGCCAGGGCCAGACTTGCGGCGGTCGAAAAGAGAAGCGCACCTGCGAAACCCTCCCAGGTTTTGCCCGGGCTGACCCTGGGAGCCATCTTGTGGCGGCCGCAGATCGAGCCCACCACGTAGGCGCCCGTGTCGCTGAGTTTGGTCACCACCAGAAAATACAGCACGTACCACCGCCCGAGACCTTCGATGCCGGGGAAAAAGTGGATCTTCTGGATGAAGTTCAGCAGCCACGGCACGTACAGCAAACCCAGCAGACTCACCGCCATGACGGACAGGCCCTGACCCGTGGGACCGGAAACCAGCAGGCGCAGCGCCAGCCCCAGAACGAACACGATCAGGAAACTGGTTTCGAAGTCGTTCACCCGGGCCGGGCTGTTGTGGATGCCCAGTTTGCCGGTGCAGTGGAGGAACGTCCCCACCATCAGCAGGCATCCGCCCAGCAAGCCGCACCCGCGAAAGGCAGGCAGTCCGCGCCGTGCCGCCAGACCGTAGAACTCCGCCAGTCCCGCGGCGGCCAGGAACACCATGATGCCCAGGAAGACCCAGTTGGCCACCGCCGGATGATCGGAGAACAGTGCCAGCAAAACGGCGGTCCACAATACCAGCGAGCTGGCCAATCGCCGCAAAAAGGTCCGGGCGCGACCCCCCGGAACGGTCCGGCCCGTGCCGGACGCGGGCGGCCGCAACTCGGACGGCGAGGGACCGGGCTTGGGTGTGGGCGCGGATGCCTGAGAGCAGGCGGGCTCGTTCGGCTCGGGTTCCATGGGTGTGCCGTGATTGCTTGAGGTCAGGAGGCCCGGTTGGGGTAGGGCGGTTTGCGCACCCGCGGCGGCGGGTTCTCCCTGAGCATGCGCAACACCTCCTGCACCGCGCGTTCCAACTGGGGATCCCGGCCCCGGGCCATTTCGCCCGGATCATCCACGACCTCGATGTCCGGATTCACCCCGTATCCTTCGATGATCCATTCGCCGGTTTTGCTGTAGATACCAAAGGTGGGGACCGTGACGGTGCCGCCGTCAATCAGCTGCGGTGCGCCGGTCATGCCGATCAACCCGCCCCAGGTTCGTTGGCCGATGAGGGGGCCGAGCCCGGACTGTTTGAAATAGTAGGGGAAACAATCCCCGCCGGAACCGCTCCAGCCGTTGATGAGCATCGCCTTGGGCCCGAAATGAGCCACCGGCGGCCACGCCCAATCCCGTCCGTCGCGCACTCCCCAAAAGTTCCGCAGCGGCCGGTTCAGCAGTTCCACGAAGCGATCCGGGATCTGGCCGCCGCTGTTGAAGCGTTCGTCAATGATCAGACCCTCCCTGGTGATCTGGCCCCGCCATTGCCGGACAAGTTCGTTCTGCCCGTTCCGGCCCGTGTCAGGGACGTACACGTACCCGATGCGCCCCTGGCTGAGCTCCTCGACGCGACGGCGATTCTGTTCGATCCATGCCAGGTTGCGCAGCCGCATCTCTCCGTCCAGGTCGAGGGTTTGCACCAGCACCTGGCGGGCGCCCTCGAAGGCGGGCCGGTCGTTCACGGTGAGCAGCACCGGCTGCCGCTCGAGTCCCTGGAACGCGGCCCACGGATCCCGGTTCGTATCCACCGGTTCGCCGTTGACGGCCAGCAGGTAATCGCCCACGTGCACGTTCGTGACGCCCGGCTCGCGCAGGGGCGAACGAACCTCCACATCCCAGGGCGCGCCCTCGAGGATGCGGGCGATCTGATAGGCCCCGTTGGTCAGGATGAAGTCGCAACCCAGATAACCCACGCCGCGTTCGGGCGGGCGCTCCAGGTCACCCCCGCTTCGATAGGTGTGGGAGGCGTTGAGCTCGGCGATCATCTCGCCGATGATGTAGTTGACGTCCCAACGGGTGACCGCCTCGGCCAGGAGGCGTTCGTAGCGTTCCCGGATGGTGTCCCAGTCCACACCGTGCAGGTTCGGGTCGTAAAAGTAATCCCGTTCCAGCCGCCAGGCATCGGTGAAGATCTGACGCCACTCGGCCACCGGGTCGATGGTGGCCTCGAGCCGGTCGGACGCCAGGCGCTTGTCCATGCGCTGGTTTTCCCGCGGTTCGACGAAGGCGTACTGGCTGCCCTTGCGAACGAAGAGTTTCGAACGATCGGCGGTCAGCTCGAATGCGTCCGCGTCGTCCAGCACACGCCTGGTCTCCCGCTTGTCCAGGTCGTAGTACTCAACGGGGCTGGCGGTGTGATCGCTGCCCACACGGGGCATCCAACGGTAGAGCAGTTTGCCGGGCACGGCTGCCAGGTCGTCGTAGCGGCCCGGTTTGGTGGGCAACAGCACGACACGCTGTTCAAACCCCTCGAGATCAATCTCTACAGGGGCGGGGGACCGGGTTTCCGATTTCTCTTTTTTCTTTTCTGCGCCGGACGGTTCGGAGGGAGCCTCTTCGGCAGAGGGCTGCTGCGCGGCTGCGGCGGGCGCGTCGGTTGGCCCGGCTGTCAACAACGCCGCACTGCGTGCGTCCGCCTTCTTCGGTTCGTCAGGTTTTTCGTCCCTGTCCGGCTTGGGCTTTTCCTCGTCGTTCCGTGGAGCGACGGGGGAGGGAACATTGGTTCGGAGCGGCACGGCCGCCAGGCGCTGCCCGTTGGCGTAGATCCAGGAGTTGTCCACCTCGCTGTAAAACGGCTCAAAGTGGCGGAAGCTGCGGAAAAACAGGTATTTCCCGTCGGGATCGAACACGGGTTGATCGTCGTTGTAGAAGCCGCTGGTGACCTGGTGGCGCCGGTGATGTTGGTAATCGTAGAGCACGATGGCGGTCTGGCGGTTCTCGCAATCGCCGGCGTAGGCGATCCATCGGCTGTCCGGCGACCAACTCACACGGAAACGGCTCAGGTCGCCATGGTACATCCACATTTGCTGGTCAATGCATCGGTTGGTCCGGGTGTCCAGATCGTAGACCCAGATACGCATGGATTGATCAATCCAGAGGATCTTCTTGGAATCGGGGGACCACTGGGGCTGGTAGCGGAAACCGGGGCCCAGCCGGGTCAAGGTTCGCGGTTCGGCCGCCCCGACCGGTGCGGGGTCGGCCGGGATCAGAGTCAGCTCGTATTCGCCGGTGCGGTCACTGAAACAGGCGATCCAACGGCCGTCCGGGGACCATGCGGGATACCGCTCGGCCGAGCCCGGTGTACGTGTGAGGTTGAAGATCACACCGTGCTCGGCCGGCACGGAGAAGATTTCGCCCCGGGCCTCGAACAGGGCCCGCTTGCCCGTGGGCGAGGGTGCCGCGTTCTGGATGAAATTCGACACGTTTTGCACCCGAGGTTTCAGGGTGAGCCGATCGGTTCGGACCGTGACCGGCACCTCCCGCGTCTGTTCCGTTTTAAGGTCCAGCAGATAGAGGCGACCCGCGTTTTCGAACACGATCTCCTCCGGACCGATGCTGGGGAAACGAACGTCGTAGTCACGGAAGAACGTCACCTGACGGAACCGGTCCCGCGCAAGGTCGTAGGCCCAGATGTTGAACCTTTTCTCGGGCCCGCGATCGGAGAGGAAGTAGAGCGTCTGCCCGTGCCACATGGGGATCGATTCGGAAGCGTCGGACTGCGTCAGGTTGCGTGCCCGGTAGGTCTGCAGGTCGAACAGCCACAGGTCCGGATTCATGCCGCCGCGGTACCGTTTCCAGGTGCGGAAGTCCACGCTGATGGGCTGATAGACCAGGGTGCGCCCGTCCGGAGCGATCGCACCGAACTCGCCATACGGAACCGGCAGCTTTTCCGGAAGCCCGCCTTCCACGGGCACCTTGTACAGCTGGTTGAACCGGTTTTTGTAGCTGGTCATCGTGGTGGCATAGAGCAGGTGTTTGCCGTCCGGGTACCAGTCCACCAGCCGGTCCGGCGCGCCGTGGTGCGTGACCCGGTGGGGCAGGCCGCCGGTGACCGGCATCACGTACAGGTCCACGTTGCCGTCGTAGTTCCCGCTGAAGGCGATGCGCGTTCCGTCCGGCGAAAACTTGGGGAAGGTCTCCTCGCCGCGGGGCGAGCTCAGCCGCACGGCTTCGCCACCGGTTTTCGGCACCAGCCAGATGTCACCGGCGTACACGAAGACGATGTGGGTGGCCGAGACATCCGGCTGCCGAATCATCCGGGCACTCAGGGGGCGGGGCGGTTCTTCCGCGCCGTGAACCCGGGCGGTCCCGATGGCTGCGGCAGCGAGGCCGGCGAGGACAAGTATCCCGTGCAGCATATGCAACGGGTGGGAATGTGTCCCAAAGCAGGTGTAAAAACCAAGCCCGGAATCCGTCGTCCGCCCGGCTCTCGGTCGGTCGCCCTTCGGCGCGATGCCCGGCAGCATGACACGGAATGCGCCGTCACCGGCCGAAATCAGGCCGGCTGCTGATAATGCACGTCCACAAAGGTCAGGTACACCTCGCGTGTCACCTCCCAGGGACGATTCTGACCGGGCGCGTAATAGGCACCCACCTGGGTCCAGCAGGCCAGCTTGTTGCCGATGGCCAGCAACTCCGAGTTCCACCGCGGGTCGGTGGCCAGACGCCGGAACAGGTCGCGGAGCGGCCCGCTGGCGAACCGCGTGGGCGAGACCCGCACATCGGCTGCCTGCACCGTGTAGCCGTACGTTCGGGCCATTTCCTCCCGCAGCGAACTGGTCTCGCTGAAGGAGGCCAGGGTCCGCAGCAGGCGCTGGGGTGACCGGCTCATGGGACACTGGCCGGCGCGGAACGGGACGGACCCGTCCAGAAAACACTCATGGACGCCGAGTAAAATCCGCCAAACCTCGCCTTCCGCCCCGCCCACGCCTGCGCAAGTGTCGGCCACCACGCCCTCCAACTCGGCCACGACGGCCCGTCGCAGCAACACCAGCGGAACACCCTCCATGAAACGGCCCAGCCAGGAACTGTCGCCGCCCCAGTCCACGGTCTCTCCCGTCTCCAACTGCACTTGGGAATGGACTTCCAGGAACCCGGTCGGGCCGTGGCCCAGGCGGACCAGGCTGGTGGATTCGAGCAAAAGCCGGGCGCCGGCGGGGAAGGGGACGGTCTGGCCCCGCGCCAGAATCAGCGCGCCACTGCGCACCGTCCGTACCTCGCGTCCCCGGCTGCTGCGCACCTCCGTGTCGGAACCGAGCAGGCCCGATTGACCTTCCCAACTGACCCGGCTGCCCGAGGCCAGGACGATGGAGAGCTCCGGCTTCAGCGGTTGCTCGGTCCCGTCGGCCAGGCGGAGACGAAGCTGCCATGTCAACTGGCCCCGGGCCACGTCCAGCACGGGTTTGCAACAACGCACATGCCCGCCCCGGTAGAGAAGTTCGTAGTCGACGCTCTCCAGCGGGTGAAGCCCGTCCATGGGTGCCACGTGCACGGCCCGGCCGACACTCCCGGAGATGTTCTCGCGGGAGAGGCTCACGCGAAACCGCGGCGGCCCCACCAGCCGCGTGTGCATGCCGTCCACCAGGAGGACCTGATGCTCCAGTTCCAGCGGCCGGAGTCCTTGTTTGACCGTTTCCACCGCCACTTGGCAGGCCTGTTTGAGGTCGCCCAGCGTCGTCACCACGGGTTGGCTGCCGCGCAGCTCCACCAGCCCCTCCGGCAGGCGGAGCGTCCCGCCGCGGAGAAGCGACCGCAGCCACTCCTCGATCTGCTGGGCGCCGGCCTTGACGGGGGCTCCCAGACTCCGAAGTTGATCGGCCCGCAGGCGTATCATGACCGTGATGCCAGTTTGATCGGCCCGGGCAGCGCCTGACCAGTCCGGATCCGCCGGCAACTTAGTTCCACCCAACTGGCAAGGTGGCCCTCCCACCCGGGCACGTTCCCGGATCTGCGAAGAGCTCCGGACCCCTTGAAAACGATGCGGGTCGCTTGCGCGAGGGATTCGATGTGCTAAAGATGCGCCCGCATGATGGGGCGGTGGACCTGGCGTCGTGTGTTTCGCCTGCTGGCACTGGGTCTGGCGGTGGCCGGACTGGCGGGCTGGCTGGTTGGCGGTGCCCACGTGGGGTGGACCCGGACCAGCGTGCCCGTGCGGACACTCGACGAGGTCACCGGCCTGGAGGCCATTCATTACGAACGCCGGTTCGTGCCCGGGCTGGACTTCGTGGCGGCGCTCTGGGCTGCCGCCGGTCTGGTGGCGGGCCTGGCGTTCCTGTTTCGCAAGGATGCCCGGGTGGCACCTTCCCAACCAACCGACGAAAACCGAAAGGAGGAACCATGAGCCTGAACGCAAAGTCGGGTCGAGTCTGCTGGCTGGTCCTGGCCACGGCCGGGGCGGTCGTGGCCGCCCCCCTGGAGTTCGATTTCCGCGATCCGAAGGGGGTGAACAACGTGGTGTTTCATCTGGATGCACCCTTGGAATCCATCAGCGGCAGCGCCACCGGCATCTCCGGCAGGGTGACGTTCGACCCCGATGATCCCGCCGCCACACGCGGCCGATTGGTGGTGGCCGCGGAATCCCTGCACGTGCCGAATCCGATGATGAAAGAGCACCTGCACGGCCCGCAGTGGATGGACGTGAAACGGTTTCCGGAAATCGTGTTTGAAGCCGTGGCGCTCGAGGATGTCCAACAGGAGGGCAACGAGGTCACGGCGAAGGTCCGCGGGCGCATGACCATTCGAGACGTGACCCGCGAGATGGTCGTGCCGGTTCGCCTGACTTATCTGAAGGACAAACTGGGCGCGCGGACCAACGGCCAGATGCAGGGCGACCTGCTGGTGATCCGGTCGCGCTTCACCATCCGACGCAGCGATTTCGGAATCAACCCGAACGCGCCCCGGGACAAGGTGGCCGATGAAATCGAACTCACATTGAGCCTGGCCGGAGCCGCCCCGCGCTCCTGAAGGGGGCGGGAGCATCCGCTGGGCAGGCCAGGCATCAAGAGAGGTTGCCCTGTTGCGCCGCGCGCCGGCGGCATCCCTCCCGGCGGGTGCGGTGGACCGCGCCGGTACGCCGCGCGCCTCACCGGCTCATGAGCTGTTCGATCTCGTCCGGTTCGATCGGGATGTCGGCCATCAGATCCACCGGCCCCTGGTCGGTGACCAGCAGGGTGTTCTCCAGCCGGACGCCCAGGGCCTCCTCGCGGATGTAGATGGCGGGTTCGCACGTGAGCACCCAGCCGGCGGCGATTTTCTGGCCCGGCTGTAACACGTCGTGCACGTCCAGGCCGATCGGATGAGCCACACCGTGCATGAAATAGCGGCGGACGGGGGGTGAATCGGGATCGGTTTTTCGCCCTCTTCGGGGCAGCAGGCCCAGCGACCGGCATTCTTCGGCGATGAGCGTTTCGGCCTCCTTCCGGAGGTCGTTGAGGGTCTTGCCGGGGACCAGTGCGCGGGTCATCTGCCGGAAGACGCGGAGCACGGCCTCGTAGACCCGGCGCTGGCGCCGGGTGAACCTCCCGCTGACCGGCACGGTGCGCGTCATGTCGGCGTTGTAACTGGCGTAGTTTGCCGCCACGTCCAGCAGCAGCAACTCTCCGGCGCGGCAGGTGCGGTCGTTGCGCGTGTAGTGGAGGATGCAGGTGTTGGGACCGGAGGCGATGATGGGAGGATAGGCAAAACCCGAGCGCCGCCGGATGAATTCGCGCGCGAACTCGGCTTCCACTTCGGCCTCGTTGATGCCGGGCCGGATCCGGCGCAGGACCTTGCGGAAGGCGTGACCGGTGAGGCGACAGGCCTCGTGGATGAGGTCCACCTCGACGGGGGATTTCACCGTGCGCAACTGATGCATCAGCGGCGCCAGCCGCCGGTACTGGTGCAGGGGATAGCGTTGCTGACAGTCGCGAATGAACCGGGCGTCGCGCGTCTCGACCTCCGGCATGGCGCGATAGTGCTCGTTGCTGTTGAGATAGACGAGTTCCATCTCGCACATCAACTGGCGAAAAACCGGGGGGAACTCGTCCAGCCAGCGGATCTGCTCGATGCCGGAGATCTTGCGCGCTTCTTCCCTGGTGAGTTTGGGCCCCTCCCAAATCAGCGTGTGCTCGTCCGGGCGCCGCAGGAAGAGCACCTCCCGGTGAGTGGGATCGCTGGCGTCCGGTGCCAGCACCAGGATCGTCTGCTCCTGGAGGATGCCCGTGAGGTAGAAGAGATCGGCGTTCTGCACGAAGCCCAGCGTGCCGTCGGCGTTGGTGGGCATCACATCGTTTGCGTTCAACACAACGAGTGAACGCGGCGGCAACAGACGCCTCAATCGGTCCCGGTTTTCACGAAAGAGCCGGGCGGGGATCGTCACCGGTCTGATCATGTCGGCTGAACTTACGAGACCCCGCCCGAGGGGGTCAATCTTGCGGTCCCCGGGCCTGCTCGGCCGGCCGCTCCTGCCACGCCGGCCAGCGATGCCACGGATGGCGGGCTCGCCAGACCGGTCGGGCGAACCTCACGAGGCGTCGGAAGGGTTCGTTCGGGCCCTGGACCGAATCAACGAGGCACCGTGTTTGCGCCACCACCGCCACAGGGCGTAAAGCGCGGGCAGCAACGTGCTCAGGTGCCGGCGTCCGCGCACGGCCCACCAACCTGCCACGGCACTGGCCACGGCCCACGCCCCGGCCCTGTGGCGCAGCCGGGCTATCCACCCGCCGGTGGAAGAGAGACGGGTCAGGCTCTCCCACAGGGCACGGGCGTTGGCGTACTCGGTCCGAAGCACCGCCCGGTGGAGTTCCGCCTCCGCGGTCAGGAGCCGCTTGATTTGTTCTCGTTCCGCCTGGGATCTTCCCCGTTCAGCCATGCGGTGTCCTTCCTGAATTCGGCCACGGTTTGGGCAAACGGGCCGGGGCCCTCCCGAACTTCACTGATCAAACGGCGCAGACCCAGGATGGAGCCGCCCAGGCAAATGAGGGCCACGGCCAGCACGCCCCATGCGTTCAGGACCTGGTAGGCCACCCACGCGACCAATCCCAGAAGGAGCACCACCCCCGCGGCACCCAGCACCAGGAAACAGGTCAGTCGCGCGGCAAACCGCAGCAGCCGCTCCTTTTCCTCCTCCCATTCCAGGGCGAAAAGCTCCAGGCGGTTGCGCGCAAGGCCGACCAGCGCGCCAACGGCCCGGCGGAGGCCGAAACGCCCACCCCGGTTGTGCGGAGGTGCCTCCGTCATTCGATTGTCACCTGCGGCCCAGCAGGACGCCGATCAACAGCCCCAAAGCGAAAGACAGGGCGATCGTCTCGTAAGGATGCTGCCGGATGACACTGTCGGCCCGACGGGCTGCCTCCCGGGCGCGCACCACGACGCCCTCCTCCAATTCGGCGCAGGTGGCCTTGGCGCGTTCCAAGGCCTGGGCCAGCCGATCACGGGCTTCACGCGCCTTGTCGGACACGTCATTCGCCGTGGCCTGCAACAGCGCCTCGGCGTCCCGCGCCAACTGGCGCAGGTCCTCCACCACGCGTTCCTTCGCCAGGGCCGTGCGCGCACCCTCCAGATTGGCAAAATGGGTCTCCATAAGCGTATCTCCATCCGTTGCCCGGTTGTTTGGGTTTTTCTGTTGGTGCAGAATCCGCTTCGGACCCTGCGCTTCTTGTGCGACCGCCTTACAATGAACCAGATTCGGCGCTGAGGCAAGCGAAAGTCCGCGTGCTCAGCGGGCTGTGCGGGACGAATCCGGCGGGGGCGGATGCCCCGGGGCGCGCTCCAGCAGGGCCAGGAACCATGCCGGGGGCCGGATGGGCCGGCCGTGCGTATCCACGAACGCGTGCACGGTGTAGCCCTTGACCACCAACTGCCCGGAATCGGCGTGCCGGACCTCCATGTCGAACCGCAACTGTGCACGACCCTGCCGATTCAGTGTGGCGTCAATCGTGAGAAGATCATCGTAGCGCGCGCGTCCCACCAACCGCAGGTGCGCCTCGATCACCGGCAGGAACACCCCACGGGCCTCCACCTCGGCGTAGGACAGCCCCAGTCGGGCGCGAATGAACTCCGAACGGGTGCACTCGAACCAGTCCAGGGCCCGTGCATGATAAAAGGTGCCCATTTGATCCGTCTCGGCGTAACGCACCCGAACGGTATGCCGGTGGGTCAATGGCTGCATGGACCCTCCCTGGCTTCGCGAGCCTTTCTCACCCACGTGCACGGCCGGGTCCCCGCAGGAGAAGGTCCCGGGTTGATCTCCGGGGCGCGGGGTCGCCGGCTCCACACCGTTGAAGAGCCGGCCCCCACGCTCAAACCGCTGCGTCTCCGGTCTCCTCGGTTCGGATGCGGATTGCGCTCTCCACGGGCAGCACGAACACCTTGCCGTCGCCGATCTTCCCGGTGCGGGCGGCCTTCACGATGGCCTCCACCGCGGATTGCACCAGATTGTCCGGCAGGACCACCTCCACCTTGATCTTGGGCAGAAAGTCCACCGTGTACTCGCTGCCGCGATAAATCTCGGTATGCCCTTTTTGTCTGCCGAAACCCTTGACCTCGGTCACGGTCATGCCCTGGACACCCAGGACGGAAAGGGCCTCTTTGACATCCTCCAGTTTGAAAGGCTTGATGATGGCCTCGATTTTCTTCATACGCCCAAAATCGGTTCGATGCCCCATGCTAATCGGGCTTCCCGGCCTGTAAACGCCAATCCGCCGTACCCGCTCGCAGCGGCCGGGGAGGTCCGGCCGGCGGGACGTTGTGTGGGTCGGGGATGGACGCGGATGAGGTGCGGTGGGTGCAGCGGCGCGCGGACCGTCCCTTGTTGAGTATGAACCCGGTCACCAGGCCGAACACCCCGGCAGCGGGCCGGAAGAAGATGGCGCCGGATCGGTTGCCACCCTATGCTGCAGCCATGGCAAAGGTACGGAAATTGTTGCACACGCGTTATCGGGTGAACGACCTGGAACGCACCGTCCGGTTCTACCGGGAGGTGTTGGGCCTGGAGGAGGTGCGCCGGCACAAGTCGCCGCGCGGCTCGGAGCTGGTCTTCCTCAAGGCGCCCGAGAGCGAAGAACTGATCGAGATCTGCCACTACCCCGGCAGCGGCCCGGTTCAGGTCCAGCCCGACCTCACGCACCTGGCGTTCGAAGTGGACAGCCTGGAGGCGTTCCGGGAGCACCTGAAACAGTTCGGCCTGGACTATTCGGAGCCCCCGCACATCCGTGAAGACGGCAGTGGTTTTGCCTTCATTGATGCGCCGGAAGGCTACGAAATCGAGCTGATCCAGCGGGGCCGGGGTGAGAGCGGATACTGAGGGCGGTGCGCAGGGAAGGGTGCGGGCCCGTGCAGGGCCCGGCACCCGGTGAGGATTGTCAAGCAGCCGGGAGGGGCGTTGAGCCGATTGCCTGAAACGGAGGCCAGGGCGGAGATGCTCTGGGAGGCCGGGCCCCATCGCTGGGAGTTCCCCCGCCGGACCCTGGTGATGGGGATCGTCAACGTCACACCGGATTCTTTTGCTGACGGCGGCCGGTATTTCGACCCGGAACGTGCCGTGGCGCACGGGTTGGAGCTGGCGGCGCAAGGTGCCGACCTGCTGGACGTGGGCGGGGAATCCACCCGTCCTGGCGCGGAACCGGTTCCCTTGGAGGAGGAGCTCCGCAGGGTGCTGCCGGTGATTCGGTCCCTGGCCCGGCAGGTGCGCATCCCGATTTCGGTGGACACGGTCAAACCGGAAGTGGCCGCGGAGGCACTGGCCGCCGGTGCCTGCATTGTGAACGACGTGGCGGCGAACCGCTCCGACCCGACGCTGTGGCGCGTGGTGGCGGAGGCCCGGGCGGGTTACGTGTGCATGCACATGCAGGGTTGTCCCCGCACCATGCAGCAGCGGCCCACCTACCGGGACGTGGTGGCGGAGGTGTCGGCCTTTTTCGGGGAACGTCTGGAGCGACTGGCCGGTGCGGGCGTGCCGCCGCAGCGCGTGGTGTTGGACGTGGGGATCGGGTTCGGCAAAACCTGCGAGCATAATTTGCAATTGCTCCGTGAATTGGCGAGCTTTACTAGGTGGGGGCGCCCCCTGCTGCTGGGCGTCTCGCGCAAGTCGTTTCTCGGCGTGTTGACCGGAGCGGCGGTGGCCGATCGTTTGCCGGGCTCGCTGGCTTGTGCCGTGTGGGCGGTGACGCGGGGGGTGGCCATCCTGCGGGTGCATGATGTGGCCGAGACCGTGCAGGCGGTGCGTGTGATCGAAGCCGTGTTGAAGGCATGAACGGTTGGGATCTGTCAGTCCTGAAAGCGCTGGGCCGGCCGGCGCTGGAGATCGCCATCCTGACGGTGGTGATCTACCATGCGCTGCGGTTCGTGCGCGGGACTCGGGGCTGGCCGGTCGTGCTCGGGTTCATCCTCAGTCTGCTCACGCTCGGTCTGATCATTTACCTGCTGGACCTGCAGGTCTTGCGCTGGTTGTTGGGGACCTTCTCGGCGTTCATGGCCGTGGCCATCCTGGTGATCTTTCAACCCGAACTGCGCCGCATGCTGGCCGAGGTGGGGAAACTGCCGCTGTTCGCCACCCCGCAGGAACAACGCGAAATCATCGAGGTGATCATCAAGGCCTGCGAACGGCTTTCCGAATGCAAGATTGGGGCGCTGATCGCCATCGAGCAGTCCATCCGACTCGAGGACGTGGTCGAATCGGGGATTCCGGTGGACTGCGAGGCCACGCCGGAAATGTTGGAATGCATTTTCTTCCCCAACAATGCGATCCACGACGGCGGGGTGCTGATCAAGGGCGATCGGATCTCCCATGCGGCCTGCATCTTTCCGCTGTCGCGCCGGCAGGACCTGGATCCCACCTTGGGCACGCGGCATCGGGCTGCCCTGGGTCTCAGCGAGGAAACCGACGCCGTCGTGGTGGTGGTGTCCGAGGAGACCGGTTCCATCTCGTACGCGTACCGGGGCCAGTTGGTGCGCGGCGTCACTGTGGAAGCGCTGCGGGACTTCCTCACGGCGACGTTGATCCGGCCGGTTCGTGCCCGGGGCTGGATCGCCTGGTTGCGCCAGCGTTTTGAACGGCCGCGACCTGCACCGGCGGTGTTGAGCCGGCAGCCGACCGTGCCGGGTTCGAGCGAGTCGAGCTGATGGCGCGCATTCCTCTCCATTGGTTCAAGGAAAACCTGGGGCTGAAACTGTTCGCCCTGGCATTGGCGGTGTTGATCTGGACCACCGTGCACGACATGATCCAGGGCGGAAGCGGGAGCGTGGGGTTCGGCCGGACCCGCACCCTGACGGACGTGCCCGTCTGGGTCCTGGTCCGGGCGGGCGACAGCCAGGGATTCCGGGTCGAACCTTCCACCGTGGAGGTGACGGTCCGGGGACCGCGGGAGCTGGTGGAAGCTCTGGATCCGGAAGACCTGCGCGTGGTCGTGCGTGCGGACCCGGATTCGGGCGAACCCGGCCAGCCGCTCCCCGTGGAGGTGGTGCCGCCCGAAGGAGTCACTGTGGTGCGCGTCCAACCCTCCCGGATCCGGGTGTGGAGTCCGCCGGATTGAACGAACCATCATGAGCAAGAAGAACCGTATCTTCGGGACCGACGGCGTCCGTGGGACGGCCAACCTCGAACCGGTGACCGCCGAGACGGCCCTCAAACTGGGCCGGGCCGCGGCTCACGTTTTCAAGCACCTCGAAGCCCAGCCCCGGGGCCGGGGCCGGCACAAGATCGTGATCGGCAAGGACACCCGTCTCTCGGGCTACATGCTCGAGAACGCACTCTCCGCCGGCATTCTCTCCATGGGAGTGGACGTGCTTTTCATCGGCCCGCTGCCCACGCCCGGCGTGGCCTACGTCACGCGCAGTCTCCGCGCCGATGCCGGCATCGTCATCACCGCCTCGCACAACCCTTACACCGACAACGGGATCAAATTCTTCCAGGCTGACGGCTACAAACTCGACGACGCGGTCGAGGCCGAGATCGAGCGCCTGGTTTTCAGCGGCGAAATCGAGAACATCCGCCCCAGCGCCGAACACATCGGCAAAGCCGTCCGGATTGACGACGCGCTCGGCCGGTACATCGAGTTCGCCAAGTCCAGCTTCCCGCGCAACCTCACGCTGGAAGGGCTGCGGATCGTGGTGGACTGCGCGCACGGGGCCGCCTACAAGTCCACCCCCTGCGTCCTCCGCGAACTGGGCGCCGAGGTGCTGGTCTTCGGGAACCAACCCGATGGCACCAACATCAACCGGGACTGCGGTTCCATGCACCCGGAGCAACTCTGCCGGCTGGTCCTGGAGTACCGGGCCGATGTGGGGATTGCCCACGACGGGGATGCCGACCGCGTCCTCATGTGCGACGAGAAGGGCCGGCTGGTGGATGGCGACGACATCATGGCCATTGCCGCCCTGGAAATGCTGGCGCAGGGGACCCTGGCCGAACGAACCCTGGTGACCACCGTCATGAGCAATGCGGGTCTGGACCGCGCCATCCAGGCGGCCGGTGGCCGGGTCATCCGCACGCAGGTGGGCGACAAGTACGTCATCGATGAGATGATGAAAAACGGCTACAACCTGGGCGGCGAACAGAGCGGTCACCTCATCTTCCGGGATCATTCCACGACCGGCGACGGGTTGGTGGCCGCCCTGCAGGTGCTGCGCATCATGCGCACCACCGGCAAGCCGCTCAGCGAGTTGACCCGTTGCTGGGAACGCTTCCCCCAACGCCAGTTCAACATCAAGGTCCGGGCCAAACCGCCGTTCGACGAACTCAAGGACCTGGCCGAGCTCAAGGCGCGGGCCGAAGCCGCGCTACAAGAGCAGGGTGGACGGCTCCTGCTCCGGTATTCCGGGACCGAACCCAAGGCCCGTCTCCTCTTGGAAGGGCCGGACGCCGCGGCGCTCGAACACTGGGGCAACCAGATCGCGGCGGTCATCCGGTCGCAAATCGGTGCCTGATCGGGCCTTCCGTTCCCTCAACCCCGGCGGCAGGTATCTCCATGAAAGTGGGCATCGTCGGTACCGGTTTCGTCGGCAGCAGCGCGGCCTATGCCATGGTTTTGCGGGGTGTGGCCAGCGAGTTGGTGCTGGTGGACGCGCGCCCGGAACTGGCCCGCGCACAAGCCGAGGACATCCTCCATGCCGTTCCTTTCGGGTCCCCGGTTCGGGTCATGGCGGGGGATTATTCCGACCTGGCCGGCGCCCGGGTGGTTGTGCTGGCCTGCGGCGTCAACCAGCAGCCCGGGGAGACGCGACTTCAACTCCTGGAACGCAACACCGCGGTTTTTCAGGAGGTCATGAACCGCCTGCGCCCGCATGCTCCGGGGGCGATCCTGGTGGTGGCCACCAATCCGGTGGACCTCATCACGCAGATCGTCCTGCGGCTGTCCGGGCTGCCCCCGGATCGCGTGGTGGGGTCGGGCACGATCCTCGACACGGCCCGGTTCCGCGCCCTGTTGGGCGAGCACCTGGGCATCGCACCCCAGTCGGTGCACGCCTACGTGCTGGGCGAGCACGGCGATTCAGAGGTGCTCGTCTGGTCCAGTGCACGAGCCGGCGGGGTGCCCCTGGAAACCTTCGCCCAACAATCCGGTCGGGCACTCACATCCGAGGTCAAGGCGCGGATCGACGACGGCGTGCGGCGCGCCGCCTACCGCATCATCGAAGGCAAGCGCGCCTCCTGTTACGGCATCGGGGCCGGCCTGGCCCGCATCGTCAAGGCCATCCGCGACGACGAACGGGTGGTCCTGACCCTCAGCGGGTTCGACGGGCACCTGGCCGGGTTTGCCCCGGTCTGTTTTTCCCTGCCGCGTGTTCTGGGTGCCGACGGTATCCGCACCACCCTGCTGCCGCCGTTGAATCGCTCGGAAAAGGCCGCCCTGCGCCGCAGCGCCGAGATCCTGCACGAGGCCGCGCGCTCCCTCTCGCTCTGAGGACCGGATCGAGCCGGCCGGAATGGAGGACCGGCCGGAACGGATCCTACCGCTCCAGGCCGGCAACCGCCCGGGCCGAGAGCACCCGCCGGCTGGGCACGTACTGCGCCACAAATTCGCGCCGGAACTCGGCAAAGGTTCCCGCCCGGATGGCCGCCCGGATCTCCGCCATGAGTTTCAAGTACAGATGCGTGTTGTGCACGCTCACCATCCGCAGACCCAGAATCTCGTTCACGTTGAGCAGGTGACGCAGATAGGCCCGCGTGAAGTGTCGGCAGGCAAAGCAGTCGCACCCCTCCTCGATGGGCCGGAAATCCGCCTTGTACGCCCCTCCCTTTAACGGAAACGCACCTCGGCGGGTGAACGCCGTCCCATTGCGCGCCACCCGGGTGGGTAGCACGCAGTCGAACATGTCCACGCCCCGCGCCACCAGTTCGACGATTTGCGCGGGCGTGCCCAGCCCCATCGCGTACCGGGGCTTTTCCCGGGGCAGATGCGGCAGCGTCATGTCCACCGCCCGGAACATCTCGGGTTCCGGCTCGCCCACACTCACGCCGCCGATGGCATAGCCGTCGAAATCCATGGCGACCAACTCGCGCGCGCAGTACTCGCGCAGCTCGGCGGACGTGCCCCCCTGGACGATCCCGAACACCTGCTGACCTTCGGCACGGGGTTGCTCCCGGCATTCGCGCGCCCAGCGCAGGGTCCGTTCCACGGCCATGCGCTGCTCGCGCGGCGGCGCGTCATACGCGGGGCATTCGTCGAACACCATGGCGATGTCAGATCCCAGGACCCGCTGGATCGCCATGGCTTCCTTCGGCCCCAAAAACAGCCGCGCCCCGTCCACGTGCGACCGGAACTCCACCCCGTGAGGATGAATCTTCCGGATCTGGGCGAGGCTGAAGACCTGGTAGCCGCCGCTGTCGGTGAGGATCGGCTTTTGCCAGTTCATGAAGCGGTGCAGGCCGCCGGCAGCCTCCAGGATCTCCAAGCCGGGGCGGATGTAGAGGTGGTACGTGTTGCCCAGGATGATCTGGGTGCCCATCTCCTCCAGCTCGCGTGGATCCAGGGCCTTCACGGTGGCCTGCGTGCCCACGGGCATGAACACCGGTGTCTCCACCACACCGTGCCGGGTGGTCAACCGGCCCAGACGCGCCGCTGTCTGTGTATCTGTCTGCAACAATTCGAACATGCGGCGGGGGTTTTACCCGAGCCGGCTGCGGTTCGCCAAGTATGCCGTGGACGGGTGAAGTCGCCGGAAAGCTTCCGCAGAGCATTCCACGCCCCTTGCGAAGCCCCGAGGGAGATGTCACCACGGGCCGGCACGCGCGGAACAAGGCCCGGGATCGCTCGGCCCGTGCGCCGGCGGACAGAGCCGGACCTCGAGAGTGGATCCTGACGGTGCCCACAGGTGAACACCGGGCGAAACGATCCCGGAGCGGCCCGATCCGCCGTGCCCGTCCCGCAACCACCGAGACGCGGAGTCCAACCTGGAGACGCCGGGGGACTTGCCAATCAACCACAGAGGCACCGAGAGCACGGAAGAAGTACAAGAAAGACACTTCACGCGAGAAGGGGTCGTGATCGTACACATGGCGTCGCGGCAAACGGGATGGCCGTGTTGATCAAAAAATTGGTAGCAGATGCGCCCGGCATGGACTGCAGCCTTGCATGGACGGATGCACGCAGCACTTGTGAGGGCAGCCCAAGACCTCTGTGTTTACGCCGTCTCCTTGGTTCTTTCCTTTGGGAAGACTCCGGCTGCAGGGGGTGGTGAGGGCCTTGCCCGGCTCCCGCATGGGGACAGGGGGTTGGGGTGCCAGCCGCAGCAGGTACCCCGACCGGCAACGGCAAATTCGACCTGTGCACCAGCTCCGGGGTCAGCGGTCTCCGAAAACTTGTACCGAGCAGGAACCGCCGCTGCCCTGTTCCTTGGCTCGAACCGTTGACAGAGCGGCCTGCTACCCCGGCAGGCCGGCTCGCATCCAAGGAACGAATCGCAATGAACACCCCAAACATTACCTGCGCCGGCCTCGACACGGTAAAGGGTTTCTTGCTGCCGGGCCTTCAAGGTGGCCCCGCTCAAGCTTCTCCGCAGCCCCGATGACGTGCGCCGGCTGATCCCGTTCCTCCAGGCCGCAGGCCAGCTCCTCCGGGTGCCCTGCGGGGCCACCGAAGGTTGTGAACCACCCGTCCTGCGAGTCTCCAGAGCGCAGCCATCCCGGTCTCTGTCGTCTGGAGCGCGGGTTCGCCAGCCGGGCAATGTAGCCGCCCTGCCGGCCGGGCCGTCCGCACCGGGCCGGCTCAGCTGCCGGAGATCCCGGGCTTGACCGGCCGGCCGGGCGCCTGCAGGGCGGGAAGCTCGGGGCGCAGAGGGAAATGCGCCTTGACCCGGAGGGCTGGCCTGTTAGGAAAGGGATGCGACGCTGTACAGCCGCGCGAATGCGGATGCGTGCGCGACTGCGCAGATGAAGGGCGACTGCCGGGCATCTTTCCAAGGGCGAAAGGTTCAGGTCGCAGCTCGGTTCTCGCGAGGTTATCGGCTCCGAAGCGGCTGCCGGGGAGTCGCCCGGGCGCAGCGGATCGGTGTCCCGGGTCAGGGGAACTCGGAAGGGTACAGGAAACGAAATCGCACGCATGGCGGACTTTTTCCAGACCGGTGCCATTGCCACGCTCCATCGTCTGGGGACGCAGGACCTTGGACGATTGGAGCGCGAGTTGATGGAGTTCGTGCACGAGACCCCGATCGGCCTGGTGCTTCCGTGTCATGTGCGGGAGTTGGGGACGCGAGCGCTGCGATTGATTGCGCGGGAGCTGCGGGAGGTTCCTTACCTGCGCCAGATCATCGTGGGGCTGGACGGTGCCACCCGCAGTCGGGACTTTCAACGGGCGCGACGGTTTTTTGCCGGCCTGCCCCAGCGGCCGGTCGTGGTTTGGAACGACGGTCCCAGACTGTCGGCGTTGTATCGGAAATTGGAGGAGAACGACTTGTATCCGGGGCCCAGCGGAAAGGGTCGCAATGTTTGGATGTGTTTTGGTTATGTGCTGGCCAGCGAGCAGGTGCGGATGGTGGCCATGCACGACTGCGACATCCTGACGTACAGCCGGGAACTGCTGGCCCGGCTCTGTTATCCGGTGGCCCATCCCAGCCTGGGATTCGACTTCTGCAAGGGGTACTACGCACGTGTGACGGATCGGTTGAACGGCCGGGTGATGCGGCTGTTGATGACGCCGTTGATTCGGGCACTGAAAAGCATCCTGGGTGCGCACCCGTTCCTGGTGTACCTGGACACGTTTCGTTATCCGCTGGCCGGGGAAGTCTCGCTGGATGTGGATCTGGTGCGGCGTTTGCGGATCCCGCACGACTGGGCTCTGGAGATCGGCATGCTGGCGGAGGTCTACCGCAACTGTTCGCCTCGTGCCATCTGCCAGTCCGAGCTCTGCGAGAATTACGACCACAAGCATCGTGAGCTTTCTCCGCGCGACCCCGAAAAGGGCCTCAACCGGATGGCGGTGGACATTGTGAAGTCGCTGCTGCTTCGGATGGCTGCCGAGGGGATCAAACTGGATACCGGCCTGTTTGACTCCCTTCTGGCCTGCTACAGCCGGCAGGCGGAGGATACCCTTCGGTTCTACGCCGCGGACGCGGCCATTAATGGTTTGTACTATGCCCGGCACGAGGAGGAGAGTGCCGTGGCGACCTTTGTCCGCAGCATTCGGGCGGCTTGTCGGGCCTACCAGGAAGATCCCTTGTCCTCGCCCCTGATTCCGAATTGGAACCGCGTAGAGAGTGCTCTGCCGAATTTTCTGGAGGAACTGCGTCGGGCCGTGCACGCGGACAACGAGATCGAGGAGCCCTGAGACAGGCCGCAGGGGCGTCGTGCCGCCTGCGGCGTGGCTGGAGTTCCGGCCGCGCGGATTCAAGAGACGGTCCCGTCATGGCCAGAGCCCGGCGCATGCCCCCTCCGGGGACGTCTTCGTTCGCGACCGTGTCGATGCGGATGCAGCGGTGTTTCGATGCAACAGGCTCCGGCGCCTGCGCTTGCCCGCGCGCCTGCGGCTCTCTACCTTCCGGCCCATGCGCGTTCGTCGACGGTGGATGGCAAGCATTGCCGGTGTCCTGCTCGGGCTGGTGTGGATGTTGGTCTGGGCTCCGGAAGGGGCCGGTGCGGCCGAATCCCTGCCGGGGCCGGGCGGTGGCACTTCCGCCCCGCCGGTTGCCGTCGCGGCAGAGGCTCCGTCGAACCCGGCGCCGGTGACCAACGTCCTGTTCACTCTCGGGTTGGATCGGGTGCCCTGGCTGCAGCAGGAGTTCCTGGGGATGAAGCTCTGGCGGTACCTGGCGTCGCTGGTGTACCTGCTGTTGGCGATCTACGGTTCCCGATTCGTGGACCACCTTTTGACGGTCCGGCTGCGCC
Source organism: Limisphaera sp. 4302-co (assembly GCF_049537155.1). Taxonomy (NCBI): domain Bacteria; kingdom Pseudomonadati; phylum Verrucomicrobiota; class Verrucomicrobiia; order Limisphaerales; family Limisphaeraceae; genus Limisphaera; species Limisphaera sp. 4302-co. The sequence continues at coordinate 59,618 of NZ_JBMVQZ010000008.1, forward strand.
GCTTCGCGGCGCGCACGGCCAGCCGATGGGACGATCTGCTCATCGACATGCTCCACGGGCCGGTGCGGATGGTGGCCCTGGTGATCTTCTTGCACATCGGGTTGGAGGTGCTCGAGTGGCCTGCGGGGGTGCGACGTTGGATTTCAGCGGGGCTGATCGTGCTGGTGGCGGTGTCCCTGACCTACCTGGTCATCAAGCTGGTGGATCTGGGGCTGGGCATGTGGCAGATCCGGATGGAAGGCACCGAGGACAAGGTTTTCCGTGAGACGTTGTTGCCGGCCATTCGCAAGACGGCGCGGGTGATCCTGGTCATTGGCGCGGCCCTTTTGACCGCCGACAACCTGGGAATCGAGATCAAGACGATCCTGGCGGGCCTTTCGGTGGGCGGTCTGGCGCTGGGTCTGGCAGGTCAGGAAACGGTGGCCAATCTGATCGGCGCGATCGTGATCTTCCTGGACAAGCCGTTCAAGATCGGGGACCGGATCGTGCTGGAGGGTGTGGACGGGGTGGTCGAGTCCATCGGGCTGCGCAGCACGCGCATCCGAAACCTGGACGGCCACCTGGTCACCGTGCCGAACAAGACGCTGACCAACGCCACCATCACCAACATCACCCTGCGTCCCAACATCCGCACGCTCATCAACATCGGCATCACCTACAACACCCCGGCCGAGCGCGTGCAACGAGCGGTGGACATCCTGTCCGAGATCTACCGGGCTCATCCCATGACCCACGATGTGTGGATCAGTTTCAACAAGTTCAACGACGCCTCGTTGAACATCTTCGTGGTTCACTGGTGGAAGGGCACCGATTTCAAGCAGTACCTGGCAGGGATGCAGGAATTGAACCTCCGGATCAAGGCGCGGTTCGATGCAGAGGGCATCGAGTTTGCCTTCCCGACGCAGACGCTTTATGTGAAGCAGGGGTCGGATTGGCGCATTCACGGCGGATCGGACCCGTTGCCCCCGGTCAACGTCCCAGTAGGAGCTTCAGGCTCACCAGCATGAGGAACGCGCCGAAGAGCCGCTTGAGGTCGTCGGCCGGAATGCGGGTCGTAAGCCAGGCACCCAGGTACCCTCCCGCCACGGCCATTGGAGCGAGCGCAAGGGCCGTGCGCCAGTCCACATTGCCTTGGGTCCAGTGTTTGCCGGCGCTCACCAAGGCGGTGGGGATGATCACCAGGAGGGAGGTTCCCACGGCTTGTTTAACGTCGCGGATGGGTGGGCTGAGCAGGAAAAGCATGGCCGGCACCATGACGATTCCGCCTCCCACTCCGAAGAGCCCGCTGGTGAGGCCGCTTACCAACCCGATGGCGGCAGCAATGAGAGTATGCATGGCCCATGGGTTTGCCCGAGGGTGGCCGTGTGAGCAATCCCGTTCTCAAAGCTTACGGGCCGGTACGGCTTATTGCCGAGTTGACCCCCAAAGCGCTTCCCCGGATGGGCTCCTTCGGGATGACGCGGGACCGATCCGGAGAAGATGTCCGCCCGGCGGGGATCGTCCGGCCGAGAGGGTGACTTGGCATCAACGGCTGCCCGGTTTGAGCGCGGGGATGGCTGTCAAGTCGGGGGGCAATTGATCTGGCGGGAACGCCTCGACTGCCAGACGGAGCAGGCTGAAGAACGGGACGCCGAAATCCACCGTGCCGTTAGAACGGTCCACCAGCACCGCAACAGCCAGAACCTCGCCGCCGGCATTCCGGACGATCTCCATGGTTTCACGGACCCGACCGCCTTGAGTGACGACATCTTCCACCACGGCGATGCGTTCCCCGGGTGTGATGCGGAACCCGCGGCGCAGGGTGAGCCGGCCATCTTCCTTTTCTGTGAAGATGAACCGGCAGCGGAGTTGTCGGGCCACTTCCTGGCCGATGACCAGTCCGCCCATGGCCGGAGCGATGATGGTTGCCAGGGCTAGGGCGCGAAGAGGTTCGGCAAGAGCGGCGCCGAGCCGCTCGACGACGGGCATTTGTTGGAGGGCCAATGCGCACTGAAAATATTGGCGGCTGTGAAGGCCGCTGCGCAGGATGAAATGGCCCTCCAACAATGCGCCGGTCTCCCGAAAGATTTGCAGGACTTCCTCCGGTGTCATGCGCGGGGAGTGTTGGATCCGGGGTAGGGCGAATCAAGCCTGATCGTCGGGTGTGCCTGTACAGAACCCCAAGCTGCTTCTCAGGCGTGGGGGCTCCAGGGGCCGGTCTGGGGGACCTCTGCTTGTCCGTGCGCGGCCGTGGGCTTGGGGCCTGCGGGGTCTACCGTACGGTGCGCGGTGTTTCCTGGGAAAGAAAAAAGGCCGTCCGGAATCCGGACGGCCCAAGGAGAAGCCTGCGCTCCGATGGGTTACGGGAACAGGAGCATGTTGGCCGGATTCGAAACGTCCCCGGTTTGGCGTGCCGACTCGCGCAGCTTGGACGTGCTCCACTGCTGTACGCTGCCGTCCGCCAATAGCACGTTGCCCTGACGCTGGTGCATCTTGTCGGTCCAACCCACGTTGTTCAAAGTGGCAGTGTTGGTCGTCAGAGCCACCCTGGCGCCAGCGATCGTGTTTGGAGAGTTGCCGTATCCGTTGTTTGCCGTGGGCGTGGTCTGCGGACCGTAAATGTTTCGGTCGCCTGACAGAAACATGGAGCCCATGGTTTCATCGGCGTCTTGGCCGAGGAAGTACGACACCGCAGTGTTGTCACGGAAGTCCGCGAGGGGCGCCGGAGGGACGATGAAGTTGGTCCGCGCGTTGCGCTCGTCCGACGGACAGACCACCACTTTGGGCGTACTCAGCTCGTTGGACAGCACGGCAAAGTGCGTATAGATGAGGGTGTTGTTTTGGAGGTTGTTGGCCGTGCCACCTTCGCTATTGGGCACTCGCATGGGGAAGCGATCGCCGTTGTCGCTGGCCCAGATGCGGAAGCCCAGACCGACCTGCTTGAGGTTGTTAACGCAGTTGATCCGTTGAGCCTTGGCCTTGGCCTTGGCCAACGCCGGCAGGAGCATGCCAGCCAGGATCGCGATGATCGCAATCACGACCAGCAGCTCGATGAGCGTGAAGGCGGTGAGTTTGAAGCGACGTGTCTGTTTCATGATTCGTTACTTTTGGTTCCGTTCGTCTGAACTTGTGCAGGAACAATGCCAAATCCCCGACCGCGTGTAAAGCCTCGATTTCCAATGCGCGACGATTTTTGAACGGTTGCGCCGGCGCGCCGAGATCACGCGGCGCGCGTGAAAATCACGCGCTAGACAGAAGATCTTGAAGCGGTGCGGGAAGACCACTGGAGCGGTGAGGATTTGCGAAGGCGGATCTGCAGATTTATAGCCTGGGTCAGAGGAACTTGTGCATGAAGTGCGGCAATTTTTCCGCGGAGGGGATTGCCCGGGCCGCGGTTTGCGTGGTGGGTTCAAACCGGGCTGGGAACGGGGATTGGGCTCCGATTTGGCTGGGGTGTTGGGCCGGGCAGCGTCCCGGCGCGTGGTTCCTGTGCGGTGAGAGGGCCGGCCCGGCTGTCGCCGGGGGACCGGAGGGAAGCCTCGTGAGCTGCCAGGCCGATCACTTCAGGTTCGGAAACCCTTGCAGGTTGGAATCGTTGGGTGGCTTGTCTTCCGGGAAGGACAGCTCCAGTTGTCCAGTGCCGGCCCGGGGTTCTGGAACTCGAAACGCCGCGGTGGAGAGCTCGGGGAATGGGTCGGTCAGTCCTGCTCTGCGACAGGCCACCTCGAACATGCGCGCCAGGCGGGCGGCTTCCGGGCCGGTCCCGGTTAGGCGGGTGCCGAACCTCGAGTCGGTGAGTCTGCCCTCGCGGAGCTGTTGGAGGCGGCGGAGGATGCGGGCTTTTTGGAGGGGCGCATGCCGGTCCAACCAGTCGAGGAAGAGATCCTTCACCGCATGAGGCAGGCGGAGCACGGAGTAGCTGGCGAATCGTGCCCCGGCCTGGGCGGCGGCCCGGGTGAGTTGGAACATTTCGGAATCTGTCAATCCCGGGATCATGGGAGCCATGAGGATGCCGACCGGGATTCCGGCGCGGGCAAGGGCTTCGATTGCGCGGAGTCGAAACTCTGGCAGCGAGGCCCGGGGTTCGAGTCGCCTAGCGAGTTGGGCATCGAGGGTACTGATGGACAGGCACACCACGGCGGCCCGGTGCGCGGCCAGTTCGGCCAGCAGGTCCAGGTCGCGCGTGACCCAGTGGTTCTTGGTGACGACGCAAACGGGGTTGCGGAACTCGGCCAGGACTGCCAGGCAACGACGGGTCAGTTGCCATTTTCGTTCGACGGGTTGGTAGCAGTCGGTGACGCCGCTCAGGGCGATGGGGCGCGGCTGCCAGGAGGGCAAGCTCAGTTCGCGGCGGAGGAGTTCGGGAGCATCCGGTTTGACCACGATGATCGACTCGAAGTCGAGTCCGGCTGAAAAGCCGAGGTACTCATGGGTGGGGCGTGCATAGCAGTAGGCACAGCCGTGTTCGCAACCCCGGTAGGGATTGAGGCTGACGTCGAACCCAAGGTCCGGACTGTCGTTGAAACTCAGGACGCGGGTCGAACGGTCCAAGACGAAGCGGGTGCGGGGCAGCGGTTGCTCGGCCGGATCGAGGTCCGAGTCCGGCTCGTACTGCCACGGTTCGAACCGGTTGGGCGGGTTATAGGCCGCTCCCCGGCCGTGCGGCTCCGATTTGGAGGATCCACGGCTGTGGGTTGGGTTGGTCATGGCTCAGGTCCCAGTACAATGTACGGCAGGAGGAGCCCGGCGCCACCAGTGCGCGATGGGCCGGTGCATGCTGCGGCACCGGGCATCGGGCCTGCGCCGGTTACTCGTGCCGGAGAGCCTCCACCGGGTCCATGCGCGCCGCGCGGAGGGCCGGGTAAAGTCCGAAGACCACGCCCACGAGGGCTGAGATGCCGAAGGCCAGGGCCGGCGACCACCAGGTGATGATGGTTTTCATGCCTGCCCATTGGGTGACGGCGAAGGGGATGGCGGCGCCCAGGAGAATGCCCAACAGACCCCCGGAGGCGCTCAGCAGGACCGTTTCCACCAGAAACTGCAACACGATGTCGCGACGGCGTGCCCCCAGGGCACGGCGGATGCCGATTTCACGGGTTCGTTCAGTTACGCTGGCGAGCATGATGTTCATGATGCCGATGCCCCCGACCAGCAGGGAAATGGCCGCGATGGATCCCAGCACGACATTGAACAGCTGTTTGGTGCGTTCGGCGCGGCGCAGCAGTTGCCAAGGGACCACGATTTCGAAGTCTCTTTTGTCGTGGCCATGTTCGAGCAGGGGTCGGATGGACTCTGCGACGGGCGTGACTTCCTCGAGCCGGTGCACCTGGACGATTACCTCGTGCAGCGCGACCCGTTCAGCCTCGAGGGTACCCGAGCGTTGTCGGATGAGGGTCTCGCCGTAGCGGATCCTTGCCGTTTCCAGCGGGATGTAGATGCGCGGCCTTTCGGCTTGAGGAGTCGCAGCAGGGTTGACGGCTGCCGGTTCCGACTCGCGGGATCGCCGCTCCACCTGTGGGGCCATGACGCCGATGACCCGATAATACCGGGAACCGATGCGGATTTGGCGGCCCAACGGAAGCTCCAGCGGGAACAACAGCGGCACCAGCTCGGCCTCCACGACACACACGTTGGCGCGCGCTTGCATATCAAGGTCTGTGAAGAATCGTCCGACTGCCACCGTGTGACTGCGGATCTCCGGATACCAGGGCACCGTGCCGACCACCTCGCAATCCACGCGCCGGGTGAGGTTCCATGCGTACTTGCGAATGACCCGGGCCGGGACGATGACGGTCACGCCGGGGATGGTGGCGCGGATGCGGCGCAGGTCGGTGTGGGTCAGACCGTATTCGAGGACGAAGCTCTGGGTGGCGCGCTCCGAGACCTTGCGGTCCTCGGGCGGTTTGACGCTGCGCAGAATGATGTTTTGGCTGCCGAGGTTTTTGATCTGTTCCTGGGCTTCGTAGCTGGCGCCCTCGCCGATGGCCAGCATGGCAATGACCGAGCAGACACCGCACACGATCCCCAGCACCGTCAGGAGCGAGCGCAACCGGTGCAGCCAGAGGCTCCGCAGGCCGAGGCGCAGGGTCTGGCGGATCCGGTGCCAGGAGGCGCGAGAAGGCGCTGCTGAGAGGCATGCGGCGTTCACGGCGGCGAGGACGGTCGCAAGACGGTTGGGTGCGCACTGGGCTGAGAGTACAGACAAGTCCCTGTGGGACGCCGGTGCGGCGGGCGGAGGGCGCCGGGCTCTGGGAACGTGGAGCGGCTGGGGTGGTTGCGTTTCATGGGGCGGAGGTGTGGATGTGAGTCGAGGGTGGGGGCCGGCGCCGCTCGTCTTTTTCCACCCGGCCGTCGCGGAGCCGGAGGATCCGATCCGCCCGTTCGGCCACGGTGGGATCGTGGGTCACCAGGATGAGGGTCCTGCCCTGTGCGTGGAGTTCGTCGAAGAGGTCGAGCACCTCGCGACCGGAAACGGAGTCGAGGTTGCCGGTGGGCTCGTCCGCCAGGATGACCAGGGGATCGTTGACCAGGGCGCGTGCGATGGCCACCCGCTGTTGTTGGCCGCCGGAAAGCTCGTAGGGCCGGTGATCCAGCCGGTGACCGAGTCCCACGCGTTCCGCCATTTGCCGCGCGCGGGTGCGGCTGAGTTCCTCCGGGCACCCCTGGTAGAAGAGCGGCACTTCGATGTTTTCCACCACCGTCAGTTGCGGGATGAGATTGTAGGATTGGAAGACGAATCCCAGACGCGTGCCGCGTATGGTGGAAAGGGCGTCGTCATCGAGCCGGGAGACGTCCTGGTCGCCGAGGAGATACCGGCCCGCGGTAGGTCGGTCGAGGCAGCCGAGTACATTGAGCAGGGTGGATTTGCCGCAGCCGGACGGGCCCATGATGCTGAGGTACTCACCCGGTTGCAGGGTGAGGCTGACGCCGCGAAGCGCCTCCACCACCACGCTGCCCATGTGGTAGTGTTTGTGCACATCCTGGAGCTCGAGGATGGGTGCCGGCATGGTGCACGATCAACTGCTGGCGGTTGCCGGGACGGTTTGTGCGGCGTTGGCTGACGGGGAGGGTTCCCGGCCGTCCGGCGCGGGTTCCGGAGAAAGTGCGGGCTCGAGAGGAGGGTGGAGCAGGACCTGCTGGCCCTCCTGGAGTCCCTGCCGGATCTCGATGAATTCGTCGTTGAACTGGCCGATTTGCACGGGGACCGGTTCGGCCCTGCGCCCGCGCAGGACGTAGCAGACGTGTCCTTTTTCGCTGGGGACCACCGCCTGCACCGGCACGTAAAGGACGTCTTCGAGCCGGTCCACGAGAATTTCGACCTTGGCGCTCATGCCGGGCTTGAGCCATTCGTGGGTTCCCTGGATGGTTACGGTGGTGTTGTAGACCTTCATCTCAGGGTTGAACCAGCGGTTTTGCGAATCGGGCAGCACGGCCACGCGGGTGACCTCGCCGGAGAGGATTCTGTCGGGGAAGGCGTCCACGGTGATGCGCGCCTTCTGGCCCTTGTGGATCTTCTGGATGTAGGTTTCGTGAATGCGCACGTTGACGGCCATGCGGGTCATGTCGGGGATGGTGATGATGGTCTGGCGTTCCCGAACCGTGGCCCCTTCTCGGATGGCTTCCTCTCCGCGGAAGACGGCATCGTCGCGGCCACTCCCGTAGACGACCAGGCCGGGCCGCTGCGCGCGGATGACACACTTGGTGAGTTGGTTCTGGAGATCCTCCAGTTGCCGGCGTTGGACCTGGTACTGGGCCTGGGCCGAGCGCAATCGAGCCTCGGCCTGGGCCAGCCGGGCCAGGGCCTGCCGCCGCGTTTTGTCCAGTTCCCGGATGGCGTCGAGGTATTTGGAGAGTGTTTCCTCGGCCGTGCGGGGGAACTCGTACTTGAGGTAGAGGGCGCGCGCGGTTTCCGCGGTTTGCACCTTCAACCGGCTGTTTTCGTGGGCGATTTCGTCGCGCTGCAGATCCGTGCGCGTGACGAAGCCTTTTTCGAACAGGCGACGGGTTCCTTCGAGCGTGGCGGTGGCCTGTTCGAGTTCCTTCCGTGCGACCTGGAGGTTGTCCTCGAGTTGACGCAGCCTTTGCTTGGCCTCGCCGTCGCCCAGGGTGTCCAGACTCGCGTAGCGGGAAAAATCCACGTCGCTGGCCGAGGGCAGTTTGAGGCTGGCTTCGGTGGGCAAGGGGGCCAGGGGCGGCGGTTGGGAAGAGGGAGCCGCCGGCGCGGGAGCGTCGGCATGGGCGAGGGCGGCCAGGACTTCTGGTGGGATTTGCGGTGCGGAGGGCGGGTCTGCCGGCTCGCCGACCGGCTGCGAGAGCGCGGCGGTCACGGGAGCGGCGGCCGCCGCACCGACATGCGGCGCGGGCGTCGTGTGGCCGGACAGCGACTCCGGTGGAGATGCCGGCCGGCGGGGTTGGAGCGCATTTGTGGTCACCCGGGCCAGGATGGCGTCGAGGTTGAGTTCGTGCAGGATGGATTCGGCCACCTGATCCCCGAGCAGTTTGTCGAAATCCATCCGGGCGAACCGGACCCGCTGCTCGGCTGCGGCGATGTCGGTCAGGTTTTGATTGAGCTGGATTTGGTAATTCTGTTCGGCATCGGCCAGGCCGGCCACGGCGTTTTGGTACTGGATTTCCTGTTGGACGAGTTGCTTCTCGATTTCGGAGGAGTCGAGCTCGACCAGGATCTTGCCCTGTTTGACGTCTTCTTCCGTGACGAGATGACCCTCCTCGACGATGCGAAGGATTTTGGTGCCCTGAAAGCCGACGCGCACCTCGCATTTGATCTCCTGACTTTCCAGGGCCTCGATGTTGCCGGATTCCAGCACGGTGATCTCCAGGGGGCCGCGTCGGACGGTGAAGGTCGGTCCGGCGGCGTCCGGGGTGCGGCCGGTGCGGCCCCACCAAAGCAGCAGCGCCAGCAGGAGGCCGGCAACGGCCATCCATCGGAGCCGACCCCGACTCAACCATGCGGGGAGGCGTTCAGCGAACTTGGACATGTGTGACCTCCTGCCATTGACCGCGGTTCTTGATGTAAAGGATGCCCAGGTTGTTCCAGAATTGGAGTCTGGCGATGGTGTGGGCCACCAGCGCCTGCGTGCGCTGGTTGCGGGAGTTGACCAGGTCGTTCTGTGCGTCCACCAGGTCCAGGGCCCGGGCGCGACCCAGCTCGGCCAGAAGGTGCTGCTCTTCCACGCGGCGTTCGGCCAGGCGCACGCCGATCTCGCTGATTTCATGGTTTCGCTGGGCCTGGTCGAGGGCACGCCAGCTATCGCGGACCTGCAGTTTGATTTCGTCTTCCAACTGCTGGACACGCCGGGCCGCCTGGTCCCGGGCAATCAAGGCCGCACGATAGGCGTTGCGGTCGGCGGTCTTGTCGAGGCCGGGATCAATCTCCAGGCCGGCGCTGTAACTGTACCGGCCGGTCTCGGGCAGGGCGAACCCGGTGGTGTCGTCGGGATCGCTGCGCAGGGTGACGGATGTGGTGAAATCCACGCGCGGTTTGAGCTGATTGGCGGCCAGTTCGACCTTGCGCTCCGCGTCCACGAGTTGGTCGCGTGCGTTCAGGTAATCGAGGCGCGCGGCCAGGGCGACGCGGATGGAATCTTCCACGCTGATCTCGGGGTGGCGGATCTGGAGGTTTTCCAGCTCGCGGTCGTCGAGCACGATCCGGGTGTCCAGCGGCAGACCGAGGAGGAGCTTGAAGTTGTCGAGGGCCTGTTTGTAGCTGCGCACGGCATTGATCCAGGCGCTTTCGGCGGAGAGCTCCTGTTGGGCCAGGCGGCCCAGGTCGGTTTGCGTGACGCGGCCCTCTTCGGCCAGTGCGCGGGTGCGTTCGGCGTTGCGGCGGGAGCTTTGCAGGTTGAGCCAGGCATTGCGCACGCGGTCGCGTTCACCCAGTACGTTGTAATAGGCGGAGGCGATCTGGACGCTGAAGTCGCGCCGGTATTGGACGAACTCGCGGAGGTCGTAGAGCATCTGGCGCTCCGCCTGGGTGAGGGCCTCCATTTGCTGCCGGTAGCCGGCGTCCCGCACGAGCGGGCGGATGAAGGTGGCCGTCAGCTGGGAGGATGGGCGTTGTCCGCCGCTGAGAAACCGCAGAAACGATGTGGTGAGCGAGGCACTGAGCCGGCCCACGTCCTGGATGAGCCAGCTGGCCTGGATCTGGCCGGAACCGCTGACGCTGCGTTCCTCCACCAGGTTGTCGCTGAGCACCGGTCGGAGTTCGCCGGTGGTCTGGTCCAGTTCGTAACGAATCGCGCGTTCGGTCTGGCCGCCGAAACTGCCCTGGCCCCGTGCGGAGAGAATCGGAGTGAAATTGTGCCGGGTCAGCGTCAGTGCGAGGGCCGAGAGGTAGAGCTGTTCCTTGCGAGCCTGGTAGGCGCGGCTGTGGCTGACGGCCAGGGCCAGGGCCGCTTCGAGGCCCACCCGGCGGGCGCCCTGCTCCTGCACACCGTCCGGGCCGAGGAATTCCTCTGCGGTCTCGTTGACGGGCAGGGACTCCAGGTCCACCAGATTGGTGCGCGCCAGGGTGAAGTCGGGGTCCATGTTGGGGACCAGCCGCCCTTTTTCGTGGATCACGGCGTAGGCGGCGCGATCGGCGGCCTTTTCGTAATACGCGGCCGTACAACCCGATCCCGCCCACCCCATGGCGAGGATGCAGCCACCCAGTACGACGGAGGACAGGAGCTTATGCAACCCGCGGTCGGCGTCACGTTGGCGCATGGAGCGGGTGTTCATGGCAGATACACGAGCCGGGCCGGGCCCGATATTCCTCGTTCACCCCTGATGATGCGGGAGAACCTGTGGGGTGTCCACAGGCATTTGGGCTGTCCGGCGTGGCGGCGTCGGAGGGGTGCGATGTGGGAGGGCGGACAGGGCGACTGCGGCGCCGGGAATTTTCGGGCCGTGGATTCACGAGGGTGAGGAGCCCCGGAGGCGCGGGGCAATGGCGCATGGAACCGCGGCAGCCGCAGCGGTTCCTCGGCACGTCGTGCTGCGCTGGCGCCTGTCGAAGCACTGGGAAAGCCCTTGGCCCGCAGGGGCACACGGCCCCGCCCGGGCAGAATGCCGGACGGAAGGGCTTGTCAAAGCCGCACGCGACGGACGCCCGTGAAGGTCATGCGTACGGGTTTGATGAAGCCCTGGTCGTCGAATTCCAGCCGGTCCATGCAGACCACCCGGTGATTGGGGTCGCGTTCTCCCAGGGGTCGGCGGTGGTAGACGATGTAGTATTGCTCGCGGCCGGGCAGTTTGAGGACGGAATGGTGTCCGGCGCCGGTGGCCACGGCGGGATCCTGTTGGAGGATCTTGCCGATGCGGCGGAAGGGCCCGAGGGGTGAATCGGCGATGGCATAGGCCACGGAGTAGTCCGGCCCGGTCCAACCGCCTTCGGACCACATGAAATAGTATTTGCCGTCCCGCTCCATCATGAAGGGGCCCTCCACATAGCCCTGCGGAGTGATTTCCTTGAACCGGGAACCGTCGGGGAAGGGTTCCAAGCCGGTGAAATCGGGTTTGAGTTTCACGACGTTGCAGTGCCGCCAGCCGCCGTAGTACATGTACCACTGGCCGTCGCGGTCGCGGAAGACGTGCTGGTCGATGGGTTGGGCGCCGTTGTGGAACTTGTCGATGAGGGGGCGGCCGAGGTGATCGCGGAACGGTCCAGCGGGCCGGTCCGCCACCGCCACGCCGATGCCGCCGATCTGTTGATTGTTTTGGATGTCATTTGCGGCAAAGAAGAGGTAATAGCGGCCCTGATTGTGTACGGCGGCCGGCGCCCACAGGGCCCGGCGCGCCCAGCGCACGGCGTTGGTGTCGAGGATGCGCGGATGTTTGGTCCAGTGGACCAGGTCGGTGGAGGAAAACGCGTCGAAGAAGACCTGCTGATCGTAGGGTGCGGAGAAGGTGGGGTAGATCCACACCCGTTTGCCGAACACGGCCACTTCGGGATCGGCGTACCAGCCGGGCAGGATCGGGTTGCCCGAGTACTCGCGCCGTCCGGAGGGTTCCCGGCTCACGCATGCGGCCAGGCAGAGCGCCAGTGCACCGCCGAGCGCGACCGCGGTCACGTGGCCCGGCGGTCGAGGCTGGATGGGGCGGACTCGAGGGTGGGCGTCGGGCCGTCCCGAGGCGCAGGTGCGCGTGGCCGGTGAGGCACCGGCTTTCGCGGGGAGGCGGGCTGAAGAGGGTGCTTCCGGCGCGAGGCAACCCGGTTCGGACGGAGAGGACTTCAGCGGGTTCGGCCTTTGCATGGCGGCGGCAGATTGGCACAGACAGCCTCGTCTGCCAATGCCGGCCTGCGGGAGGTGCCGGGCGGTGCCAACCAGGAGGGGGCGGGTCAGCGCCGTGCGATGCGGCGCCGGGACAACTCGCCATGGTAGTGCAGTCCGAGTGTGGCGACGTTTTGGCGGGCCCAGTCGGTGAGGCGGGTGCGGCCGGTGGGCGGTTCGTTGTCCACGGCGAGCAGCCCCTGCATGAGCCCGAGGATTTCGTCGCGGGTGAGCAGTACGTCGTCGAGGAACCATCCAAGAAGTCGGGCAAACCACGCGCCGGTATCCGGTGAGACGCGGATCAGGGGGCGCGGGCAGTCCAGGATTTCGCCCAGTTGTTGGAGCAGGCCGCGGTAGGTGAATGTTTCGGGGCCGAGTGCGTGGAGGAGGGTGGATCCGTCGCGTTGCCCGAGTTCGACCGCCAACCGGGCCAGGTCATCCACGTGAACGGGTTGGAGCCGGTACAGGCCGTCTCCGAAGACGGCCATCACCGGCAGATGGCGCAGGCACCAGGCGATGTTGTTGATGAGGATGTCGTCGCCGCCGAAGAGGAGGGCGGGCCGCAGGATGGCCCAGGAGAGGCCGGATTCGCGGAGGGCCCGTTCCACCAGGGCTTTTCCGCGAAAGTAGGAGAGGGGGGAATTCTCCGAGGGGTTGGTGATGCTGATGTGAACGATGCGGCGGACCCCGGCTGCCCGGGCTGCCTCGAAAAGCCGGAGCGTATTCTGAATGGCTTGATCGAAGGTGACCCCGGCCTCTTCAAAGCGGACCCAGTAGGTGTTGTAGAGCACATCCGCGCCACGTAACGACTCGGTCAGCCTGTGCGGGTCGTCGAATGTCATGGGGCGAACCTCGATCGGGTGCTCGAACAACCCGGGTCGAGGGGGACTGTTCGTGAGCGTGCGCACCCGGTACCCGGCGGCCAGCAGGCGCCTGGTGATGTAGCGGCCCGAGTAACCGAACGCGCCGGTGACCACGTGCAGCGGGACGCTCGTGTTCATGAACCTTGGCGGAGCCTGGCAGGCTTCGGTTGGCGGCGGATCGAAACGGTCCGGGCAGGCTGGGTGCGGACCGGTGTGGGGCGCGGGAGGTGGCGCCCGGCTGAATGAATGAGCGGCTCCGCCTTGCCGATGCAGCAGCCTCGAGGCGGCACCGTGATGCGGCCGGTGCGGGTCATTGGAGGATGAGCTCGATGCCGTGGCGTTCGAGGGTGGAACCCTCGGCCTGGGCCAGCAGCGCCAGCGAACGGCGGTACTGGACGAGGGCGCTGATCTCGTCGGCGCGGGCGGCCGTGAGGTCGCGCTGCAGGCGCAGGACGACGAAGCTGGTGCTCTTTCCACTCTCGAGCTTCTTTTGCTCGGCCGCGAGGGCGGCTTCGGCGAACTCGCGTGCCTCGCGTGTGGCGGCCACGCGTTCGTAGTTGGCCTGGGCGAGTTTCACGGCGTTGTCGATCTCGATCATGATGTCCTGCTCCAGCTTTTTGAGTGCCAGGAGGCGGGCTTCGTACCGGGCCTTGCTGGCGCGGTAGGCATTCAGGGCCGCACGGTTGCCCAGCGGGTAACTGATCTGGCCGCCCACGAACCAGCTGGGCTGGTCCCGATCGCGGATGTCGCCGAAGACACCGCTGAACTCGGGCGTGGACCCGGCGTAACCGCCGCCGACCCGGAGATCCACCTGGGGATAGAGCTCGTTACGGTCGATCTTGACCTGGATGCCTTGTTGTTCGAGGTCGAGCTGGGCCTGGAGGAAGTCCGGTCGCATGGTGAGGCCCTTGGACCAGCTGTCCTGGACGTCGAGGATGGGCGGGGGCGCGTCCAGCTCGGCGGAGGGCTCCAGCCGGACATGACTCCATTCGGCGAAGTTGTCGGTCAGCAGTTGTTTGAGGTTGTTCTCCAGGACGGCCAGGTTGCGTTGGGCAGCGATGAGGTCGGCCCGGCGGGCGGCAACGTCGGCCTCGGCCTGTTTCTCATCCAGCGGTGCCAGGGCGCCCACCTCGACGCGTTTGCGGTTTTCCGCGAGCAACTGTTCGGAGAGTTGCAGGGCCATCTGCTGGACCTTGACGTTTTCGTAGGCGGCTTTGAGGTCGTAGTAGGCCAGCTCGACACGGGTGATGATGTCGATCATGCGCGCGCGCAGGGCCTGCTCGCTCCATTTGAGCCGGTTTTTGAGGATCTGGATGCGCAATCGGGTGGGGTTGTACCAGAAATCCTTCCACAACGGCTGGGTGACGCTGATGTTGATGGAGCCGCTGCTGTCGGAGTAGGGGAACTCGAGGATGTTGGTCCCGGACCCCAGGCCGTACCGAATGCCGTCGACGTCGCGCGCGCTCAGGGTGATGTTGTAAAGGGTTCCCCAGGGAAGCAGACCGTTGAGGGTGGTGCGAAAACTGTTCACGTCCTGTTCCCGGCCCGGGAGGGTGAACGTGCCTTCCAGGAGCGTCTCGCCGGCCTTGCTGTAGTCGTGCTGGCCGGAGGCGCTCAGGACGGGATCATAGGCCCCGTAACCGGCGCGGAGGTTGAACAGGGCCAGCTCGGGGTTGTATCGCTCGATGCGCAGTTCGAGGTTGTGTTCCAGCGAGTGCTGGATGCAGTCGGTGAGCGACCAGCGTCGGACCTCTCGTTGCACCTCTTGCGCGTCCAGGAAGGTGCAGCCTGCGAGCAGCCAGAGCGCGATCCACCTTGTTTTCATCGGGCGACCAGATTGCGCCAGGGGCGTGCCAATCGTCAAAGGCAAATCGGCGCTGGCGGCCGGTGAATTCGCCGAAACCGTGCGCATGGCCGGAGGAGATGGCCGGGAGGGGCGGGGTTGAAAGGGCAACTTCGAAACCTTGAATGAGGGGTTTTGGTGTTGCGTCTCTGGAGATGGTGCCTGCATTGTGGCACTGCGGAGCCCGCCTGCCGGACGAACCGGAGGCCGGGCTGCGCCGAACCAGAAGAATTGTCGCAACCATGAAACCCTCGGATTCTGGAAGGCTGAGTCGTCGTCGTTTCCTCCGGAACAGTGTTGTGGCCACGGGTCTGATGATCCTGCCGGCCCGTGTGCTCGGGCGGGATGGCGGTCCCTCGGCGAACAACCGGCTCAACATTGCGGGGATCGGCATCGGTGGCCAGGGCGCGTCCGATCTGCAGCAGATGGAATCGGAGAACATCGTGGCGTTGTGCGACGTGGACGAGCGGCATGCAGCCCATGTTTTCCGGCGCTATCCCAAGGCACGCCGGTTCAAGGATTACCGGAAGATGCTCGATGAGATGAAGGAGATCGACGCCGTGGTGATCGCCACGCCCGACCATCATCATGCGTTTGCAGCCATGGAGGCCATCCGCCGGGGCAAACATGTGTATTGCGAGAAGCCGCTGACGCATTCCGTTTGGGAGGCCCGCCGGCTGGCCGAAGCGGCGCGGGAGGCCGGGGTGGTGACCCAGATGGGCAATCAGGGGCAGGCGTCGGAGGAAACGCGCATGCTCTGCGAGGCCGTCTGGGCCGGGGCCATCGGTGCTGTGCGCGAGGTTCACATCTGGACGGACCGTCCCTCGCGGGGGTTGTTTGAAGAGTACTGGCCCCAGGGGATTGACCGACCCAAGGAGACACCGGCGGTGCCGGAGACGTTGGACTGGGACCTCTGGTTGGGGCCGGCCCCGGCGCGGCCGTATCATCCGATCTATGTGCCGTTCCGGTGGCGTGGCTGGTGGGATTTCGGCACCGGTGCGCTGGGCGACATCGGTTGTCACGCGATGGACCCGGTCTTCCGCGCATTGAAACTGGGGGCGCCTCTGACGGTTCAAGGTTCTTCCACCCGGGTGAATGCGGAGACCTATCCGCTGGGCTCCATGGTTACCTATCAGTTCCCCGCCCGGGACGCATCCGTACAGGCGCACAACCCGCACATCCGCGGCTTGTCCGGACGCGCCGCGGGCGGGATCGCGATGCCGCCGTGCAAGCTGGTGTGGTATGACGGCGGTCTGAGACCGCCGCGGCCGCCCGGGTTGCCGGACGGCCACTTGTTGGGCGACAACGGCCGTTTGCTCGTCGGGGACGAGGGCTTCATACTGGGCAACCGGATCTACCCGCTCGAGCGGGCGAAGGAGGTGGGGGAAATCCCGAAAACCATCCCGCGGTCGCCCGGACATTACGTCGAATGGATCCAGGCCTGCAAAGGCGGGCCGGCGCCGGGTTCGAGCTTCGACTGGGCCGGGCCGCTGACGGAAACGGTTCTCCTGGGCAACGTAACCTTGCGGGTTCAGTTGCGGGAAGATCTCACGCGATTTGCCTTGCGTTGGGATCCGGCGGCGTTCCGGTTCACGAACCTGGAGGAAGCCAACGCTTTCCTGAGACGCGAGTACCGGCAGGGCTGGACCCTGTGAGGTGGAGCGCACTACGGGGGCACGGAGACACGCTCCAAGGGGCGGCCGCGGCGTTGAACCTTGCAGCCGGGAGACGCGAGCCGGGAAGGACGGCGACACCGCCGGCCGGTGTGTGTCTGCCCGGCGTCGGGTCGAAAGGGCGATCGTCCGCGGTGATGGATCAGTGGGGAAGGCTCTCAGTCGGCGCGCCAGAGGATGTGTTCGACCGAAAGGTAGAAGAACAGCCCGTAGTCGGCGGCGGCGCTGTTCAATCCCACCGGAACGGCCAGGCCGAGGACGACCTGGACGTCCCGGTGTAGATTGAGCGCGTATCGGATTCCGGGGGACAAAACCGACCACCACTCGTGCGACCGGTGAACGCCGGAGTCGAGTCCTTCCTCCCAGGTTCCCAGCCATTCGACCAGCAGGTGAAACTCACGCGTGACCGCGTAAATCGCACTGGCGGCCACGTGATAGTGCAGCAGGTCCTGCCCGCCGGCGGACGCGGCGTCGGGCAGGGCGGTCAACCCGAGATTTGCGTGCAGGAAGAAGGCGTCGCCCAGCACGGTGCTGAAGGGGAGATTGAACTGTGCGCCGAGGGTGTCCTCGCCGAGGCCGCGGTCGGGGTCACCCGTGGGCAGGATGAGGCTGGCCCGGGGGGCCAGGGCCGTCCAGCGCTCGCGGCTCAGCCAGAGCTGGTATCGGTAATTCAGCATGAGATCCCCGACACCGTCGGTCCACCGCCCCTGTTCACGGAGGAAGCTGTAGGGGAGGGTGAAGCTGAGCTGATGGGTCTGGTCGGGCACGGGCCATTCCTGGGTGAAAGCGAGGTGCCAGGCCTGAGCATCGGGCCCGGTGCGGCGGTCCACCTCGTGATGCGCCGTCAGGATGTGCTGCACGACGCCGGGCTCCTGGTTGTATGCCTCTTCGACGAAGAAGGAATTGTCCATGATCGCCACGGCGCGTGGTTCGGCTGCAGGAGCGAACGTGCCAGCCAGCAGGGTGAGCAGGGCCGTGCATGTGCGGAAAAGCGGGGGATGGGACCGGGAGGCCGGGGCTGGGACCGGGTGTGAGCGGTGCCGCGGCTGCGCGGGCCCGCCTCCGGTTGCCGAGATCGAGGGATTCAGAGCCGTTGACATGGGCTTGTTGCTCTGTATTGGCGAGCTTTTGCTGTTGTGGTCGTCCTGCATTCGGCGCCGGCGGCCGGATGCTTGCCGTGTCCCCGGCTGCCAGTTTGTGAAAGGAAGCCAGGGCCGGATTTGCGGTTGTTTCCCCGGCCGCAGTGTGGTGAGCCGGGGTGGAGGGATCAAGTCCGTGTCGCCACGTTGTGCGATCTTGTGCGGTGCACGGGCCGGGTGAGTACGAGAGTGCTGTTTCTTGCGGGGCATAACGGGCTGGACTAGTTTGCAGGGCCGTGAGTGACGCGCAGAAACCATGCGAGTTTTTGGACGGCGCCTGTGCGGAGCCGGGTGTCTGTCCGTTGAGCCGGATGGCCGAAGGTGCGGAGGTATGCATCCGGCAGTTGTTGGCCACGCCGGAGGTGCGGGCGCGATTGCGCGAGTTGGGATTGGGAGAGCAGCAGCGCATCCGGATCATCAGCCGCCAGGCCAACTTCATTTGTCAGGTCTGCAATGCCCGGCTGGGCATCAGCGAGGAGGTCGCCCAGGCGATACTGGTCGAACCGGTCCAGGACGCTTCTGACACGACTCATGGTTGAGACTCTTCCTTCCCTGGTCTCGTTGCCGCCAGGTTCCTGTGCGGTGGTGGCCGAGATTCAACTGCCGCCGGCGGAGGCGCGTCGTTTGATGGAACTGGGGCTGGTGCCGGGTACGCCGGTCGAGGTGGTACGGTATGCGCTGCTGCAGGACCCGGTGGAGATCCGGGTGCGCGGTTCCTGCCTGAGCCTGCCGCGGCAGGAGGCGGAAGCCATCCGGGTCCGGCTGTCGGATGGGACCTGAGACCATGGCGTCCGACGGTCGAACCACTCTGACACGCACCTCCGCTGTTGCCGGCTCGGTGGGCCTACGGTACGTCTTCATCACTGGCAATCCCAACTGTGGGAAGACCACGGTGTTCAACGCCCTCACCGGGCTGCGGGCCAAGGTGGGGAACTACGCCGGGGTCACGGTCGAGCGCAAGGAAGGACCGCTTTTGGGCGCGCCCAAGGGACGTCCGGTGCGGGTGTTGGACCTGCCGGGCACCTACAGCCTCACGCCGCATTCGTTGGACGAACAGATCGCGCGGGATGTGCTGCTGGGGCGGTTGCCCGAGTTGCCGCCGCCGTCGGTGATCGTGGTGGTGGTGGACGCCTCCAACCTGCAGCGCAATCTCTATTATGCCACCCAGGTGATCGAGCTGGGGCACCCCACGGTGGTGGCGTTGAACATGATGGATGTGGCGGCGTCGCTGGGGCTGAAGGTGGACGCCGAAAAACTGGCCGAGCAGCTCGGGGTGCCGGTGATCCCCGTGGTGGCCAGCACGGGGGAGGGAATTCCGCAACTGCGCGTGCGGATCCTGGCCCTGCTGGAGAAGCCCGAGCCGCCGGCGCGCCGTCGCTTTCCGGTGTTGCCTGAGGCGTTGGTGCAGGAGGCTCAGAAGCTGGCGGCCCTGTTGACATGGACCTTTCAGGAACGCCGGGTTCAAGCCGAGGCTGAGGCCCTGCTGCTGCTGAGCAACGAGCAGGTGCTGGCCTCCGGGCAAACCCACTACACCCCCGGCGTGCAACAGGCGGTGGCGGCGGCACGCAAGCGGCTGGAAGAGGCCGGCGTGGATTGGCGCAGCGTGGTGATCGAGGCCCGCTACCGTGCCGTGGCCCGGATCGAAGCCGCGGCGGTGGCCCGGCTGTGGGCTCCGCGAGAGACGTGGAGCGACCGGGTGGACCGGATCGTGACCCACCGGGTCTGGGGAACGCTGATCTTTTTGGCGCTGATGGCGCTGATGTTTCAATGCATTTTCGTGTTTGCACGAATTCCCATGGAAGCCCTGCAGGGGGCCGTGGATGCGTTGGGTGCGTGGGTGGGACGCACCCTGCCGCCGGGGGACCTGACGAGCCTGTTGACCGACGGCGTGATCGCAGGCGTGGGGGCGGTCGTGGTATTCCTGCCCCAGATTCTGTTGTTGTTTCTGTTTCTCGGTTTCCTGGAGGACACCGGTTACATGGCTCGCGCGGCCTTCCTCATGGACCGGCTGATGAGCAAGGTGGGGCTGCACGGGAAGAGTTTCATTCCATTGCTCAGCTCGTTTGCCTGCGCCATCCCCGGCATCATGGCCACGCGAACGATCGAGAACCACCGCGACCGTTTGGTGACGATCCTGATTGCGCCGCTGATGAGTTGCTCGGCGCGGTTGCCGGTCTACACCGTGTTGATCGCGGCGTGCATCCCGCGACAGAAGGTCTTCGGCGTGTTCGAACTGCAGGGGTTGACGTTGATGGGGCTCTACCTGCTGGGCATTGTGGTGGCCCTGGCGGTGGCGTGGTTGTTCAAGAAGACCCTGTTGAAAGGGGAACCTCCTTTGTTGATCCTGGAACTGCCTCCCTACCGGCGGCCGGTCCTGAAGGTCGTGCTGCATCACATGTGGGAGCGGTCGAAGGTGTTTCTGCAGCGTGCGGGCACGGTCATCCTGGCGATCAACATCTTGTTGTGGTTCCTGGCCACCTATCCTCGCGGGTCGGAGGCGGTGGCGGTCATTGAGAAGGAACGGGGACGGTTGGAACAGCTCCTGACGGCGGTGGAGGCGGGCCGGGCTGTGACGCTTCCGGACCTGCCCTCGGCCCCTGAAGCGGCTGCCGAGTATTTGCGGGGCCGGCTGGCCGAACTGGAGAACCAGGAGGCGGCCGAGCGATTGCGTTACAGTTTTGCGGGGCGGTTGGGGCACCTGATCGAGCCGATCATCGCCCCGCTGGGCTTCGACTGGAAGATCGGCATCGGCATCATCACCTCGTTCGCTGCGCGGGAGGTGTTCGTGAGCACGATGTCGGTGGTGTACAATGTGGGCGGTCAGGCCGGGGAGGAGGACGAGGTGGGCAACCTGGCGCAGGTCATGCAGGCGCAACGCCGGCCGGACGGCACGCCTTTGTACACCCCGCGGTTGGGGCTGTCGTTGATGGTCTTTTACGTGTTTGCCCTGCAATGTGCGTCCACGGTGGCGATTGTGCGTCGCGAGACCAACTCGTGGCGTTGGGCCGTGTTCCAATGGTGCTACCTGGCGGTTTTGGCCTGGGCCGGTTCGTTCCTGGTCTGGCAGGTGGGCGGTTTGTTGGGCTGGCGTTGAGCAGCGGCGGCCGGGCCGCCTGTGGGTGCGTATCGGGCCGCGACCTGCACACCAGAAATTTTTCGGACAAAAGCACTTGACGCGTCCACAGAATCACGCTAGGGGTAGGGCAGACATGCACCAAAGAGGTCGAGATCATATGAAGAGGAAAAACCTTCGAGTCCCGGTCGTAGCCCTCACAGTTTTCACAATCGGTACATCCGTCGCTTTCACGGCGCCGATTGAGACGTCCGCGGCGCGCGCGGCCCTGCGCCAGGCGCCTGCGGCCGAGTTGCCCGCGCGTGCGGCGCGGTTGTTGACCTCGGTGGCCGAGGAGGATTTGGCTGCCAGTGCGGCCAACGTGGTGGCGGCTGCGCACGCCGTTCGTCCCGCGGCCACGGTGGCCGTGGTCGGCGCGGTGGTGCGGCAGGTGCCTGCGGCTGCTCCCGCGGTGGCGGTGAAGGCCGTGACCCTGCAACACAAGCCCAAGGCGGAATGGGTGGATCAGGTGGCTGCCGCCGCGGCCGCGGCGGCCCCGAAGCAGGCCGCTGCGATCGTCGAAGCCCTCTGCAAGGCGGTACCCCAGCACTACGTGGTGGTGGCCTCGGCCGTGGCGGCCGCCGTGCCGCAGGCCAGGGATGAGATCCTGGCGGCTTTGACCCGTGCGTTGCCGGGGTTGCAGCCTTTTGTGGACCAGGCCCGGAGCCGGCTCGGCCCGGAAGCCACGGTGGCGGCCCTCCTGCAGCATGCCAACACCATGGTGACCGCGGCTGCACAAGCTGCGCGTACCAAGCCGGAGTTGGTGCTGGCCGGCGGACCCGGCACGGGCAGTGGCCCGGTGCCGCCGCCCACGTACGGACCTCCTTTCACGCCTTTGCCCCCGGGCGAGGTCACCACGATTACTCGCTCGACCACGCGGGTGGCCAAGCCGGGCGAGGGACGGGACTATTCCACGCCTTGATTTGACCTCCAAAGGTGCTTGTGGAGCCGCCGGCGGGCACAGATTCCGCCGGCGGTTTCATTTTTGTGCGGGAGAAGGTGATCGTCTGCGCGTGTCCGGGCGAGCGGGCCGCCCGGGCCACGACCTTGGCCATGGTCGAGCGCGACTGCTTTTCAAGGCGGTGGCTCGGCGGTGCAGGGGGCGGGAAATGGACCCCAAACGTGCGGGTATGATCCGGCCAAAGGTGTGGGATCGGCTTCGGTCGGAGACCCGGGTGGTTCAGCCGCGGACGTAAATGGGTTGTTTGATCGGGTTGATGGCGGCGAAATTGCGCAATCGTTGGAGAACGACGGGTGTCAGTTCGGTGCCGCTTTTGAGGACCAAAATGCCGTCCTCGGTTTCAACGTCGCTGGCCAGGATTTGGCCGACGGTCAATTCGTCCAGCGTTCGGGAGCGGATGGGCGTCTCTACAGCAGCCGCCTTTTGAAGGTACACGTCGAAACAGGCGGCTGCGCTTTGGAGGACCTGCGGATCATACCATCCGGCACGTTCCTGAAGCAGGGCGAGGGCCTGGGCACGGTTGCCGGTCTCCAGTTCCCGTTCCACCATGTCACGCAAGACCTGAAAGACCCGGGCGGGCATGGGGATGTCCTCTCCTGCGATGCGTTCGGGCGGATGGCCGGAGCCGTCGTAGTGTTTGTTTTGGTAGCGCAGGATGCTGGCCACGCTTTCGAGGCGTGGGATGTGGCCGAGGAGATTGGCACCCATTTCCGGTGCGCGTTCGACCAGCTCCTGTTCCCTGGGTTCGAGGGGTTCTTCCCGGCTGAGTTTGTCGAGGACCGATGCAGGCAGGGTCGTGTAGCCCAGAGGGAACAGCAGTGCCGCGGCTTCGAGGTCCCAGGACTGTTTGAGATGAAAGAAGGCGGCATACTCGCGCACCGCCTGGCGAAGTTGTTGGCTGATGCGAAAGGCCTTCGGGTACAGGCTGGACAGGATTTCAGTCAGCAATCGGATCGTCCCGTTGAGCGTTCGTTCCAGCAGTTCGCGTTCGGCGGTGACGAGTTGATAGTGGTGGATGGCGGCCTGAAGGGTTTGGGCCAGGAGTTCGGCCGGGCACGGTTTGTTCAGAAATCGGAAGACGTGCCCCCGGTTGACGGCGTCCACCGCCGTCTTCTGCTGGGCGTTTCCGGTGAGCATGATGCGAACGGTATCCGGGTTGCGGGCTTCCACCTGGACCAGGAGGTCGAGGCCGGTCATCTCGGGCATCTGCATGTCTGCCACGACGACGGCGTAAGGTCCGTTGCGTTCGATTTTGGCGAGGGCCTCGGCGCCGCTGGTGGCCGTATCGATGGCGAAGCGGCCACGGAGGTTGCGTTGGAACGCGGCCAGCACGTTGGGCTCGTCGTCCACCAGAAGAATTTTCAGATCCTGGTTCATGGTGCGGAGCAGGCGGTGAGTTCTTGTTGCCAAAGGGGGACCCGCTCGGCCAGGCCGAGCTTGTTGAGATACTCCATGTCGGGCCCCGGCGGGGTCGTTCCGGGCGATTCCCACTCGCCGGGCCGGAGCGTTTCAGCGACGTGAACGGCGGTCAGCGGGGTGAAGGCGACCGAACCGGCCATATCGGGATGATGATGGAAGGTGATGGCTTCGACGACCGGGTCGGGCAGGCCCCAGAGTCCCAGGAGGTACCCGGCCACTTCGGCGTGTGTGGTTCCCAGGCAGGCCTGTTCGCTCTCGGTCAGCGGGCGCTGCCCGGTGGCGGCGGCCCGTCGGATTGCCGCGTAATCTTCCCTGAGATTGACCGCCAGGATGAGCTGGCCCAGATCATGCAGAAGCCCGGCGACAGCGGCCTGCTGCAGGACCGTGTCCGGAGCATCTTCGAGCTGTGCCAGGGCCCGGGCCCGCGCTCCTGTTTCCAGAGAATGGTTCCAGAGGGCTTCCCAGGGGAACCACGGAATGGTCTCTGCCGGGTATTGATCGAAAGCGTGGACCGCCAGGACGAGTGTTTTGAGCGTGTTGATGCCGAGGTAATGGACTGCTTCCAGGATGTCATTGACGGTGTGAGGGAGGCCGAAGAAGGCGGAGTTGACCAGTTTGAGGACCTTGGCCGTCATGGCCGGGTCACGTGCGATGAGCTGAGCCACGTCGTTCAGGTCGGCTTCCGGGTCTTCCAGTTTGCGGCCGAGTTCGTGGTAGAGCCTGGGAATGCTGGGCAACTGTTCCAACCTCCCCAGCAGTTCGCGCAACCTGGGATTGTTGAGGGCCGATCCGGCCCGGGTGGCCCGCTGGATGGCGGCGCGCAACGATTCGGGGTCGCACGGCTTGGCCAGATATTGATGGGCCAGGCCGATACATTGGAAGATCATCTGTTCGTCCGCCTGTCCGGAAAGCACCAGACGAACCGTTTCCGGATGGCGATTGCGCACTTCTTGTAAAAGTTCGACGCCGTTCATGCCGGGCATGCGCATGTCGGTGACCAGCACGTCGAACGGCCGCTGTTCCATGAGTGCGAGGGCGTCCGCACCGCTCCGGGCAAAGGACATGTCCCATTCGGACCGAAGGTTGCGCAGCGAGCGCCGGAGCCCGTCGAGGACCATGGGCTCGTCATCCACGAAGAGGATGCGCACCAGCGGGTTCATGATGCCGACGATTCCTGCTTCTGGAGCGGGAGCCGGAGAATGAAGGTGGTGCCCCGGCCCACCTCGGTTTCAAAGTCCACGGTTCCGCCGTGTTTGTCCACGATGACATGACGCACGATGGCCAGACCCTGGCCGGAACC
Source organism: Limisphaera sp. 4302-co (assembly GCF_049537155.1). Lineage (NCBI taxonomy): Bacteria > Pseudomonadati > Verrucomicrobiota > Verrucomicrobiia > Limisphaerales > Limisphaeraceae > Limisphaera > Limisphaera sp. 4302-co. The sequence goes on from NZ_JBMVQZ010000008.1 coordinate 84,176, forward strand.
GCGTCCCACGGGCTTGGTGGTGAAGAACGGTTCGAAGATCCGGTCCCGGATCGCCTCCGGAATGCCGCAGCCCGTGTCGCTGACGCGGATTTCCACCCAGGAACCGTCCCGCCGGGTGCGGATGGTGATTTTCCCCTTGGTGTCGGGATGGGTGCCGAGGCGATCGGCGATGGCGTGGGCGGCGTTCACGATCAGGTTCAGCACGGCCTGGTTGAATTCCCCCGGGAGACACGGAACCAGCGGGAGGTGCGGATCCAGGTCCAGCTCCATTTCCGCGACATACTTCCACTCGTTTCGAGACACGGTGGCCGTGGTTTCGATGGCATGGTTGAGGTCGGTCGGGGTTTTTTCCGAGACGCCCGGGTGGGAGAACTCCTTCATGGCCCGGACGATCTTGGTGACCCGTTCGACGCCTTGGAGGGTTTGCTCGATGGCTTTGGGAACTTCCTCGATGAAATAGTCGAGGTCGGCGTTGCGGGCCTTGCAGCGGAGCAGGTCGAGCAGTTCCTCGCAGGCCTGACCGGGCTGCGGCTCGTTTTTGAGCTGCTGGAGCAGCAGCAACAACTCGTTCATCTGGTGCAACGCGTCCTGGACGAAGCGGGTGTTGTCGCCCACATACTGCATGGGGGTGTTGATTTCGTGAGCGATGCCGGCAGCCAACTGGCCGATGGCCTCGAGTTTCTGGGCCTGGCGCAGCTGGATCTCCATTCGATCCCGTTCCTCGCGGGCTTTGCGCAGCTCGGTGATGTCCTCCTTGAGTGCCACGAAGTGCGTGATGTGTCCCAGCTCGTCCCGAATGGGCGTGATGATGGCCTGTTCCCAGAAGAGTTCGCCGTTTTTCTTCCGGTTGTGGAGTTCACCGCGCCAGACGCGGCCGCCGAGGATGGTGTTCCAGAGATCCTGGTAGACAGCGGGATCCATCCTGCCCGACTTGAGGATGCGCGGATTCTGGCCACGGGCCTCCCCGGCGGTGTAACCCGTCAGTTCGGTGAACCTGGGGTTGACGTATTCGATTCGTCCCTCAGCGTCGGTGATCACCACGGCGACGGGGGCTTGCTCGATGACTTGGGAGAGCATCCGCAGGCGGGCTTCGGCGGCGAGGTGTTCGGTGATGTCGCGTCCGATTCCCACCAGTCCCACAATTTCGCCCTGCTCATCGCGCAATGGCAGTTTGGTGGTTTCCAGCCATTGCCGGCCGCCCGCGTTGTTGATGATCAGTTCCCGGCGATTGATCACGGGTTCTCCGTGCAGGATGACACGCATGTCGTCCGCGTAACAGGATGCCGCGACATTGCGGGGTAACAGGTCATAATCGGTCTTGCCGAGGACCTCGGCCTCCGTTTCCGCGCCCAGCGCCTTGAGATTAGCCCTGTTGGCGAGGGTTTTGCGCGCCATGCGATCTTTGACGTAGATGTTGTAGGGAAGGGCATCGATAAGGGTGCGGAGGAGGGTCCGTTCCTGCTGGAGCTGACGGGTGAGATTCTGCTGCTCGGTGATGTCCCGCACGATCGCCACCCAATGTGTGCCGCCGTCCAGTTCCACGGGACTGAGGCGAAGCTCGACCTCAACGCGGCGGCCATCCGCGCGTCGGACGGGGCACTGGATGCAGATTGGCCGGGCGACACCGGTGGGCAGGGCAAACAACGGCTGGCCGGTATCGGCGCGAAGGATGGTGTCCGGGCGGCGTCCGAGGACATCCACCGCTTTGCAGCCGAGGATGTCCTCCGCGGCCGGGTTGGCGTAGAGGATGGCGCCCGAGGGTTCCAGCAGGACGATGCCGTCGGAGGCGGCCGTGGCGATGGTCCGGAACCGGGCTTCGGAGTCCTGGAGGGCGTTTTCGATCCGTTTGCGTTCCCGCAGGTCGTGCCCGATGAAAGCGTAATAGGTGAGGGCCCCGGGTTCGGCGTGATGGACGAGGAACGTGACGGCCATGGGGACCGCCTGCCCATGGGCATCCCGCAGGGTCAGTTGGCCCCGCCATTGGCCATGCTCGGCCGCGGCGCTGAGGAGTTCAGCGAACACGGGCCCCGGCGTGGCAGGTCCCAGGAGGTCGGGCAGACGGCGCCGGAGCAGGTCGGCCTCCGACCAGCCCAGCAGGCGCAACCCGGCCGGGTTCACGTACGCCAGCCGGAGGGAGGGCGCCTCGGCCATGGCCATGAGGTCGTTGGAAGCGTCCAGGATGGTTCGCCACCTGTGTTCGTGTTCAGCGAAGCAGCTCTGGTGCTGCCGAGCCCTTTGGAGGCGGCTGCGTACCGCGTTCAACAACCGGGCCACGCTGAACGGCTTGGTCAGGAAATCGTCTGCCCCGATGTCCATGGCCCGACGCTGGCCCTCCAAGTGTGCCAGCGACTCGTCGCCGGTCATGAGGATGACCGGCAGGTGCTGGAGACAGGGCCGTTGACGGAGTTCCTCCAGCACGGAGAAGCCGTCCCGTCCCGGCATTTGCACGTCGCAGAGAATCAGATCCGGCCGGAGCTCCTCCGCCTTTTGCAGCCCGCTGGCGGCGTCCCCGGCTTCGATGACCTGCCACCCCTCCTGGGTCAAGGCGCGGTAGACCAACCTGCGGAGCCCTGCGTCATCGTCAATGACCAGTATGGAAGGCTTTCCGTTGACCATGTTATGACCTGTTCCGATCGGCTCCGATCGGCTTCCTGCGCCGCGCACTCCACGGGATCCAAAGCCGGGCGGGCGACCCATGGCTGGGCCGCTTGCAAACCTTCACCAAGCGCCTCTGACGCTATTATCGGCGCGAATGCGGTTGACTTGAGGGGAAAGGCGACCCTGCTCGTTGACCGCAAGGGCTGTCAAAGCGCCCGCTGGCGGTGTCGCACGGGTGATTACCGGGTCAAAGGAGATGCGCTACCTCGGCGGCGACAGCTCGGGCTGCTGCGGAATCGCCGCGTGCCTGTGCTTCCAGCCAGCGCGTGACCCGGGGCAGGACCTCACACCATTGGAACCGACGCGACCGTTCCCAAGCCCTGCGCCGACAGGCCTCGTATTCGCCGGGGTTCTGCCACACGCGACAGACCGTCTCGGCCAGGTCTTCGGGGTGTTCATGTGCGACCACCCAACCTGTGCGGCCGTCGAGTGTCGAATCCACGAGCCCGTCCACAGGGTAGACGATCGCAGGCGTGCCCATGGCATTGGCTTCGATGACGTTCAGGCCCCAGCCTTCCCGCACCGAGCTGTGCAAGAGGAAATGGGCCCGGCGCAATTCCTCGTTCTTGGCGGTTTCCGGCAGCGGCCCGGTGAAACGCACCCGGTGTGTGAGGTCCATTCGATGGGCCAGTTCCTTGAGCGGTTGTTCCATGGCGCCACCTCCGACCACGGTGAGTTCGGCTTGCAGTCCGCGTTGGAGCAGGAGCGCCAGGGCATGAAGGGCATGGTCCACCCGCTTGTTGGGGGCCAGTCGCGACACCACAATCAACCGGGCGGGTGGCGTGAGAGGCTTGGGATCGAGCCGGGGCAGGGGCGGGGTATCGCAACCGTTTGGCAGCCAGGTAACATGCCGGACACCATGTGCCTCCAGCGCCCGCCGGGTCGAAGGCGAGGGGACCCAGAAGGGAACGTGCCGGTAAAGCCAGTGGGTCCACCGTTCCTGCCAGCGGCCGATCCTCCCCAGGATCCCGGGATAAAACACGTGCCAGATGGGGCCCAGGACCTCGTGGATGTAGGCGAGGCAACGCGTGCGACACCACCACGGCGCGTACCACGGGATGCCGTGGTGTTGATCGATCACCAGATCGAACCGGGGCTGACGCCGGTACCACCGCAGAGCGGCCAGCACGGAGGTGCCTTTGCCGCCAGCGCGCATGAAACAAATGCCGTCGCGTTCGTACGCGGGAGCCGCTCCGGGGAAGGAATTGGAAAACCAGAAGACCTCGTGTCCCCGCTCCCGCAGGGCACGCATGAAGGCCAGGGACACCCGTTCCGCCCCGCCTGCCTCGGGGTTTTCCGGGTCTCGCCAGTTCAACATGAGAAACCGCATACGGTTTGTGCCCGGCCCGCAATCGTCCGCCTCGAGCACGGCTTTTCGGGGCCGGAGACGGCCAGTATGCCGAGGGGGGCAGGGCCGACCAAGAGTGATTCCTTTCCCACCGGTCATGGGGATCCTGCGGGACGGTGGGAGACGTTTGGAGCGAAACCGTGGAAAGGATGCTGCCGGAGCCCCGCTGGTCGCAGAGCAGATGTGGGGAACGAAATGCTGAGGCTGCGAAGCTGCCAGTCCCGGCAGGATGTGCCGGGGAATCCGTCATCCACTCACCGGAAAGCGCCGGGTTGCCTGGTGCGGTCCGGCCGCACTGATCATCCGGTCATACCCGAGGCGTCGTCGCTGGGACCACAGTTCGTTTGGTTTGAAAATACCGGCGGGTGTGAGCACGCCGGTCACCAGCTCCGGTGGGGTGATGTCGAAGGCCGGATTCCACACCGGGCTGGTGGGGTTGGCGACCCGGACGGTCACCGGTTCGCACACGGTGGCACGCGCGGCACGGGTCAGGGGCACGCCGCGCGCGCAGCGGACCTCTGCAGGGTCCCGTTCTTCGATGGGGATTTGCGAGGGGGACTTCAGGTCCCAATCCAGAGTGGACAGGGGGATGGCCACGTAAAACGGGATGCCGTGGCGATGGGCCAGCACGGCCAGATTGTAGGTGCCGATCTTGTTGGTCACGTGTCCGGTGCGGCCCAACACGCGGTCGCTCCCCACCAACACCAAATCCACCCGGCCCTGCTGCATCAGCAGGCCCACGGCCGTGTCAGCGATCAGGGTGTGGGCAATCCCCGCCCGGGCCAACTCCCACGCCGTCAGTGCGGCCCCTTGGGAACGCGGCCGGGTTTCTGTGCAGTAGACATGGAATCTGCGGCCGCGTTCGTGAGCCAGGTAAAGCGGTGCCGTGGCGGTACCATAATCCACACAAGCCAGGCGACCGGCATTGCAGTGGGTAAGGACCGACATCCCGGTGCGGATCAGCGGCAGGCCCTGTTCGCCGAGGGCCCTGCATTCGGCGGCACTTCGATGGGCAAACTCCTCGGCCGCGGCCAGGGCCAGCGCCTTGCGCTCCTCCACGGTGTGTCCCGCCCGGATGGCTGCCAGGACCTCCTCCATCGCCCGGGCCGGATCCACCGCGGTGGGCCGGGCGGCCAGAAGGGCGCGGTGGACCCGGCGGACGTGGGCACCGAACTTTCCCAGGTCGCGTCCACGAAAGGCGCGAATTCCCTGGGCCAACCCGTAGGCGGCGGCGGCAATGGCGGGCGCTCCCCGCACCACCATGTCGCGAATGGCGCGTGCCGTGGCGCGGTAATCCGCTGTGTGCAACCACAGCACCTGATGGGGAAGCTGCCGTTGATCCAGGAGGCGGACCCGGTTGGTTGCGGCGTCGAAGGAGACGCTTCGCTCTCCGGATCGCGGAGTGGACCGGCCGGTTTTCATGCGGTCAGGTAAGCATGGCGGAGGCGCGCGGGCCAGCGGCTTTTGTCCGGGGAATCCCTGGTGGGGAACATGCCGAAACGACCCGCTCCCATGCGGCGGGCGGAAGACGTTCAGGTCGTGGCCGTGGGCTGAACGGCCGGTGTATTTGCCCGGAAGGAGGCGGAGGAAGCCGGGTCCTCGGCCGGGGAGATGGGTTCGTAGAAGGTGTTGCGGCGGACCGGAACGCGCCCCGCGTCGCGGATGAGCCGGATGAGCTCGGCTTCCGGCAATTGCTGGGGTGTACGGGCGCCGGCCATGTGAAAGATGTGCTCCTCGACGATGGTCCCGTGCAGGTCGTCCGCCCCGTAGTGCAGCGCCAGTTGCGCCAGCTTGGGGCCGAGCCCCACCCAGTAGGCGGTGATGTGGTCGAAGTTGTCGAGGTACAACCTGCTCACGGCGATCGTCCGGAGGGTGTCGTTGGCCGTCGGGGGATGATCCACCGGCAGATCGTTGTGGTCCGGTTGGTAGGGCAGGGGGATGAAGCCCACGAAGCCATGGGTTTCATCCTGGAGATCACGCAGGCGTCGCAGATGGTCCACCCGATGCTCCAAGGATTCCACATGCCCGTACAGCATGGTGCAGGTGCTTTTTCCTCCCAGGCGGTGCCAGATCCGGTGCACCTCCAACCACTCTTCAGCGGATTCCTTTCCGCGGGCGATGGCCTGGCGCACGCCGGGATCGAAGATCTCGGCCCCACCGCCGGTGAGGCTGTCCAACCCGGCGTCCCGGAGTTCGACCAGCGTATCCTGCACGCTTTTGCGCGCCAGCCAGGCCAGGTGCAGAACCTCGATAGCCGTGAAGCACTTCAGTTGAAGCCCGGGATGGAGCGCCTTTAACGCCCGTAGCATCTCGGTGTAATAGGCGAATGGCAGACTGGGATGCAAACCGCCGACGATGTGAAGCTCGGTCACCCCAAGGGCGAGTGCTTCCCGGGCCTTTGCCACGATCTGCTCCAGGCTCAGTTCGAATCCATCCGCATCGCGCTTCTTGCGTGCGAACGAGCAGAATCGGCAGGAAAGGATGCAGTAGTTTGAATAATTAATGTACCGATTGACGATGTAGGTGGCGCGGTTGCCCACCTTGCGGGCCCGCGCCTCATCCGCCAGCCGGCCCAGTGCGTGGAGGTCCCCGTCCCGCCACAGGGCCAGGGCCTCGGCTTCAGTGAGCCGGCCGCCCGACTCGACCTTTTCCCACAGCCGTTGCCACTCCGCAGATCGTCGCGCAAACCACATGCTCCGTGGATTCTAGGCTGCCCGCGACTCGGTGGCAAACGGGGGTTCGATCGTTGCCCCCGGGCCTGCACGGCCAGCCCGGAGGTTCCCGTGCCGTACCGGCATTCCCGTGGCAAACGGGAAACGTGCCCACCTCGATGCCTCGCAAGATGCGGTTCGGTTGTCCTGATTTGGGACACGGGGCACTCCGCTTGCCCGGGAGCGGAGCAGGCCGTCCCATGATATCCGGACACGGCACACGGACTGCTTTTAGCCTGCCGATGAGACACGCCACATCACGCCGCGGCTGCGAGGTTTCTGCAGGATTCACCCTGCCGGAGGCCGTGCTGACACTGGCCGTATTGAGCCTCTGCGTCGTGGTTTGCATGACGGCCATCTCGTTCAGTCGGGTGACCTCGTACAAGGCGAAGGAAGAGGCAGTTGCGATGGGGTTCCTGGAGCATTACGCCGAGCTCGTGCGCGCCCTGCCTTTTGCCAACGTGCAACCGGGCTGGCCTTTGAACCCGCTGCTGGACGGGACCGGGGACGGTCCTGCCATCCACCTGCCTACAAGCGATCAGTGGTTCAGCGTGAACACGGAGGATTACCTTGCGTTTCACCCGGATCTGGTCTGGCTGTCGGGGCGGAACCCTCAGATGCGGGTGATCCTGACCACCACCACGGTCCTCGGCCAAGCGCACACCCGGCATCTGCGGTTGGAGATTCGTTGGGACCCGCCGCTTGGCCGGGGCCAGCCTCTGAGCCAGCGACTGGACGTCATCCGGGTTAAAGACCTGTGAGTTTGCCATGAAACTGCTGCTTTTTCCCGCATGCGCTGGGCCGGCCGGGGGTACACCCTGGTGGAGCTGATGGTGGCGGTTTCCATCGGAATCCTGCTGGCCGGGGGTGGCGTCTTCCTCCTGGTGGAAGCTGCCCGTGAAAATCTCCGCACCGTGGCCGATGCCACGGTGGAACAGGAATCCGCCCAACTCCAGGCCAGGATTCAGGGGCTGCTGCGCCAGATGAGCGGTTACGAAGGCGCGGTGTTCGTCGTGCCAGTCGGCGAGACCTTGGGTCTGGCCACGGCTTTTCAAGGGGTGATTGTGGGCCGCGGCCCGGCACCGGACTTTCCCCGAGCCGAACTTCGTTTCGACCCGCAGGCGGGACGGGTTTGGTTTCGTGAAGACCGGCTCAAGCCCCAGACCGAGACCACGCTGTTCGAGAACCGACCCGGCCGCGTCGTCCTGCGGCAGTTGGTGTTCGCTCCGAGCATCAAGTCGGACGGGAGCACCGACAGCTCCCTGATTCGAGTCTTTCTGGAAATGGACGATGACGGCTTCGGAAGAAGGGCGCCAGAGGTCAACAGTGCGCGGGTGTTCAAGTCCTTCGTGGTGAAAATGCGGAATGCTTGAGGAAAGGAGGGTGAGGCTGTCCATGAAAGGAATGAACCTGAAGCGAGCGATGCAAAAGTCCGAGGAGGGCAGTGCCTTGATGGTCGTGGTGGTTACCGGTGGGATCCTGGGACTCGTGACGGCCGGCACGCTTGCCCTCGGCTCGTTCCACCTGAACATGGCGCACGGCCGCAACGACTGGATCGCCGCCTACTACCATGCCGAGAACGCGTTGCAGTGGGCGGCGCAAATGATCGCCGATGCCTGGCCCGCCCCGGGCTCCGGCGTGTACGCCACCGCCAATGGCACCCTGCCGCTCGCGTACATGCAGCAGACCCTGCAGGAAGAGGGAAGTCGCTTCGTCGGCGCACGTGTCACGGTGGTGAAGTCCAACGTGATCGGCATGGACATTTATTGGATCACGGCTTCCGCCCGGGTTGGCGACAAAGTGCGGACCCTCGGAGCCCGGATCGTCAAGAACCCGGCCAGTCGGGTCTTCGATTACGAGTATTTTCTGAACAACTGGGGTTGGTGGTGGGGGTGAAGCATCACCGGCAACGGCGGCAACCGCGCGAATTGGGACTTTGACTTTCGCGGCCGTCCCTCGGTCAACGGCGTGATCCTTGCCAACGGATTGATCACGGAAAACGGCGTGCCGGTGGATCCATTCGGCGGGAATCCGCCCTTCGGCGGTCTGGCGGGGGCCAACCCCCTGGCCTATGCACACTGGGGCGTCCCGCGCGAGCCGATGCCCAACCTCAAGGACTTTACCTACTACACAACCAAGGCCCTCAGCGACCCGGTCAACAACGGCATCTGGGTGGGATCGCAGCGACTGGTCTACGGCGTGCACACCAACATCGTAAAACCCGGGCTCTATTTGGAGGGTACCTACGACAAGCCGATCATCATCAGTAACACCGTGGTCGTCCCGGGGGACGTGGTGATCAAGGGTTACATCTCCGGCCGGGGCACGCTGTACGTGGGTGGCAATCTCTACATCGCCGGGGACCTCCGGTATCGAAACGGGCCGAATTTCAGCACCCCGCCCGAGACCATGTCAGCCCCTCAACGCGATGCCTGGGTCGAAAACAACAAGGACAGAGACCTGGTCGCCTTTGCCGTGCGGGAATGCATTCTCGGGGGAGACGTGACCAGCTCGGAATGGCAAAGCTACTGTTACAAAGCGGCCGGCTACGGTCTGCGCAATGTTGGCAGCGAACTCAACCTGGGCGCCGACGGGATCCTCCATACCGGCGATGACGGGATTCCCTTCATCCATCCCGACGGGACCTACAGCGCGTGGTACGACGCCGACGAAGACGGCGTCATGGATGGCAACTACGACTACAACTCCCAACTCAACATGACGCCGTCGCGGGCGCCCAAAATCCAAGGTTACCCCACCAACGATTCCGGAACCCCCTTGGCGTACAATCAGGTTGCCTCCAACAACATGAACCGGCTCGACGGAATCTTTTACACCAACCACGCCGCGGCCATGCGACTGGCCAAAAACGACACTGTCTTCAACGGGGTGCTGGTGAGTCGCGACGAGGCGATCGTGTTCAATCGGACACTGCGCATCAACTACGATTCGCGCGTGCACAGCCGGTACAACCGGGACCCGAACCTGCTGGTGGACCTGGGCTTGCCGGTGGCCGGCCTGATCAGCCTTTCGGATTACACCGAGCTGCCCCCCGAAGCGGAAACGCTGTGAGCCGTCCGAAAGGGCGGAAGCCTGGCTGCAGGATGAGCATGCTTGATCCTATCCCGATGTTTCAGTGTCCGCTGAGCCCCGGGCGGGATCCGGAGGGCTGCGCGCACCTCCGGTCGAGCCGCGGCCCGTTTCAGTTGCGGAGTCCTTCCGGGGGTACAGACCACCGTCGTCCCATCCTCTTGAGGGGTCGCAGGGTGCTGATTTTGTTGATGTCCGTCCTGTTGCTCACCGGGATGGTCATACCTTTCCGGGTGGAGGCAGCTTTTGCCGCCCTGCCGGGGTTCAAGGAAGGGGATGAGGAAGAAATTGCCGACCGTCTTCGGCAGGAAGGGGAGTTGTCACTGTCCGAGAAGCTCCGTGTCGGGCGGGAACGGTACGAACAGCGGCTGGCCTTCAAGCGTGCCTTGGCGAGGGACATGCAGGCCAGACTCGAGACGTACCAAATCCAGCTCGGCCGCACCCAGGACGTACAGTCGGCCTCCAACGGGGCCGGAAAGGCATCCGCCACACAGCTGGGGAGCATGCCGGGCTGGGCGTGGTGCCTGACCGGCCTGCTTGCGGCGGCGGCCGCGGTGCTGATCCGTCGGGTCCGGCGTGCAGCCCCTGCTCCCTGCAACGGCGTTTGACTCGTTGCAGCGGCATGGCGGCATGGGCCCGTTCCTTTTCTGGCTTGGCCCGCGAGTTGCTTTCACAACGAACGGAAATCGGCGAGCACAGGTTGGCTCGGTCGTAGCTGAGGACGTTGCCCATGACGTTGAGCTGGTTCAAAGGCGGGTCGCGGAAACGGGAGCAAGTGGTGGCTGTGGATCTCGGCGGCCGGTGCACGAAGGCGGTTTGGATTCAGAATCGTCCGGAAGGGCCGGTCCTCTTGCGCTATGCCATTGCCGAGGCTCCCGTTTTCGACAAGGAACCCTCGGCCGAATTGCTGGCCGACCATCTGCGCTCGGTCGTGCAGTCATTGGAAAGCCGGTCCCCTCTGGTTTCGGTGGCGATCGGAGTTCATGACGCCATCGTTCGATATGCCGAGCTCCCGCAGATGCCGGTGCCGGACATGCGGCAGATCCTCAAGACCAGCAGCAAACTTTATTTGCAGCAGGACCTTCCCGGCTATGTGTTCGACTGCTGGCCGGTCAACGGCCGCTCCGGCGGTCCGGCGCCCGAAAAGCCCAAGGGACCGGCCGTTCCCAAGCAAAAGGTCCTGGTGGCCGGTGCCAAGAAGACCTGGGTGGACACCCTCCACACGGCGATCAAGCAGGCCGGTTGCACCGCCGGGAGCGTGCTGCCCGGTCTGGTCGCCCCCATCAACGCGCTGGAGAAAGCCGAGCCGGACCTTTTCCAACGCGAGGTCCTTGCGCTGGTGGACCTGGGCTTTCGCCATTCCAGCGTCTGTATCCTGCAGGAAGGAGAACTCGTCCTGACACGCGTGCTGGCCTTGGGTGGCGACCAGATCACACAGGGTCTGGCCGACACCATGGGCATCAGTTATGCGGAAGCCGAGGGCATCAAACTGGGCATGCCGGCCGAGGTGCGCGAGCAGCTCTTCGCCCTCATCGCCCCGTTGGGACGGGAACTGAAGGCATCTCTGGACTTTTACGAACACCAGAGCGACCGGCCGGTCACGCACATCCTCGTATCCGGCGCCGGTGCCGCCGCAGAATGGGTTTTGCAGGCCCTGCAGACCGAGCTGGTCTCAGAATGCCGTGCCTGGGACCCCACCGCGGGCCTGCAGCGTTCGCTTCCACCGCAGCAACTCGCCGAGTGGGAACAGGTGGCCCCGCAATTGTCCGTGGCCGTGGGAACCGCCCTTGCCACTCTTTGAGCCTATGCCCATCCGACTGAATCTTCTGGCCGAAGCGCAGGCGCTCGAGGAAGAACGACGCAGGGACCCGGTCAAGCGGGCCGTGTTGATTGCCGTGGCCGTGGTGGCCTGCAGCCTCCTGGGGAGTTTGATCTTCTATTCACGTGTTCTGCTCCAAAACAGTGAGTTGGCCGGTCTGCAGACGGAATGGCAGCTTCTGCGCAAGGACTATGAGCACGCACGCGAACAGGAGAAGCGACTCAACGAGGTGCGGCAACGTCTGACCGCCCTGCATCGCCTTGCCACCAACCGGTTTCTCCAGGGCAACCTGCTCCAGGCGCTGCAAAAGGCGGCGCTTCCCGATGTCCCGCTCAGCCGGCTCAAGGTGGAGCAGTTTTATGTGCTCACACCGGCCACGCCGGGCAAGACCAACGCAGCCGGCCGCATCACACAAGCGCCCAAACCACCCACGGCTACCGAACGGATCATCATCACGCTGGACGCCCGGGACGAAGGCGCCAATCCGGGTGACCTGGTGACCCGTTACAAGGAACGCATCGCCCACGAGCCATGGTTCCAGCAACTCATCGGAACCAAGGGCGAAGTGGCGCTACGAAACCTCTCGCCCCCGGTGGAGGATCCCCGGACCGGACGGGCGTTCGTGGCCTTCACGCTCGAATGCCGATTGGAGGAAAAGACACGATGAAACGCCTTCCCAAAGAAAAGCAGCGCCAGCTCGTTCTGGTGGCCCTGGGGACATTGGTGGTCCTGGCCGGTGTGTGGTTCGGGCTGGTAGGACCACAGCAGGCGGCGTTGGAGCAGGTCGGGCAGCAGATTGACGACCTGAGGCGTCAGATTGCCGATGCGCGGAAGGTGCTGAATCGGGCGCCGACGATCCAGGAGGCACTCGATCAGGCTGCCGCGGAGCTGGACCGGTGCGAGCAGCAAATGGCCGCGGGCGATTACTACGCCTATCTCATCAACGAGATCCGGCAATTCCGAAGCCAGTATCCTGTGGAGATTCCACAGTTCAGCACCATCAACGGACCTGGTCCGGTGGATTTGCTGCCGGGCTTTCCCTATCGGCAGGTCAGCATGACCATTGCGGGGTCCGCCCACTATCATGACCTGGGCCGGTTTCTCGCCGACTTCGAGAACCGGTACCCCTACTGGCAGTTGCGAAACCTGGAGATCGAACCAGCGCCTGCATCGGGCACGGAGGGCACCCATGAGCAACTTGCTTTCCGGGTAACCGTCGTTGCCCTGGTTCGATCCGGCTCATGAGGGGAGGCGAACGATGAAAAGATGGTTGGCAGTGGCGGCCATTCTGTCGGTGTCCGTTCGCGCGGGTGCCGCAACGGACCCGGAGCGGAGCACAGCCCCTTCGGCAGCGGCCGAATCTGCTTCAGCCGGGCAGGAGATCCCCCGCTCGGTTTTCGAGATTCCCAGCAGCCCGGACGACGGGCTGGACCCGTTTTTTCCCAAATCCACCCGGCTGTTCGGGCAGCGGGCGAGTCGCACCAACACCGCGCCCGCGGTCCGGGTGAGTCTGGCGCTGCGGGGTCTGGCCGGAGTGCCGGGCAACCGCCTGGCCACCCTGACGACACGGGACAATCCGCCACGAAGCCTGATTCTCGCGGAAGGTGAAACCGGGACACTGAAGACCGCGGCCGGAGAGGTGCGGATCCAATGTGTCCAAATCGAGGACGACGGTGTCCTGGTGGAAATCAACGGTGTTCGGCAGGAGTTGCGGCTTCGCGACGGCGGCTAACCCGGCGGGCCACGAGCCTGTCGCAGGACCCCGACGGTTACGGGTATGGAGGCGCATGTGATGGTGGAGAAGTCCCGGTTTGGGCCTGCATCGAGAGCATGCAGCAGTTGGCCCGTAAGCTGCTTGGTTATTGGAAAGGCCCTCTGCTGAGGACCGGAATGAACAACTGAAAGACGCGCAGCCCATGAAGGCCATGCAAAGTGGTATCAAGAAACAAAGTGACCGAGTAAGCTCCCACACGGAGACGCCGTGGGTGTGTCCGTGCGACCAAACATCCAAGCGTATAGGTGCGAGTATGGAACGATCGCGCAGCGGATGGGCGGCTGTTGCCCTGGTCGCATGGTGCGCAGCCGGCCTGGCTTGGAGGGTGTGCGGACAGGAAGCTACCACGAACGGGGCCGGTCAGGAAAACACCGTACGGGCAGAGACCATGACCGCTGCAGAACCCGGCCGGGAGCCGCAGCAGGGCACATCCTCTAACAACCAGGTGATCCCGCTGATTGTCATGGACGACCTGCCCTTGACCGATGCGATTCGGAATCTGGCGCGCCAGGCCGGGCTCAATTACCTCATGGATCCGAAGGTCAACTACGGGATGCCGGGACCGGACGGCAAGATCGTGCCGATGCCAAGTGTCTCCATTCGTTGGGAAAACGTGACGGCGCAGCAGGCGCTGGAGGCGTTGTTGAACAACTACGATCTGCAGTTGGTGCAGGACCCGAAGACGGGCATTGCACGAATCACCATGAAGGATCCGGAGGCGCCCGAGCCGCTGGTGACGAAGATCATCCAGCTCAAATATGCCAATCCATCGAACGTGGTGGCCGTCGTGCAGAGCGCCTTCACGGACAAACGCAGCAAGGCGCTGCCGGACGTGCGTACCAGCCAGATGGTCGTGGTGGCGACAGAAAAAGAACTGCCGGCGGTGGAGGAGCTGATCGAACGGCTGGATGTGGCGCCGCGGCAGGTCCTCATCGAGGCCCGACTAATGGAGATTTCACGCAGCCCGAGCACCATCAAGGGCATCGACTGGGGAGCGACCCTGGAGGCTCAGAACGTTACGTTTGGAAACGGGACGACCACGGCTGAGACCGTGACGACGGTACCGGGCGAGGCCGTGACCACCACGCTGCCTGGCGGACGCCAGATCACTTCTTCGTCCCGCTACAGCCGTAACACCACCATGGTCACGCAATCCGGCACTGGCGGCCTTTCGCTCAACACCTTCAACGGATTCAATCCGAACATTGCCTTCCTCAATGCCGACGGTGTGCGGGCCGTCCTCTCGTTTCTGAACAAGGATGCGGACACACAAGTGATTTCCACGCCCCGGGCGGTGACACTGGATAACGAGCCGGCCAAGCTGGCCGTCACCCGGGCGGTGCCGATCTTCCGTGTGCAGGCCAGCACGCAGAACACCACAGGGGGTTCCGAGGTGAACTACACCAACCTGGGCACGATCCTGACGGTGACACCGCGGATCACCGCCAACGATCAAATCTTCCTCAAGGTGGTACCGGAGGTTTCCAGCATCTTCCGGACGGTGCAGAAGCGTGTCGTGGACACCATCAACGAGGCCGACGAGTACGACATTCGACGTATCGAGACCCAGGTGCTGATCCCCAATGCCCACACGCTCGTGATGGGCGGACTCATGAGTGACTCCACCAAAAACATCTACAGCAAGGTGCCGGTGCTGGGTGACCTGCCGCTGATCGGCCTGGCGTTCCGTCACGAAAACAAGGCGATGGACAAGAAAAATCTGCTGATCTTCATCACACCGACGATCCTGAAGGACTCCGATTTCAGGCCCGCCCAGACCGATTTCCTCCACACGCATCCCACGGGCATTACCCACGGGATCGATCCGGACAGCGTGTGGGAGGGTGCCAAGCCGGCGGATTGGAGCCATTTCGGGCCGCGGCCGCCCGCGGTCTACAGCGATGATCCTCTTCGGTAAACGCCAGGAGGGGAGGATTTGGTTATGGCTACCTCGATACGTGAACCCGGATGGTCTGGATTTGGTGCCCGAATCCGCTTTCCTGCCTGCCTGGTGCGGGTGATGGCCGCGCTGGCGGCGGGGTGGTGGTGCTCTGCATGGGGGCAGGGCATGGTGGAGACACTCGGCGGAGGCCCCTCGCAAGGCAATCCCCTTGCCTACGGATGGCGCGACGGCGACACAGCCCGGGAGGCCCAGTTTCACACTCCCATGGGGTTGGCGGTGGACCGTACGGGCCGGTTTTTGTACGTGGCCGACCGTGACAACGGCGCCGTGCGCCGACTCGATTTGCAGGCGGGGCTGACCCAGACGCTTTTGCAGGGTCTGCGGGAGCCGATCGGGGTTGCGGTGGACGGTCGGGATCGACTGGTCGTGCTGGAAAGGGGCGGGGGCGTGGAGGGGGCGGTTCGTCGTTACGACCGATTCGGCAACCTGCTCACCAACCTGGCCTCGCATCTGCCCGAGGCGGCGGCACTGGCAATCGGCTCGGATGACGAGGTGCTCGTGGTGTGTGACCGGACGCTGGTGTTGCGGCTGAGCGACCGTGTGTCCAATGTGGTCGGCCGGGTCACGGCTCCGGGCGCCGAACTGAACGGCGTTGTGGCGCTGACCAACGGCTGGCTCGTATTGAGTGACCGTGGGTTGCACGGGCTCTGGCTGATGGATCCTTCCGGGACCCAGACCCTTCCGTGGACCGGATTTCATGGTCCCGGGGACCAGGCCGGCGGCCCCGCCCACGCGCGTTTCCGGGAACCTGCGTTTCTGGCGCGAGCCGGCCAGGGGGTGGTGATCGTGGCCGATCGCGGCAACCACCGGGTCAAGCAGGTCCTTCCCGACGGCACCGTGATCCCGTTGTACGGTGTGACCCAGTCGGACTGGCTGCCTGGCTGGCCATGGCCGGGTTGGTACGACGGTGAACCATGCGACCATCCCTTTGGCTCCTGTGCCGAAGCGCGCGAGCCCGTGGGCGTGGCGGTGGGCCCGGACGGCACGCTCTATGCATCGGAGGTTTATTATCACCTTATCCGCCGTGTGACCGGAGTGGGTTTGCTCCCTGCCGAACCCATGTCGAGGTCCGATGAGCTGGCCGAAGTGGTGCAACGACCGCAAGTGGAGCCGCTCTCCGGTTACTATCCGATGGGATACCGAATCCGGGTTACGTCGGTTCAAGGCGAGGTGTTTTACACGGTCGACGGATCCGATCCAACCACCAACAGCTTCCGAGTTCCCTTGGTGAACGGCGAGGGCTGGATTGACTGGACCTACACGGATCGCGATCTGAGCGGGCTTCGAGTGCGGGCCTTTGTGGGCAAGCGCGCCAGCGCCGTGGTGGCGGGTCAACCGGCTGGGGCCAATGAAATCGGTGTACCCGCCTGGCAGGGCCGGGTTGAAGCCGGCATCGGAAGCAGGGTGGTGATTCCCGTGGTGGCCAACCTACGGGCCGGGGACCGGGTCCGTTCCTTCCAGTATCGGTTGGAGGTGGTTCCGGTGGGCGACGCGCCCGGCCTGAGTCAGCCGTTGGAGATCCTTTCGATTGGCAGCAATGATTTTGTTCGCGTTGTGACGGCTGCCCAGGGCGGGGCCGTGGCGACCTACCAGGCCTGGTCCTACTCGATTCCGACGGGCGGAGCCTCCGGCCAGGGCCTGGCGGTGGCGGCGCTCGGCACCAACGCGAATGTCTCCTTCGAGAACTTTGCCGTCGTGGGCATGGTGGCGGTGGGGATTCCTCCCACCACGCGGGAGGGCGACCAGTACGAGATACGGATTGTGGCCCCGAGCGCCACGTCGGACGGCGGTCAGAGCGGCCTTCCACTCCAGGCCATGTCGCCGGTGGTGCTGTGGATCACCAACCGTTCCTATCTGGTGGGCGACACCGCGCCGGGGCGCTGGTACAACGCCGGTGGATTCGGCGATGGCGTTCTGGACAACGCGGACGTGAACCATGTGTTTTACGCTTCGCTGGGGATTGGGGTGCCGTATCCCTTCACGGACGCCTATGATGCCATGGACGTTTTTCCCGTGGACCGTCCCGGTGTGGCCGGGGGAGACGGTCTGATCCGTTATCTGGACTGGCAGATCGTCTTGCGCCGTGCCCTGGGCTTGGATCCTCAACGTTGGTGGCGGCATTGGACTCCGCAGGGCGTGAGAAGCGCCTCGGGAACGGCCCAGATTGGTGCAGCCGGCGAGATCACGGGAGCCTCGGTCAACCCGGCAGGCTGGGTCCGACATGCCCGGGTGGGGCTCGACAGTGTGGGTATGACCGCGCCGGGCGAGCAGGTGAACGTCCCCCTGTGGGTACGAACCTACCGGGGCACTCGTCTGGCGGGCTTGCAGTGCCGCGTGGAGGTGCGGGCCGAGACGGCAGGCGCCCCACCGGTGGAAGGTGTCACATGGCAGGCCGCACCCGGACGGAGCGCGCCGGACGCGGTGGTGGCAGGAGGAACCCACCTGGCCTGCGGGTGGTCCCTGGGTCGGTTGGCCCTGGCCGAAGGTACGAGCAATCTGTTGGGCCATGTGCGGGTACGGCTCCCGGTGGGGGCGCCGCCGGGAGCACGGTATCGGCTGGTGGTTTGGAACGCCGACGGAGCGGCCGATCTGCAAACGCCGTACAACTTGGAGAGCCGGGGAGCGGAGATCCGGGTGGGCGCACCCGCCGAACAGGGGGGCATCGTTTCGGACGACTGGCGGCGTTGGTTTTTCGGGTCGGACCAGGATCCCCGGGGATGGGATGAGTCGGATCCCGATGACGACGGGATGCCCAATTGGCAGGAGTTCCTGGCCGGGACACACCCGTTGGATCACGGCTCGCGCTTCGAAGTTCGGATCCGTCCGGAATCGCGGGTCAGCCGGACGCTGCGCATGGAGTGGTCCTCGGTGCCGGGCCGGCTTTACGAGGTGTGGAGTACGAGCGATCCGGGCGGGGGATCGTGGCAGTTGGAAGCCGAGTTGACGGGCACGGGAGCGGAACTTTCCTGGGAGACCCTGGCGGATCGGCCCGGCCCGAGATTTTACCGCGTCAACATCCAGTTCTGAGCCATGAGCACGTGCAATCCTGCAGTTGCCAACCGGCGGGCGGACGGTTTGTTCCAGGAGGGGAAGTCGGGCAGATGGGCCCTCCTACTTGTGCTGTGGGCCTTGCCCGCGGCACAAGGCCAGATCACTGTCAGCTCCCTGGTGACCAACGGCCTGATGGAACCTTTCCATCTCGCGCCCGGCCCTGAAGGGACCGTGCTGGTCGCCGATTCCGGGAACCATCGCGTGTTGTTGTGGGATGCGCGGGGGAGCCGGCTGGTGCACATGGCCGGTCAGGGTGATGGAATCCCGGGAGCCGAGGATGGTCCCGCCTGGGAGGCCCGTTTCTTCAATCCGCAGGGGGTGGCCTGGATCCGGCGCTCCAACGAATGGGGGGTGCTGGTGGCGGACAGCGGTAATCACACGCTGAGATTTGTGCGGTCCTCGGACGGTTTTGTGACCACGGTGGCGGGAATACCGGCAGAGGCGGGCCACGCGGATGGCGGACCGGGTGCCTCCCGATTGGACACGCCGGTGGGATTGATTCCCGCGCCCGACGGCACGGTGTATGTGGCCGACAGCGGCAACGGCGCCATTCGGCGGTACGATCCCGAAGGGGACCTGCTGGAAACGGTAACGCTCCTGGACGGTGACACGTTGCGCAGACCCACCGCCGTCGTGCTCGATCCGGCCGGACGCCTGTGGGTGGCGGATCCGTCGGCCCACCAGGTTCGGGCCTACCTGTTGACGAACTCGGTGGAGGCCCGTTTGTGGACCGTGCTGGGCACGGGGCAGGGCGGCTTTGCCGATTCGACTTTTGGTGCTGCTGCGCGTTTCAACGGGCCGCGGGGTCTTCTTTGGTGGTCGACGGCGGACAAACTCGTCATCGCAGATGCGAACAACCACGTGATCCGCGTGGCGGAACCCTACACGCTGTTCGGACCGACCAACTACGCAGTGTCCACACTGGCCGGTACACCCGGGCAGAACGGGTTCGAGAACGGTCCGGGCACATCGGCTCGTTTCGACACCCCCGTGGGGTTGGCGCTCGATCCTGAGGTGGAAACGTTGCTGGTGGCGGATCTCAAGAACGATGCCATTCGCATGATCCAGCTGGGACCGGCCCTTCCGCCGGTGCAGGCACCGCGCATCGGGTGGGTGGATTTCGTGTGGGATCCGGTGATGGGTGCTTTTGTGACCCTGCTGCGGACCGATCAACCCCGGTTGTTCAACAACGAGGTGTACTTTGCCGTGTTGGCGGAACGGGGCGTGCAGGTTCACTACACCGTGACGAACACGCCTTGGCCGATGGGTCTGGTGGATTACGGTGAGACGCCCAGTCGGACGCGCGGTGCCACGGCTCCCGAGTACCGGGACGGCATGCTGAGGGAGGATTTTCTGGAAACCCTGCCGGTTTTGGGCATCAGCAAGGCACCCAATTTGCCCGGCGTGGTCATCAAGGCGGTGGCGTTTGCTCCGGGACGCGCCAGCAGCGAGGTGGTCACCGCCAGATACGGTTTCAAGGCTGCCACGCCGATGATCAGCGGGCAAAACTTCGCGTCTTTCACAGTGAGCAGTGCGACGGTCAATCCAAAGGCCGTGATTCACTACACGGTGGACGGCAGGGACCCCGGTCCGAGCGATCCGGTGGTGCCGGAGGGAGGACGACTCCAGTTGGGCATGTCCACCAATGCGGCGGAGATCGTGTTCCGTGCCCGTGCCTTCGCGCCGAACTATCTTCCCAGCGACATCGCCGAGAAGGTCTTCCGATTGGATGATTACGTTCCCACGCGGATTTCCCTGGGGTTCACCAACGGGGAAGGGTCGTCCGTGTTCGAGGGTGCGCCCGGGCAGATGTTTTATGCTCCGGTGGTTTTGAGCCTTGCGGATGAAACCCTCATGTACTCGTTGCAGTTCCAGGTGACGTTAACGAACGAGTCCGGACCGCCGTTCCAAGGGCCCATGGAATTCGTCTCGATGCTTTACGAGCAGGTGGACGCCACGAAGGGCGAGAAGGCGCCTCCCGCAGGCGGCGGTTGGTACCGTGTGATCCCGCCCGCGGCATGGTCCGCGACGCCGACCAATCGCTTGTTCTATCGACTGACGGATCCGCTGGTGCCGCTGATGGATCTGACGGTGTACGATCCCGTGCGGGGTTTCATGGCCGTGGGTTGGTTGGAGCGACGGTCCTTCGGCAACCTGTACAACACGGTAAACCAGGATCTCATCAGTTACTCCATCGCCAGGGACAATCTTTTCCACAAGGAACAGGGCCGCGTGATCCTGGGTGCGGCGGCATTTCGAATTCCTCCCAACGCCGCGTTCGGGGATCGCTATCGGATCCGGGTGGACCGGCCCTCCGCCACGAGCGACGGTGTGGGTGCCCCCGGGGCCCAGGTTTACATTGCGGCGCCCACGAGTGGTTACCTGACCAACGACGGTTTGAGTGCGGAGCGGACCATCGTGATGAGATCGGTGCCCTATCTGGTGGGGGATAGCGCACCGTTTCGCTGGCTCAACGCGGGTGATTTTGGCGACGGCAAGCTGTTGAACGATGATGTGATGCAGGTGTTCGAGACGGCCCTCTACAATTTCTCGCCCATCAATCCGGCGACGGGCCAACCCTACGATCCGCCCTACTTCAGCGACTTCCGGGATGCTCTTGACGCCGGACCGGTCTTGGGACAATTGACCCCGGAGGGGTATTACGTCCCGGCCGGGGCGGTGCCGGATACCGCATCCCTGTTCAATGCCGATGACACGCTGATTGACCAGATTGCCTTCGGGGATGGTGTCATTGACATCGTGGATGTGTTCATCACCTTCCGGCGGTCTTTGGATCCGGCTCGCGTCTGGTACGAACGGTTCTGGACCAATGGCCAGCGTGTGGCTCGGAGGGTTCCGCAGAGCCTGGCTGCACCGCCCATCCGGGCGGCCGGATCGCAAGCCGAGCCACCGCCGGCAGCCTGGCCGGAGCGGGATCCGTTGCTGAGCTTTTCCATCCAGGATCGTACGGTTGCACCCGGCTCGGAAGTCTGGGTCCCGGTGAAGGTCCGGGTGGAAGGTCGCTGGCCGTTGCGGGTGCTGATGGCTTCCGTGATGGTACGACCCTTGGAAGGGGCCCCGCCCCTGGAAGCGCCGGCCCAATTCGTGCCCGACGCCGCCTGGGGCCAACCCACACTGCAGGGGCAACCGGCCCCCGGCATGGTCGCCTTTGCCTGGTTGGACGGGAACCGGCCGGGCGTCACAGGCGAGGGGCTGTTGGGTCAGTTGCGAATCCGGATTCCTTCGGGCGCACCCACGGGCGCGGTTTACCGGTTGGAATGGGGCCATGTGTCCGGTTCCCCGAACGGGATGGCCACCCTGCCCACGGTTCGGCAAGCCGGCCTGGTTGTGGTGGGGCAACGGGCCGGATCCACTGCCGGAGATGGCATTCCGGATACATGGCGGCTGCGATACTTCGGCGCCGTGAACAGTGTATTGGCAGCCGCCGATGCGGATGCCGACGGAGATGGTGTCTCCAACGGGGCGGAGTATCGGGCCGGCACGGACCCTGTGGACGCCGGTTCGGTTCTGCGCCTGCACATGGCACGCGGACAGTCGGGGTTGACGATCCGGTGGCCGGCACGAGCCGGGACCCGCTATCTGGTGGAACGATCCGGGAGTCTGGCCGGTGGTTGGACTCCGGTGGGTACGATTACCGCCGACAGCGTGCAGGCATCGTTCACCGATACGAACACCGTCGGCGGACCGCGCTTCTACCGGGTCCGGGTCAGCGAGTAGCCGTCCTGCGGCTTTTCCCCGGGGCGGGATGCGTTCCTGCAGGTTCCGATTTCGCAGCCGGCGGGGCGCCGGGATGGAAACGGCCGCGGCGGCGGTACGACCATGGAGAGGAGCGAGCCGGGACACCGGGGTTTTCAGCCCCGCTTGGTTCAAGAGAATGGGAGGAAGTCGGGACAGGGGGAGTCGCTCGATTCGCCCAGCCGAATGAGATACTCGAACGAATAAATGCCCGTGGCGTGGCCATCGGCCCAGACGGGCTGGAGACCGTAGCTCCCCACCATGCGGATGTCCCGGAGTACGAACGAAGCGGCCGTCAGGCTCTGAGGTGGAGGAGCAGACCAGCGCCCCAACAAATCGGCTTCCCCGCGGCACATGGCGCACGGGCAGGCACGGCGGAGGCGCTCCAGGGAAACAAACGTCTCGCGGCCATCGTCCCATTTGACGGCCAACTCTGTCCCGATGACCTGCATGTCCACCGGACGCATGAGGGGAAGGTGGAGTGGAAACGACCGGTTGTCCATCTCAGGGCGATTCGGGCGCGGCGTTCGGAGGTCTGTGCAGGACGCACCGTGAGACCAGCTAGTCGTACGACACCGTGAAGTGAGGCCCCGGGGCGCGGTGGGTGAATGGAACTTCGGCACGCGCCATGCCATCGGGGGATTCTTCTTGCGAGAACCCGTCCGGGGGACTTCCTTGGTTCTGGCGTTATGATGGCAAGGGCAGGCGGCCGGCTGGCAGAAGTGCGCAAGGGGGCGGTGAAGCGGGAACGAGTGCGCATGAGGCTGTGCTGTGTCTTGTGGCTTTGCCTTGCGGGTGGGGGATCCTTGGTTCGGGCGGCGCCTTTTCAAACCCAGTTCGAGTTTCGGCAGCCGGACGGCACGCCGGTCTGGATCCGCGGTTGGGGCGACGAATTTCAGGCGCACTTTGAAACTTTGGACGGCTACACTGTGGTTTTTGACCCGGGTCTGCGCGCGTACTGTCTGGCCCGGCGCACGGTGGAGGGACGACTGGCTTCGACCGGCGTACCGGTTCATCAGGCCGGACCGGAACGAATGGGGATTCCTCCCGGGGTGCGGCCGGATCCGAATGTCCTACGGGCGGAGGCTGCTGAGCGGCGCCGGCGATGGGAGGAAGTGATGGAAATCCACACCCGCTGGGAGCAACTGAAGGCCCGGCAACGGGCCCGCGAGAGCGGTCAACTGACCGCTGCTGCCGCGTCGGGGCCCACCCTCGGCACCAAGGTTGGGCTCTGTCTGCTCATCGATTTCGACGAGGAACCCGCCAGCGTCCCGCGTCAGGAGATCGAGGCCTTTTGCAACGCGGAGCATTACAGCGGATTCGGTAACAACGGGTCGGTTCGAAAGTACTTCGAGGACGTGTCCAGGGGGCTTTTGATCTATTCGAACGTGGTGACCATGTATGTTCGCATTCCGAACAGCCTGCACCCCAAGAGTTACTACAACGACACGACCAAGGACTCGGGGGAGCAGGCGAACGAACTGATCCACGACGCCATTCAGCTCCTGAAGGCGATGCCGAATTACGAGACTGAGGTGTTGCCCGCGCTGCGCGGGCTGACTGTGGACGCGCAGAACCGGGTGGTGGCTTGCAACGTGTTTTATGCGGGCGAGAATGGCGGGGTGTGGTCGAAAGGGTTGTGGCCGCACGCGTGGGCCTTGGTGCGCGTGGGTGCGCAGGAGTTGTGGCCGGGAGGGGCGAAGGTGTGGTTTTACCAGATCAGCAACATCGGCCAGCGACTGGAGTTGGGGACGTTCGTGCACGAGAACGGCCATCTTTTGTGCGGTTTTCCGGATCTCTACGACTACGATTACGATTCGAAAGGCGGTGCCGGCGTGTTTTGCCTGATGGGTTATGGGGCGTTCGATTTGAACCCGGTTCAGGTGTGTGCCTATCTGAAGCGTGTGGCTGGTTGGGCCACCACCACGGAACTGACCTCCTCTTCGGCACTGCTGGCGACCCTGACGGCGGTTGCCGGGCCGGACTTCAATCATTTTTATCGGTACCGCAAGCCCGGCAGTTCCACCGAGTATTTCCTGTTGGAGGCGCGGTATCGGTCGGGGCGGGACGCGGAGTTGCCGGCCTCCGGGGTGGCGATCTGGCACATAGACGAGCTGGGCGACCGGGATGACCAAAGGCGGGATCCCAACCGGCGGCATCAGAATTTCGAGGTGACCTTGGTGCAGGCGGACAACCGGTGGGATCTGCACCGGAATGTCAACGCCGGGGACGGGCAGGACCTTTATTATGCGGGGAATCCGGCGGCGGGGTATGGGAACGTCTTTGACGATCGGTCGGCGCCGGCGGCGCACTGGTGGGACGGCAGCCCCAGCGGTCTGCGGGTGCACTCGTTCAGTGCACCGGGTCCGGTGATGGAATTCGTGGTGGGCGATCCCGACCTGTCGCCGCGCATCGTGTCGCCGCCGCAGGACCAGTATGTGAGGGAAGGGGCCCGGGCGGAGTTTCGGGTGGAGGCATCCGGACCGGGCCCCCTGTCCTATCAATGGCGGAAAGAGGGGCGGGACATTGCCGGTGCCACGGGTGCGGAATGGGTTTTGGATCCGGTCACGCTTGCCGATGCGGGCTGGTATGCCGTGCAGGTTTCCAACCGCTTCGGCAGCGTGGTTTCGGCCGGAGCCCGTTTGGTCGTGGTCCCGGGGATGAGCCTGGGCGACGCGCTGGATGCGCCGGAGTGGTCGTGGCAGACAGGCGGTGACTTCGGGTGGTTTGGTCAGGAACACACCACGCGGGACGGGCAGGACGCGGCAGCCAGTGGTTATGTGGGCCACGATCAGGCTTCCCGGTTGTGGACGGTGTTGCCGGGGCCGGGCGCGTTGCGTTTCTGGTGGAAGGTATCTTCGGAGGCCGGGGGAGACGTTTTGCGGCTGCAGGTGAACGGCACGGAACTGGCCCGGATTTCGGGCGAGGTGGATTGGCGCCGGGAAACGGTGTACTTGCGGCCCGGCTACCAGACCGTGGAGTGGGCGTACATCAAGAACGGCTCCGGATCGGGCGGGGAGGATCGTGGCTGGGTGGACCGGGTGGAATTTGAAATGCAGCCGATGCCCCCGGTCATACGGAGCCAGCCGCTGGGCCGGGCCCTTCTGCGGGGAGAACCAGTGACGCTGGCGGTGGTGGCCGAGGGCACGCCGCCGCTGCATTACCAGTGGTATCGGAACGGTGTGCCCGTTCCGGGGGCGCATGGCGCCTCGGTGAGCTGGCCCGGCATGGAACCGGCCCTGGTGGGCACGTACACCGTTGTGGTGACCAACGATTACGGATCGGCGGAGACCACCCCGGCCACGCTGACGCTTACGTTGTTGGGAGCCGGCGGCGACAATACGTGGGGTCAACGCCGCGTGCCCGCGGAGGCCACCGACGTCGTGGCGGTGTCGGCGGGGCTCTGGCACACGCTGGCTCTGCGCCGGGACGGTCAGGTGCTTGCCTGGGGGCACAATTTCCAGGGTCAGTGCGAGGTTCCCGGCTGGCTGGACGAGGTCGTGGCGGTGGCTGCGGGGGGCTACCACAGCCTGGCCTTGCGCGCGGACGGAACGGTGGTGGGTTGGGGTGCGAACGGTTCCGGGCAGGCGCAGCCGCCCGCCGACTTGCGTGACGTGGTGGCGATGGCGGCCGGGCACTGGCACAGCCTCGCCCTCAGGCGGGACGGGCGCGTGGTGGCCTGGGGCGACAACAGTGCCGGTCAGGCATCGGTTCCGGCGGATATGGGCCCGGTCGTGGCGGTGGCAGCCGGTGCGCGGCACAGCGTGGTGTTGACCCGGGATGGCAAGGTCCGGGCCTGGGGCGACAATCGCAACGCGGCCGGGGTCTGGGTGGGACAGGCAAGGGTGCCGCCGGGCTTGAGCAATGTGGTGGCGATTGCGGCGGGTGCGTACCACAGCGTGGCGGTTCGGGCTGATGGAGGCGTCGTGGCGTGGGGCGACAACTCCCGCGGTCAGGCACGGATCCCGGCGAACCTCACGAACGCTCTGTTCGTGAGTGCGGGTGCGGAGCACACCCTGGTGCTGTTGGCCGACGGCTCGGTGGTGGCCTTGGGTGACAACGGTCGCGGCCAGTGTACACCTCCATCGGCCCAACCAATGGCCTGGGTGGCGGCGGGGGGTTACCACAGCATGTACCTTTTGGAATCGCAAGAGAGGCCGCAGGTCGTCCGGTACGGCCGTGGCGGGAGGAACTTCCGGTTGTGGGTGCAGGGCAGTCCGCGGTGGCGGTACGTGCTGGAATTTGCGGATCGGCTGGATGCGCCGGCCTGGACGGCGTTGCCGGGTGTGCAGGGGCAGGCGGGCCTGGTGGGCTTGGAGGATCCGGGTCCGCTGCCCGGCAGCCGGTTCTATCGAGTGCGGCAGGAGTAGCGGGCCGGCGGAAGTCCGCCCCGCCGGGTGATCCAAGGGGCATAGGAAGAAGCGCCGCGGCAC
The DNA here is from genome assembly GCF_049537155.1 of Limisphaera sp. 4302-co. NCBI lineage: Bacteria > Pseudomonadati > Verrucomicrobiota > Verrucomicrobiia > Limisphaerales > Limisphaeraceae > Limisphaera > Limisphaera sp. 4302-co. The sequence goes on from NZ_JBMVQZ010000008.1 coordinate 110,779, forward strand.
TGACCGGGACTGTCCTGTGACCGCGACTTTTCGACCTGGATCAAAGGGACATGCGATGTTCAGGGCCTTTGCCCGGGTCCGGGCGTCGCAGCACGCACCGGAATGAGCCGGGAGAGGAATGGGCGCCGCCGGTGGGAACGGGTGCGAGTGAACATTCGCCCTTGGAGCCGGCTTTTTCGAAGTGCGGAAGAACGGGCGGCGTTCGGGGGGGCGAATGGATGCGAGTCCGGGCACAGGTGGGGTGCGGGGGTGACCCGGCGTGGTGGGTTGTTCCGTCGCTCCAGTTTCCCGGCCGGTCTCAGGCGGGCTGTTGCTGCGTCAGACAGTGCAGCGTACCCAGACCCAGAACGAGGTCCACGGCGTGGATGCCGATCACAGGGCGGTCGGGAAACAGCTCACCGAGGATGCCGAGTGCGAGGCGGTCGTTGGGGTCGTTGAAGGTGGGGACCAGCACGGCGGCATTGGCAATGTAGAAATTGGCGTAACTGGCGGGGAGCCGGTACCCGTCGAAGGTGAGGGGTGCGGGCATGGGCAGGGCGATGACCTCGGGACGCGATCCGTCCTCGAGCCGCAGGTCAGGCACGCGTTCCCAATTCTCCTCCAGGCGACGGTAATTGGGATCGCGGGGGTTGCGCTCGCGCACCATCACGAGGGTGCGCGGGTTGACGAAGCGCGCCAGGTCGTCCACGTGTCCGTGAGTATCGTCGCCAACGATCCCGCTGCCGAGCCAGAGGACGTTGCGTACGCCCAGGTGGGCGCGCAGGGCTTCTTCATAATCGCGGCGGGTGAAGCCGGGGTTGCGGACCTGGGTCCGGGGATGCAACAGACATTCCTCCGTGGTGATGAGCGAGCCGCGGCCGTTGACGTCGATGGCGCCACCTTCCAGGACGAAGGGGCGTCCGCGCCATCGGGCGGTGAAAAGCGGCAGGCTCAGGTGCCGTGCGGCAGTTTCGGGCACCCGGCGATCCCTGCGCCAGTTCGGGTATTTGGCCCAGCCGTTGAAGTGAAACTGGACGATGGCGTGCGTGGGACGGGGTCGGGGCCGCGTGACGAAGATGGGACCGGAATCGCGGGTCCAGCTCCGGTTGGTGGGGTGGAGGACGAAGCGGACCTTGTGGAGCGGGCAACCGGCCTGCCGGAGCCGGTGTGCTGCCCGGGCCTGCTCGGCAGGGTTGCGCACGAGGATGAAGACCCGTTCGCCGGGTGCGAGTTTGCGGACGATCTCGGTGTAGACCCAGCGGATGGTGTCAAGTTTCCCCGGCCAGTCGGAGGCCAGGTGGGGCCAGGCCAGCCAGGTCGCTACGTGCGGGGACCACTCGGCCGGCATGACAAATCCCAGTTCGGCCGGCGCCGCGGTGCCGAATCCGGGCTGTGAAGTGTCGCGTTTGCCCATGTCGGACGGGCAGCATAGTGGGTGGGAAGGGAATGTCCATCCGCAGCCGACCTGCGGCCGGCCCGAAACGGTCGGGTGGACCGGCGCGAAGCAGGGCGAGAGACGCGGCAAGCCGGCAGGGCGGCTGTTGGAGCGGGGTGGGTGCGGTGCGCGAACCACGTCGGCGGCGCGGCGGTGGGGGCTGCCGCGCGCCGGAGAGTGCTCATGGATTTGACGGGAGGACCCATCCGCGGGAAGATTGGGCCATGCGCAACCAACTCCTTCCCTGGCTTCGGGCGGCCTGCCTGGCAGGCGGACTTTTCGTGATGAACACCGTGACGGCGCAGCCTTGGCGAGATCCCGGCGGCGAGGGACGCGAACCGTTTGTGGCGCGGACGCTGCCGAAGGACGAGGTGGAAAAACGGATCCTGGCGGTGATCGAGGACGTGGGTCGCAATCAGCGGCGCGGGAACATGATCGTGCCGGAGCAGGACGGCCGGATTTTGCGGGTCCTCGCGGAGTCCATCGGGGCGAAGCATGTGGTCGAGCTGGGGACGTCCGTGGGTTATTCCGGGCTGTGGTTTTGCCTGGCGCTGGAACGGACGGACGGGCGATTGACGACCTTCGAGATTGACGAGCGCCGGGCGGCACAGGCGCGCGAGAATTTCAAGCGGGCCGGTGTGGCGGACCGGGTGACTCTGGTGCTGGGAGACGCCCATGAGACGGTCAAACAGGTCAGGGATCCGATTGACCTGGTGTTTTTGGATGCGGACAAGGAGGGTTACCTCGACTATTTGCAGAAGCTGCTGCCGTTGGTGCGGCCGGGTGGTCTGGTGGTGGCGCACAACATCACCCCCGGGATGGCCGATCCCCGTTACATCGAGGCCATCACGAACAATCCGGCCTTGGAGACGATCTTTTTGAACCTGCATGCCTCCGGCATCAGCGTGAGTATGAAAAAGCGCTGAAGCGCCGCGAGTGGAGGGCGGGAGAACCCGGCTCGTGCTTTCTTCCGGCATGATGCCGTGATGGGGAAGAGGGACGCCCGCCTTGCCCGCGGCGGCTGGCGCCGGGAGCGGGCCGGCGCATCTCGTCCCCCGCGGTTTCGGTTCCAAGTTTCTGCTGCGTCATGAGTGCCTCGAGCGAACCACGTCGTGTCCTGAGCCTGTTGGATTCCACCTGTCTGATTCTGGGGATCATCATCGGCACGGGCATTTACCAGATGGCACCGACGATTGCAGGGGGTGCGGGCGGGCCGGCCGGGGTCTTCCTCCTCTGGATCGTGGGCGGTTTGCTCTCCTTGTGCGGGGCGCTTTGCTACGCGGAACTGGCCGCCGCCTATCCGAGGGAGGGCGGGGACTACGTGTTCCTGGGGCGGGCGTACGGGAGTTGGGCGGGGTTCCTGTTCGGCTGGGCACAGTTGACGGTGGTTCGGCCGGGCGACATTGCGGTGATGGCATTTGCGTTTGCGCTGTATGCGGCGCCGATTCTGGATCCGTGGTGGGGCACCTGGGGCGGGACGCCCGGGAGTGCGCACAAGGTTTACGCTGCGGCCGCGGTGGTGGCCCTGACGTTGATCAACGTGGCGGGTGTGCGGGCCGGCAAATGGACGCAGAATCTGCTCACCCTGGTCAAGGCTCTCGGCCTGGTGGCCATATGCATGGCTGCGCTGGTGGGTGGACCGGCCGGCGTGCAGGTGAACGAAAGCGCGCCCGGGACCGGACTTCCGTGGACCCTGGCATTGATCTTTGTGTTGTTCACCTACGGGGGTTGGAACGAGATGGCCTACGTGGCGGCGGAGGTGAGGGATCCGGCACGGAACATCGTGCGTGCCATGGTGCTGGGAATGGCCTCGGTGACGGCGTTGTATCTGCTGGTGAACGGGGCGTTCCTGTACGCTCTCGGTTATGAGGGGCTGGTGGGGTCGGAAGCGGTGGCGGTGGATGTGGTCCGGAGGGTTTGGCCCGAGCAGGCGGTCGGACTGGTGAGCGCGCTGATTTGCATTTCTGCGCTCGGGGCGGTCAACGGGTTGGTGCTGACCGGGGCACGGATCACCTATGCGATGGGCAGGGATTACGCATGGTTTCGTTGGTTGGGCCGGTGGGATGAACGGCGCGGGGCACCGGCGATGGCGCTGATGGTGCAGGGGCTGCTGGCGCTGACGTTGATTCTGGTGTTGGGCGATTTTGTGCGCACTGTCGTTTACACGTCGGCGGCGGTTTACACCTTTTACCTGGGCACCACCCTGGCCGTGTGGGTGTTGCGGCGCAAAGAACCGCATCAGCCGCGGCCCTACCGCACGTGGGGTTACCCGGTGACCCCCTGGCTGTTTGCCGGCGTGTGTGCGTGGCTCATCTACAGTGCGGTGACCTACCGGCCGTGGTTGGCCGCCGGGTCGGGCTTGATCATTCTCATGGGCCTGCCGATCTGGTGGTGGCACCGTGTGCGGAAGGGGCGGCCCGGTCAGTCGTTCGAGCAAGGTTGATTCCCGGACGGCGCAGCGGCGGGCAGGCCCCACCAGCTCGCCCACGGTTCGATCTGGAGGGTGTCGCCGACGTCGCGTGCGGGCAGGGAGCGGTCGCCGGTGGCGTCGTGCCAGATGAGTCCGGCCTGTGCGGGGGACCGGGGTGCGCGATAGGTCACGCGCTCGCCGGAGAAGTTGTGGACGCAGAGGGCGCGGTGACCGGTGGTGGGGTCGGTTCTTTCGACCACGAACAGTCGGGGGTGTCCTTTCAAAATGGTCTGGGGAACCGCGGGGGCAAAGAGCGGGCAGTTGGTTCGCAGAGTCAACCAGCGGCGCAGGGCGTGGTGCACGCGGGCGCGCAGGGAGGTGGGTTCGGCCAGCTCGGCTTCGAGGCGGGCAAGAGCGAGCTTCTCCCGATTGATGCGCCGATAGATGCCGGTGGTCAGGGCGGCGGCGCGGTCGCCGCGCGAGCCGAAGAAGGAGTGGAAGTAGAGCGCGGGCACACCGGCCAGGCTGAGGGCTACGGCGTGGGCGGTGGCCATTTTGCGGGTTGCCACGTCGGGGGACTCGCCGGCCCGGAGCGGGCTGAGGGCGTCGAGGTAGTTGATGTTCAATTCGTACGGGGTGCGGGAACCGTCGGGCAGGGCCTTTTCCGAGACGAACCCGCCCGCTGCAAGCGTGTGATCCACCAGGGCCTGGGTGTCCCGGTCATCGAGGATGCCGCGCACGGGATTCACGCCGATGCCATCATGGGACGCCAGATAGTTCAGGAAGGCCGTGTCGGGAGAGGGGGTCTGCAGTTGGGCGGCCCAGTCCGTCAGTTCGGTGGTTCGGCCGGTCCGGAAGCTGTGGAGGACCAGTGGTGGGAGGGCGAAGTTGTAGACGAGGTGCGCCTCGTTGGAGCCGTCGCCGAAGTAGGAGATGTTCTCGCTGTGGGGCACGTTGGTTTCGGTGATGAGGCGGGTGCCGGGCGCGGCGTGGTCGAGGATGGTCCGCATCAATTGGACGATGCGATGGGTCTGCGGGAGGTGCAGGCAGGAGGTGCCGATTTCCTTCCAGAGGAAGGCCACGGCGTCCAGACGAATGAACCTGGCTCCGTGGCGGACGTAGGTCAGCAGCACATCGAGCACGGTGAGCAGCACGGCCGGGTTTTGGTAGTTGAGGTCCACCTGGTCGGCGCTGAAGGTGGTCCAGACCTTGCGCGGGCCGGTGGCGGAGGGGAACTCGGTGTGCAGGGGGGTGGTGCGCGGGCGGAAGACGGCGGAGAGGTCCGGGTCGCCTTGCACCGTGAGGTAGAAGTCCCGGTATCGGGGGTTGTCCCTGAGAAACTCCTCGAACCACGGGCAACGCGAGGAGGTGTGGTTGCAGACCAGGTCGAACATGAGGTCGAAGGATCTGCCCAGGTCGTGGACGTGCTCCCAGGTTCCGTATCGCGGATCCACGGAGAGGTAATCCACCACGGCGAAGCCGTCGTCGGAGGTCCAGGGGTAGAACGGGAGGATGTGCACGGCCCGGATGTGGGGAGCGGCATGGCGTGCCAGGAAGGTCCCCAAGACCTCCAGCGGGATCCGGCCCGGGGCTTGCACCTGGTCGGCATAGGTGATGAGGATCACGTCGCGGGCGTGGAGGGGCCGGGCAGATCGGCGGGGCAGGTCCAGCTGCTGCAGCCGTTGCCGGAGTTCGGCGGTGAGCGATGGGGCGCGGTCGGTGCCGTAGAGGAAGGCCAGGTGCTCCTGGAGGCGTTCTTCGAAAGTCATGGCGATGGGTATAGTGCCGGGACGCGGCGGCGGGCAAGGCCGGAGGGGCTGGTGGAAAGGAACTTCGGGCCGGACGCGGGCAGTGGGGTTCGGATCGGGTTCGGTCGGGCGGGGCGGCGCGGGGGTGCGGGGTTCGCATTTGACGGTCTGCCGGGCATCTCGTAGCGTTTGCACTGCCTGATATCATTCGCCGGGCGACCATGATTGGCTTTCTTGTTAAAAAACTGATTGGTTCCAAGAACGACCGCGAGATTCGGCGGCTGCGTCCGCTGGTGGCCAGGATCAATGAGATCGAGGCCGGCCTGAGTTCGTTGTCGGACGACGATTTGCGGCGCAAGACCGCCGAATGGAAGGCGCGGCTGTCGCAGATCCGGGACAATGCGGAGCTGGCGGCGGCGTTGGACGAGCTGTTGCCGGAGGCATACGCGGTGGTGAAGAACGTCTGCCGGCGTTTGACGGAGCGCCGGGCGGAGGTGGTGGTGCGGGGCCACACCATTGTGTGGGACATGATCCCCTTCGATGTGCAGATCATCGGTGCCATTGCGCTGCATCAGGGGAAGATCGCGGAGATGGCCACCGGCGAGGGCAAGACCCTGGTGGCGACGATGCCGGTGTATTTGAATGCCCTGACCGGTCGCGGGGTGCACGTGGTCACGGTTAATGATTACCTGGCGCAGCGGGACAGCGAGTGGATGGGCGCCATTTACAAGTTCCTCGGGCTGACCGTGGGCTGCATCGTGCATGATCAACCTCCGGCGGTTCGGCGCGAGCAGTATGCGTGCGACATCACCTACGGGACGAACGCCGAGTTCGGGTTCGATTACCTGCGGGACAACGGCATGGCGCTGCGGAAGGAGGACCAGGTCCAGCGCGGGCACTATTTCGCGATCATTGACGAGGTGGACTCGATTCTGATCGACGAGGCCCGCACGCCGCTGATCATCAGTGGTCCGGCGGTGCGGACCTTCGACGACCAGTACCTGCGCTGGAAGCCGGCGGTCGAGTCGCTGGTGCGGGCCCAGCAACGGCTGTGTGAGCAGTTCCTCGAACAGGCGCGCAAACTGATCCAGCAATTGCGTCCGGCCGACGGGCGCCGTCCCGAGAACGCGGAGGAGCTGGAGATGGAGATCGGTTTGTTGCTCTACCGCGTAAAGATGGGACAACCCAAGTCCGAAGGGTTGCTGCGCCTGTTGGAGGATCCGGAGAACCTTCGCCTGATGAACCGGGCGGAGCTGGAGTTGCACAAGGACCAGAAAAAGGCCGAGCTGTTCCGACAGAAGGAGGAGCTGTACTTCGCCATTGACGAGAAGAGCCACGATGCCGATCTGACCGAGAAGGGCCGCATGTTTCTGAGCCCGAATGATCCGGACGCATTCATGCTGCCGGACATCACGCTGGCCCTGCACGAGATCGAGTCGGATCCGAATCTGGACGCCCGCGGCCGGTTGGAAGCCAAGACCCGTCTGCAGCAGGAGTTCGAGGCCAAGGCGCAGAAGATCCATGCCATTTCGCAATTGTTGAAGGCCTACTGTCTGTACGAACGGGACGTGGAGTACGTGGTGCAGGATGGCAAGGTGATCATCGTGGACGAGCACACGGGCCGGTTGATGCCGGGGCGGCGGTGGAGCGACGGCCTGCATCAGGCGGTGGAGGCCAAGGAGGGCGTGACGATCGAGCGGGAGACGCAGACGCTGGCGACGATCACGATCCAGAACTACTTCCGCATGTACCAGAAGCTGGCGGGCATGACCGGCACGGCGGAGACCGAGGCGCAGGAGTTCTGGGACATCTACAAACTGGGCGTTCTGGTGGTGCCCACGAACAAGCCGGTGCGGCGGATTGATTACAACGACTCGGTCTACAAGACGAAGCGTGAGAAATTCGCGGCGGTGCTGCGGGAGATCAAGGAGATCCACGCGCAGGGGCGGCCGATCCTGGTGGGCACGATCTCGGTGGAGGTGAGCGAGATGTTGAGCCGGATGCTGCGGAAGGAGGGTCTGGTGCATTCGGTGCTCAACGCGAAGTATCACCAGCAGGAGGCGGAAATCATCGCCCGTGCGGGCCAGCGCGGCGCCATCACGATTGCCACCAACATGGCCGGGCGGGGCACCGACATCAAGCTGGGGCCCGGTGTGGCCGAGCTGGGCGGACTGCACGTGATCGGCACGGAACGGCACGAGGCGCGCCGGATTGACCGGCAGTTGCGGGGCCGTTGTGCGCGCCAGGGGGATCCCGGCAGTTCGCACTTCTTCATCTCGCTGGAGGACGATCTGATGCGGCTGTTCGGGTCGGATCGGATCGTGAAGTACATGGAGCGCATGGGACTGGAGGAGGGCCAGGAGCTGCAGCATCCGTTGTTGAACCGGTCGATCGAGCAGGCGCAGAAGCGGGTGGAACAGCACAACTTCCAGATTCGCAAGCGGACGCTGGAATACGACGACGTGATGAACCGGCAGCGCGAGGTGATTTACGGCTTCCGCAACGAGATCCTGCGGGCCGACAACGTCCGGGACCGGCTGCTGGAGATCATCGAGGAGGTGGTGGTGCAGAAGGTTCAGCAGTTCACCACCGACGACGAGGAGTTCGATCGTTGGAACGTGCGGGGGCTGGCGGACTGGGTGAATCTGACGTTTCCGTTGGGTTTGACGGAGGCGCAGGTGTTGGAGGTGGCGCGGAAGGGGGGGGACCTGCCGCCGCGGGATTCGTTGTATGACGGACTGAGTGCGGCGCAGTACGCCGTGGCGCGCTGGATTGTGGAAGGTGTGCGGCGGGCCTACGAGCTGAAGGTCAGTTTCGAGGATCCCGAGCAGCTGAAGGTGCTGGAGCGGTACACGATCCTGAGCGCGGTGGACCGCCTGTGGCAGGAGCATCTGTACGAGATGGACAGCCTGCGCTACAGCATCGGCCTGCGCGGCTACGGCCAGCGCGATCCGCTCATCGAGTACAAGGCCGAGGCCTACAAGCTGTTCGAGGATCTCATGACGAACATCAAGTCGGAGATCTGCCACAACATCTTCCGCAGCGCGACGAGCCTGTTGGCGTTCGAGAGTTTTCTGCAGAGCATCCCCAAGCAGTTGCTGCATCAGAGTGCCAGCGCCTTCGGCGGGCAGGGTGCCTCGGACAGCGCCGGGGGTTCCAAGGCCGAGGAGGTGGTGCGGGAGGCGGCGGCGGCGGTGGAAAAGTCGCAGCCGGTTCGGGTGGGGCCGAAGGTGGGTCGGAACGATCCCTGTCCGTGCGGCAGTGGCCGCAAGTACAAGCATTGCCACGGGCGTTGAACCCGGGTGGCGGCCCGGAGCGGGCCCGGTTCAGGTGCGCAGGCGCGCCTGCCGGGCGTAGGCGACGAGGTCGGCCACGGACCGCATGCCCATTTTGCGGAGCAACCGGGCTCGGTAACGCTCCACCGTCCGCGGCCGGATCCCCATGTGACGTGCCATGTCGGCGGTGGTTTCACCGGCGGCCAGGCGGCAGAGGACCTCGAATTCGCGGTCGGTGAGGGTTTCGTGGGGTGGCGGGGGTTCGGTCTTTGGTGCGGGGGTCTGGAGGCGGGACTGCAAGGTTGGGCTCAGATAGATGTCTCCACGGTGGACGGTTTGGATGGCACGGACGAGTTCCTCCGGGGCACTTTCCTTGTTGAGAAAGCCGTTGGCGCCGGCACGGAGGAGTCGGATGGCGAATTGTTCCTCCGCATGCATGCTGAGGATGAGGACGGGCAGGGTGGGACGAATCTGGCGGACCAGTCGGAGCACGTCCAATCCGCTGCGTCCCGGCAGGCTCAGGTCGAGGATCAGGACGTCCCAGTCGGCACCGGGCAGTTGTTGGATGGTTTCGTCGCTGGTGCCGGCTTCTCCGACCACTACGATGCCGGGGTTCTCGGCCAGGATGTCCTTCAGGCCGCGCCGGACCAGGGCGTGGTCGTCGGTGATGAAGACCTTGATCATGAGCCGGTGGTGTCGGGTGGGACGGGTACGAGTGCCAGGATCCGTGTGCCCTGGCCGGGGCGGCTTTCGATGAACAGTTCGCCGCCGAGTGCATGGGCGCGTTCACGCATGCCGAGCAAGCCGAAGCAACTGGGGCGTTGGAAGGCCTCGGGTGCCGCGCCCCGGCCGTCGTCCCGGATTTCCAAACGGAGGGTGGAGCCGTCGCATTCCAGCCGTAGTTCGGTTTCGGAGGCGGCCGCGTGTCGGGCCACGTTGGTGAGCGCCTCCTGGGCGATGCGAAAGAGTGCGGTGGCGACGGTGCGGTCGAGTTCGGGGAGGCGCGGATGGATCCGGACCTTGCAGGAGATGCCGGTTCGTGCTTGAAACTGCTGCGCCTCCCATTCCAGGGCGGCGGCGAGGCCCAGGGTGTCCAGCAACCCCGGGCGCAGCTCGCTGGAGATGCGGCGGACGGTTTGGACGGTCTGATCCACCAGCTCCAGGGTCTCACGCAGTTTGGCCTCGCAGGCGGGGTCCGGAATGCTGGCGGCTTTGCGGCTCAGCCAGGCGAGGTCCATTTTGAGCTTGGTGAGCATCTGACCGAGCTCGTCATGGATCTCGCGGGCGATGCGGGCGCGTTCGTCCTCGCGACTGGTCTCCAGGTTGCGCGCCAGGGCCCGGAGCCGCTGGCGGGATTCGCGCAGCATGTTCTGGTAGCGTTTGCGTTCGGTGATGTCGCGGAAGACGAGGACCGAGCCGAAGCGACCGTGGACGTCGTCCTCGAGCGGGGCCTCGGTGACCTCCACGGGAACGGTTTGGTCGTGCCGGGTCAGTAACAGGGTTTCGCGAGCGGCTGGCGGCGTGGGTGAGGGGGATGCGCCGGCTGCGCGGGCGTGGAGGAAGGAGGTGTCCGATTCGGGCTCGGGGTCGCGTGTCCGGAACACGGCTGCCAGCGGCTGGCCCCGGACCGCGTTGACCGTCCAGCCGGTCAACCGCTCGGCGGCGGGGTTGAGGTAGAGAACCTCGCCGGCCGGACCGGCGAGGATGACGCCGTCGGCGGCGCAGCGGACGGCGGCGGTGAGGGCCTGTTCGAGCCGGACGAGCTGGCTCTCGCGTGCATGACGCTGGAGGGCCAGCTCCATGCAGGCCTTCAGTTCCTGGGGATGAAACGGTTTGAGCAGGTAACCGAAGGACCCGGCCTGGCGGACTTGTTGCAGGGTTTGCTCGTCGCTTCGCCCGGTCAGGAAGATGCTGGGGATGTCGAGCTCCTCGCGCAGGCGCCGGGCGAGGTCGAAGCCTTCCGTCCGGCCGTGCAGTTCGATGTCGAGCACGGCCAGGTCGGGCCGTTCGGCAGCTGCCAGGCGGAAGCCCTCCCGGGCGGAGTCGGTGATGCCCACGACCGTGTAACCGAGTCGTCGCAGTGCGGAAACCAGAAGCTGCGCCACCGGCGCTTCATCCTCCACGATCAACAGACGGCGTGACTCCATGCAACCCGACCCGCGAGACCTTTCACACGGAACTTCGCACCCCGTTTAGACGATCCGGTCGCAAAGGCAAGTGCAAACGGAGGGTCATGATGAACGGGCGGGTTGCCGGGCGACGGACCGGGCGACCGAAACGAGGGCGGTCTGTGTTTCCGCGGCTGATCAGGCGGTAGGGGTGGTTGGGGTTGGTCGGGACCAAGGCATCGCTGCCTGGAGGCGGCCCGGCGCGCAGCACTGGAGGCGCATGCCGGGCGGAGGGCCGGTACGGTGCCCCCGGGGGCGCGGCTGTCCCAGGGCGGGTTGAAGACGGGCGGCGGGGGGCGGGCTCAGCCTTTCCGGGACCGCTTGACCTTGAGCTGGGCAGCGGTGCGGGCGAGGGTGGCCTGGACGAGGGCGGCATCCTCGGCGCTGAGTTTTTCTTTCAAACGCGCCTCGGCGCGGCGGCGGGCTTCTTCCACGCGGGCCTCGTCGATGTCGGCGGCTTCGATCGCCATGTCGGTGATCACCGTGACGTGGTCGCCGGTGATTTCAGCGAAGCCCTCGCCCACGGCCATGTGGGTTTCCTCGGTTCCCCTGCGCAGCACCAGTTCACCCGGTTCGATCTGGGTCATGAGCGGCGTGTGCATGGGGAAGATGCCCAGTTCACCCTCGACGCCGGGCAGCGTGACCATGTCCACCTCGCCCGAAAAGACCTCGGCCTCGGGTGTGACGATGGTGAGACGGAGCGTGTTGGCCATGGCGATGGCACCGTTGCGTTAGGATTCCTGGCGCACCTCGTCAATGGTGCCCTTCATGTAGAAGTTGGCCTCGGGCACGTCGTCGTGTTTGCCTTCGAGGATTTCCTTGAAGCCGCGGATGGTTTCTTCGAGGGGCACCTGCCGGCCGGGGCGGCCGGTGAAGACCTCGGCCACGGAGAAGGGCTGGCTGAGGAAGCGCTGGATCTTGCGGGCGCGGAAGACGGTCAGCTTGTCCTCGGGCGACAGCTCGTCCATGCCCAGGATGGCGATGATGTCCTGGAGGTCCTTGTAGCGCTGGAGGACGCGCTGGACGCCGCGGGCCACCTCGTAGTGTTCGCGGCCCACGATTTCCGGGGTGAGCGCGCGCGAGGTGGAGGCCAGGGGATCCACGGCCGGGTAGATGCCCAGCTCGGTGAGGGACCGTTCCAGCACGATGGTGGCGTCCAGGTGGGTGAAGGTGGTGGCCGGTGCCGGGTCGGTGATGTCGTCTGCCGGCACGTAGATGGCCTGGAAGGAGGTGATGGACCCTTTCTTGGTGGAGGTGATGCGTTCCTGCAGGTCGCCCATTTCGGCGGCCAGGGTGGGTTGGTAACCCACGGCGCTGGGGGTGCGACCGAGGAGTGCCGACACCTCGGAGCCTGCCTGGGAAAAGCGGAAGATGTTGTCAATGAAGAGGAGGACGTCCTGGTTGCGTTCGTCGCGGAAATATTCGGTGATGGCCAGACCGGTGAGGGCCACGCGCAGACGGGCTCCCGGCGGCTCGTTCATCTGGCCGTAGACGAGGGCGATCTTGGATTTGGAGGGTTCCTTGAGGTTGATGACGCCGGCCTCGATCATTTCGTTGTAGAGGTCGTTACCCTCGCGGGTGCGCTCGCCCACGCCGGCGAACACCGAGACACCGCCGTGGAGTTTGGCGATGTTGTTGATGAGCTCCATGATGACGACGGTCTTGCCCACGCCGGCGCCGCCGAAGGCGCCCACCTTGCCGCCCTTGAGGAACGGGCAGATGAGGTCGATCACCTTGATTCCGGTGACCAGCAGCTGGGGGGAGGTGGACTGCTCGGTCAGACTGGGCGCCTTGCGGTGGATGGGGTAGCGCTTCTCGGCCTGAATGGGCCCGCGCTCATCCACGGGCTCACCGGTCACGTTCAACACCCGGCCGAGCACGCCATCGCCCACGGGCACGGAGATGGGACCGCCGGTGTCGATCACCTCGTAGCCCCGTTTCATGCCGTCGGTGGAGCCCATGCAGATGGTCCGCACCCAGTTGTCGCCCAGGTGCTGTTGGACCTCCAGCACCCGTTTGACGCGGCCCTCGCCGGGCACGTCGTACTCGATGGTCAACGCGTTGTAGATGGCCGGGACCTGCTCCGGAAATTCGACGTCCACGACCGGACCGATAACCTGAACAACTCTCCCTTTGTTCATGACGTTGCGAGATCAGGACAGGGCCATTTGGGCGGTGGCGATTTCCAACAATTCCTTGGTGATGCCCGCCTGGCGCAGTTTGTTGTATTGCAGCGTGAGGTCCTTGACCAGTTGGTTGGCGTTTTCGGTGGCGTTTTTCATGGCCACCATGCGCGCGCTGTGTTCACTGGCCTTGGCCTCCAGCAAGACCTGGTAAATCCGATAATTGACGTAGTGCGGCAGCAGTGCACCCAGGACCCGCTCGGGGGCCGGTTCGAAGAGGAACTCGGTGGCGCCGCGCAGCAACTCGCCTCCCATCTCCTCTCCCCGTTGGTCGGCCGAGACGGCTCGGATTTCGCGGAGGGGTAGCAGGGGGAAAACCTCCGGCCGCTGCACCAGCGTGGAGACGAAGTTCATGAAGAGCACATCCACGCGGTTGAACTCGCCCTTGAGGAAGCCCTCCTGGACGAACCGGGAGATGGCACGGGCCTCGGCGAATTGCGGGGTGTCCTTGTAGGAGAACTCGGCCAGGAGCGTGCGGCGTGCCCGTGCCAGGAACTGGGCGGCCTTGCGTCCGGCCGCGACGAACACGGTCTCGCGCGGGTCGAACTTGACGGCTTCACGGAAGAGGGTGCTGTTGAGTGCGCCGCACAGGCCCTTGTCGGTGCTGACCAAAACCACGCAACGCCGGCCGCCGGGGCGTTCTTCCATGAGCGGATGGGTGAAATCGGTGACCGTGGGCAGCAGCTCCGCCAGGATCCGGTTCATGGCGGAGGCGTACGGGCGGCCCGCCAGGGCGGCCTGCTGGGCCTTGCGCATCTTGGCCGCGGCGACCATCTGCATGGCCCGGGTGATCTGGGCCGTGCTCTTGACCGATCGGATGCGGCGTCGGATGTCGCGGAGACTGGGCATGGGTGGGGGAGGGATCGGGGTTTACCGCCAGGTCTGTTTGAACTCGGTGACGGCGGATTTCAGCCCGGCCACCACTTCGTCGGTGAGCACCTTTTCCTTTCGGATTTTGGCCAGGAGATCGGGCTTGCGGGTGGTGAGATAGTCCACCAGCCCGGCCTGGAACTCCTTGATTCGTTCCACCGGCACGTCGTCCATGAAGGCGTTCTGGACGGTCCAAAGGACGGCCACCTGGATTTCGACCGGGACCGGCTTGTACTGTTCCTGTTTGAAGACTTCGACGATGCGCTTGCCGCGTTCGAGCTTGGCTTGGGTGACGGCGTCCAGATCGGAGCCGAACTGGGCGAAGGCCGCCAGTTCACGGAACTGGGCCAATTCACCCTTGATCCGCGCGGCCACCTGTTTCATGGCCTTGATCTGGGCCGCCGACCCGACACGGGAAACGGACAGCCCCACCGAAATGGCCGGGCGCACGCCCTGGTAGAAGAGGTCGGTTTCCAGGTAGATCTGGCCGTCCGTGATGGAGATGACGTTGGTTGGGATGTAGGCCGACACGTCGCCGAGTTGGGTTTCGATGATGGGCAGGGCTGTGAGGGAGCCGTTGCCGTAGTTCTCGTTCAGGCGTGCGGCGCGTTCAAGCAGGCGGCTGTGCAGGTAGAAGATGTCACCGGGATAGGCCTCGCGTCCGGAGGGCCGCTTGAGCACGAGGGAGACCTGGCGGTAGGCGACGGCGTGCTTGGAAAGGTCGTCGTAGACGATCAGGGCGTCCATGCCGTTGTCCATGAACCACTCGCCCATGGCGCAGCCGGCGAAGGGGGCCAGGTACTGGTTGGTGGCGGCGTCGGAGGCCGGGGCGGCCACCACGATGGTGTAGGGCATGGCACCGTGCTCCTCCAGCACGCTGATCAGCCGGGCGATGTTGGACTGTTTCTGTCCGATGGCCACGTAGATGCTGTAGAGCGGGCGGTAGGAGGTGTCGCCTGCCTGCTCGGCCTCCCGGTTGAGCCGGGCGTTGTTGATGATGGTGTCGATGGCGAGGGTGGTCTTGCCGGTGGACCGGTCGCCGATGATGAGCTCGCGCTGGCCCCGGCCGATGGGGATCATGGCGTCAATGGCCATGATGCCGGTCTGGACGGGTTGATTGACCGAGCGCCGTTTGATGATGCCGGGGGCGATTTTTTCCACCGGGTAGAACGTATCCGTCTGGATGGGGCCCTTGCCGTCGAGCGGGCGCCCGAGGGCGTCCACCACGCGGCCCAGCAGTGCCTTGCCCACGGGGACCTGGAGCACCTTGCCTGTGGTGCGGACCTCGTGCCCCTCGCGGACGCTGGTGAAATCGCCCAGCAGGATGGCGCCGACCTCGGTTTCCTCGAGGTTCAACGCCAGGCCCATGACTCCGTTGCCGAAGTCGAGCATTTCGTTGAGCATGGCGTCGTCCAGACCCTCGATGCGGACGACACCGTCGCCCACCTCCCGGACGATGCCGACGTTTTGGCGGCGGGCGGTGGTTTTGGCTTCCGCAATACGGGCTTCGATCTCCTGCAACAATTGGCTCATAAACCGGTCGTCGTTTCTCGGCTCGGGAGCGGGGGAGCGGGCCTTTCTGGAATGTCCCGATCCCGCCTGCTCCTGTGGGTTCAGTCAAAACTTTCTGCCAGTTGACGCAAGCGCCCCAGCACGCTGGCGTCGTAGACGTCGCTGCCCACGCGCAGGCGGAGTCCGGCTATGAGCGCCGGCTCCACGGCGTACTGCCAGTACAGGCCGGGCCCGTAACGCTGGCCGACCTGCTGGTGCAACCGTTCCCGGAGGTCCTCCGGCAGCGGGACGGCGGTTTCGACCCGTGCGGTACGGCGTTGGATGTCCAGCTTGACCAGGCGCTGGAAGTGGCTCAGGAGCCGGAGATAACCGCGCGGCCGTTGCGCCAGCACCTGGTCCACCACGGCGCGCACGCGCGCCTCGTCCAGCCGCCCCTCCACCAGGCAGAGGCGGTGGAGCCGTTTGGCCTCGCGTCGGATCAGTCGGTTGCTGATCATCGGTCAGACCTGCCGGGAACGGTTCAGCTGTCTGTCATGCGGCCACCTGGCGGGTGGCTTCCTCGAGGATGCGGCGCTGATCCTCGGGTGTGAGGACCTTGCCGGTGACGGCCGCGGTGGTTTGGACCACCAGTCGGCCGACCTCGCGCCTGAGTTCGTCCAGCATCCGCGCCCGGTCGAGCTCGGCGGCTTCCCGGGCCTTGGCAAGGATTTGCTCGGCCGTGGCCACGGCCTTCTGGGTTTCCTCTGCTTGGAGCCGGGCCGCGGCCTGGCGGGCCTCCTCGATGAGTTTTTGCGCCTGGGTCTGGGCCTGGGCCAGGATTTCGCGCCGCTGCCGTTCGGTGGCCTCCAACTCGGCCCGGATCCGTTCGGCCTGGGCCATGCTCTCGGCGATCTTTTGCCGGCGCAATTCCAGCATGCGCAGCACCGGCTGGTAGGCCCATTTCCACAGGACGAACAGGACGATGGCGAAGTTGATCGTTTGGGCGATCAACTTGGGCCACTGAATACCCAGCGTCTGGAGGGTTTCGCCCATAACCGGCTCAGCGTGGCACGACGAAGTAGATCAGGATGGCCAGACCTTCCGCCAGCGCCATGCCGATCAGCGCCGTGGTGAACACCTTGCCGAAGGCGCCCGGATTGCGGCCGATGGCCTCCGAGGCTTTGGCGGCGGCGATGCCGACGCCGAGGGCTGCTCCCATGCCCACCAGACCGATGGGCAGATTGCCGGACAATTCTGCGAGCATCATAGCAACGTTTTCAGGTTTCCAGGTTTTCGGTTTCTCAGGGTTTCCGCGGTCGTCCGCGCGTGGCACGGTCCCGACCGCCGAAATTCTGTACTAATGGCCCGCCGCGGAGCCGTGTTCCTCCTCCTCCACGTGCGAGCACAAGGTGCCGATGAACGCGATGGACAGGAGAGTGAACACCAGCGCCTGCACCACCGCAACCAACAGTTCCAGGAAATAAAACGGCAATGCACCGATCCCCAGCGGCGAGTGGGTGAGCATGATCGTCAGCACGCTTTCCCCACCGTAGATGTTTCCATAGAGACGCATGGCCAGTGCCACCGGCCGGATGCAGATGGAAATGACCTCGATCAGGCCGATGAACAGAAAGATCAGCGAGAGTGGGATGACGATCCATCCGCGCATGCCGCCCTTGACGCCGAAGATGTGTTTGATGAGTCCCACGGGGCCGTTGTAACGGATGGCCCACCAGGTGCTCATGATGAAGAAAACGGCGGCCATGGCCACGGTCATGTTGGCGTCGGCCGTGGGCGGCCGCAGGAGCGGCTTCTCCACATGGTCCACGCCGAAGGGGCCGGGCCCGGGGTGTCCCCAGCCGATGCTGCCCACGCCGGGCAGCAGGCCCATGAGATTCGAGATGACGATGAACAGGAAGAAGGTTGCCACCAGCGGAAAGCTCCATCGGGCCACCTTGGGCTCCAGCAGGCCCTTGGTGAGTTCTTCGAGGCTTTCCACGGCGGTTTCGATGAGGTTCTGCACGCCGGTGGGGACCTCCTGCATCCGGCGCGTGCCAAGCCGGACCACCAGGAAGATCACCAGGGCGATCAACCAGGTGTACACCATGGAATTGGTCACGGGCAGCGGCCCCACGTAAAACAACACCGGCGCATCCGGCGTGACGGGTGGCCCCGCCTCGGTTCCATGGCCGTGCCCGGCCGACCCGGCGGCCCATGCCGCCATCGGCCAGAGCAGGACACCCATGACCCACCAGAATGTTCGCAACGACCGCATCATCGAATCGTCGAGTCCCGGCGTGTAGACCGAGAGAAATGATCCCTCGCCCCGGCGGAAAGGGTTGGGTTTCCGCCTTGGCGGCGAAGCGGCAGCGAAGCTGGACGATGCGGCGCGATTTCTCAAGTCTTTTTCGAGGTGATTCACCAATTTTTTTCATGGTGGCCGCCGCGGGCCCCAAAGCCGGGGGCCGGTGCATGATTTGACCCGGTTGGTGGGTTGGCTCATGCTGGGGCGGCATGGGCAACACGTTTGGCCATCTTTTCCGAGTGACCACGTGGGGGGAATCGCACGGGGGCGGAGTGGGTGCGGTGGTGGACGGATGTCCGCCGCGGCTGCCCCTCACCGAGGCGGATATTCAGCCGGAGCTGGACCGGCGCCGGCCCGGACAGTCGGCCATCGTGACCCCCCGGAAGGAGTCGGACCGCGTGGAGATTCTCAGCGGCACGTTCGAGGGAATGACCCTGGGCACGCCGATCTGTCTGTGGGTGAGGAACGAGGATGCGCGGCCGGAGGCGTACGCCGAGATGGCCCGAAAATTCAGGCCGTCGCATGCGGACTACACCTATCAGGCCAAGTACGGCATCCGCAACTGGCAGGGCGGAGGCCGGAGCAGTGCCCGTGAGACCGTGGGGCGCGTGGCGGCCGGCGCCATTGCGCGCAAATGGCTGCGATTGACTTACGGAGTGGAGATTGTGGCCTGGGTGGCGCAGGTGCATGAAATCGTGGGCCGGGTGGACCCGGACCACGTCACGCGCGAGGCGGTGGACGCCACCCCGGTCCGGTGTCCCGATCCCGAGGCGGCGCCGAGGATGATCGAACTGATCGAGAAGGTGCGCTCGGAAGGGGACACCGTGGGTGGGATCGTCGAGTGTTACGTGCGTGGGGTGCCGCCGGGGTGGGGCGAACCGGTGTTCGACCGGCTGGAGGCTGATCTGGCCAAGGCGATGCTGAGTCTGCCGGCTTCGAAAGGGTTCGAGATCGGGTCCGGCTTTGCCTGCGTGCAGATGACCGGCCGGCAACACAACGATCCGTTCCGGGTCCGGGACGGCCGGGTGTTCACGCCCACCAATCATTCAGGGGGTGTGCAGGGCGGGATCTCCAACGGCATGCCCATCCGGTTTCGCGTGGCCTTCAAACCCGTGGCCACCATCATGCACGAGCAGGACACGGTGGACGTGGAAGGGCGGGAAACGACTCTCAAAGGCCGGGGCCGACACGACCCGTGTGTGCTGCCGCGGGCCGTTCCAATTGTCGAGGCCATGACCGCGTTGGTCCTGGCCGATCACGCGCTGCGCCACCGTGCGCAGTGCGGGTGAGCCGGCCCGGCCCGGCTGCCGGGATGGGTTTGGCTGACCGGGTGAATTCCCGGGAACGAACCAAGCCCGAAGGTCCCCATGCCCGTCATCCCCTGCACCCGGCGGGGTTGCCGGCGCGCGAGCCCAGTGCCGGAGCCTCGCCCGGCCGGGAGGGGATCCTTCCGTCGCAGGCCGGGAACGAACGCGGGGTTTGCCGGTACGTGCACGGATGGCCTGTCGTCGGCAACTCCGTGGGGCAGGTGAATCTCGAGAGGGCAGGCGTCCTTGACCGGACCGGGTGCGTGCCTATCATGCGTTGAGTTTTGCGATCGCTTGCGAAAACCAAAGGACGATTATGACCAACATTGAGAGTATCCAGGCTCGGGAGATTCTGGATTCCCGCGGGAATCCGACGGTGGAGGTGGATGTCACGCTCGTTTGCGGCGCGGCCGGGCGGGCGGCCGTGCCCTCGGGCGCCAGCACGGGTGAAAACGAGGCGCTCGAACTGCGCGACGGCGACAAGAAACGCTACCTGGGGCGGGGCGTCCTGAAGGCGGTCGAGAACGTGAACAAAAAGATCGCGCCTGCTTTGGAGGGCGTCGATGCCCTGGATCAACTGACCGTGGACCGCATCATGCTGGAGCTGGACGGGACGGAGACCAAGTCCAAGCTCGGTGCCAATGCAATTCTGGCGGTGTCGCTTGCCACGGCCAAGGCCGCGGCGGCCGCGGTTGGCCAGCCGTTGTTCCGGTATCTGGGCGGTCCCAACGCGAAGGTGCTGCCCGTGCCCATGGCCAATGTGATCAATGGCGGTGCGCACTCCGACGCGCCCATCGATTTCCAGGAGTTCATGATCATGCCGTTGGGGCGGCCCACCTTCCGTGAGGGACTGCGCGCCATCACCGAGACTTTTCACGCGCTGAAGGGCGTGCTCAAGCAGCGTGGTCTCAGCACCGCGGTGGGCGACGAAGGCGGTTTCGCGCCGCGATTGGAGAGCGTGGAGGATGCCCTGGAGGCGATGCTCCAAGCCATCAAGGCGGCCGGTTACAAGGCGGGCAAGGACATCTACCTGGCCCTGGACGTTGCGGCCTCGGAATTCTACGACGGCAAGGGTAAGTACACCTTCAAGAAGAGCACGAAAGAGACGGTCACCGGAGATGACCTCGTCAGCCTGTACGAGAAGCTGGTGGCCAGGTACCCGATCGTGAGCATCGAGGACGGTTGTGCCGAGAACGACTGGGAGACTTGGAAGAAGCTGACCCAGCGTTTGGGCGACCGCGTGCAGTTGGTGGGCGACGACCTGTTTGTCACCAACGTGAAGTTCCTGCGCAAGGGGATCGAGAACGGCGTGGCCAACTCGGTGTTGGTCAAGGTCAACCAGATCGGGTCGCTCACCGAGACGCTTGACTGTGTGGAACTGGCCAAGACGCACGCCTACACCGCCGTGCTCAGCCACCGTTCGGGCGAGACCGAGGACGCCACCATTGCCGACATCGCCGTGGCGACCAACTGCGGGCAGATCAAGACCGGATCGCTGAGCCGGTCGGACCGGCTCGCCAAGTACAATCAACTTCTGCGCATCGAAGAAATCCTGGGCCGGAACGCGGTGTACGCCGGCACCAGCGCCCTGCCGCGCGGGGCACGCTGACCCGGCTCGGCGCGGACCGTCCGGTTGGCTTCAAGGCCGTCCCGCAGTGGGGCCAAAACGGCAGCCACTGCTGCGGACGGCCTGCTTTTTCTCCTGTCCGTGCGCCGGAATCTCCTCCCCGACACGCGGGACGCGGGCGGCCGGAGGCGGCGCCCGGGCGGCGCCTGATCTGAACCGCGCACCAATGCCGGAAGGGTGGGCCGATGCAGGTCCAGCCGCACGTTGGTGTCCGATGTCCGATGGCGCGCCTCCTGTGGAATGAGGTGGAGCGGCCCGGCTCGGGACGCCCGTGCCGCGGTGGCCCGCAAATAGGGGGAGGCGCCCGCGGGCCTTTCCATGCGCTGACAGAAGGGGCCCGCGGTTGGCGGCCAGATGCGTGACCGGGGCACGGCAGGACTGCGGCGTCCGGTTGTTTTGGGACCAAGCCAGACGTTGGGGCCTCTGCGCAGATGCCGACACACGGGCGAGGGACCAAAGGCTGCGTACGCAGCCGGCAGCAGATGGCAACCTGGCCCGGCGGGTGCAGCGGAGCCGGGTCAGAAGGGAAGGATTCGGTGGTTCGGCGGTGCGAACTGGAGATCTTGACGGGGCATTTTTTTGAGCAGAATGGGCAGGCAACAACTCCAATCTTAAGCATGAGACAGGTTTACACGGGGGAATTCCGGCCGCTTTGGCCGCTGCTTTTTGCTGTGGTTTTCACGCTTGGCTCGGCGCTGTGGCGGGTGTGCACGTGGCCGCTGCTTCCGGTGGACGAAACCCGGTATCTCTCGGTGGTGTGGGAGATGTGGTTGCGCCATGACTGGTTGGTGCCCCATCTGAACGGCTCGGTTTACGTGGACAAGCCACCGGTGCTGTTCTGGCTGATCCTCGCCGGGTGGAAGGTGTTTGGCGTAGTGGAATGGTGGCCGCGACTCATTCCGGCGCTGGCGGCGGTGGGTGCCCTGGCTCTGACCGCGCGCCTGGCCCGGGTATTGTGGCCGGCGGATCCGCGGGCGGGCGCCGCGGTCTGGATTCTGACGACCATGGTGTGGTGGTTCTTGTGGACCGGCCTGGTGATGTTCGATCTGCTTCTGACGGTCGCGGTTTTGCTGGGTTGGAACGCCCTGGTGGATCCGCCTTGCGGCCGGGGCCGTTGGCTGTGGTTCGCCCTGGCTGTCGGGGCCGGCGTTCTCATCAAGGGACCGGTGGTGTTGTTGTTTCTTCTGCCTCCGGCGTTGTTGGCGCCCTGGTGGCGTGGAGAGTCGGTCAGCGGCGCCTGGTACGGGCGGCTGGCACTCGCCACTGTCGGGGGATTGGCTTTGGTGCTTTTGTGGTTCATTCCGGCGGTGTGGCAGGCCGGATGGGATTACGGGCGGGGCATCGGCTTCCAACAAACCGCCTCGCGCGTGGTGAACAGCCATGCGCATCGCCGGCCTTTTTGGTGGTACCTGCCGCTGGTGCCGGCGGTGACCCTACCGTGGAGCATCTGGGCGTGGTCACATTCGCGCGCGGGTACGGACCGGCCGGCCGGGCTCAATCGGGGCGACAGGTTCCTGGCTGCCGCGGTCGGGCCGGCGTTTGCGACGTTGTGCCTGATCAGTGGCAAACAAGTTCACTATCTCCTGCCTCTGTTTCCTGCGCTGGCCTTGTGGTTGGCGCGTCGGAGCTGGTTGGCGCCCACGGCCTCGCGCCGTGGGTACGCCGCCTGGCTGGCTTTGGGCGCGCTGCCAATGGTGGCATGGGCCGGGGTGCGCTGGGTTCCGGTCCTGGCCCGGTTACGCTCCTGGAGCGACGGCGTGGCGGTGGTCTGGCTTCTGTTGCCGGTGCTGGTCCCGGCCTGGTTGTGGATGATCCGCAACCGTTGGCGGACCCTGCCCGGTGTCGTGCCGTCGGCTTGGGTCGCTGGCTCCACGCTGTTCTCACTCGTGGCGGCTGCTACGCCCGCGCTGCAAAGTCATTATGAGTTGGGCGCGCTGGCCCGGCAGGTGCACGAACTGGAAAAGGCACATCTTCCGGTTGCCTGGGTGGGACGATACGAGGGACAACTGAATTTTCTGGGGCGCCTCAGGCATCCCGTGGAGGAGATTTCACCCGGGGAGGCGCAAGGCTGGGCGCAGGCGCGTGACTCCGGCTGGTTGCTTGAACCAGTGAAGCACGGCAAGGCGCGGCCGGCCGTGGAGGGCGTGAGGTGGTATGCAGTTGGCGATGGAGGGATTGCGTTGTGGCCTGCCCGCCTGTGGCTTGCGCACCATGTCGCGGCCGTCACGGGCGGTAAAGGATCGCATTGAGGATGAGCCGCGTGTAGGCGGGTTGCTGAAAATCCCGGATGCTGTGGCCGGGTTGGAAGTAGACGATCCATCCCTGGCCGGCCCGGCGGATCCAACCTGCCCGGTCCTGCATCCACACCCGTCCGGTTTCCGGGTCCTGATACCGCAGCCCCAGAAGCAGCGTGCGCGAGCCGGCGAACGTGTGGTTCAGGTAGGCTTCGCTTCCCTCGAGGACCATGCCGGGCAGGTTCTCCTCGGATCCGGCATTTTCGCGCCGGTAGGGTACGCGGGTGGGCCACTGCACCTTGTTCGTGGTGATGAAATGGTCCGGCGCGAGGTTGACGATCTGGATCGTGGCCGGCTCGATCCATTTGTAGCCGCCCTGGTTGACGTCTCCTTGCGGAAGTTCGATCCCCAGGAAGGGGAACCAGTCCGGGTTCTTTCGTTTGGCCGAGCTGATCGAATGGTGCAGGACCACCAGCCGGCCACCGGCCCGGGTGTAGCGGATGAACGCCTGCTCGGCGTTGGTGTCGAGACCGCGGTGAATGTAGACAACCACGGCCCGGTGGCTGGAGAGGTCGGCAGGAAGCCGGTTTTGGGGGACGAGCCGGGCCTCGAGGTTTTCAAGCGTCCGACACTGATCGGCCAGGTACTCCATGGCAAGGAACTCGTCGGCCACGATCAACACCCGGTCGGCGGCCACTGCGACCTCGATCCATGCGATCATTCCCAGGCATGCCAGGAGCCGGCCCATGTGGGAAGAATGCCGGAACTTTTCTGTCCGGCAAGTGCAGGATTCCGGGCCCACGGGCGTGAGGCATCAGATTCCCGACACCGGTCTCAAAAGAGTTGGCGGGTTGCAGCCCGGGGTCGGGATGTTCGCGGTAACTGGCGGGAAACGGAATCGGGCCGGCCGAGATGAAAGGCTATGCGGGCGGGAAGGCATTCCCGCGAACCGGACGCGGCCGGGCAGGTTGCGCGGGTTTCCGGAGACATGAGGGTCATGTCGGTGGCGAACGATCCGCGGGCTTTTGCGCGGAGACTTCGTGTGAGCCGGCACGGGCGGGGAAGCGAGGGCAACGATGACCCTGTCCGCGTAGGGTGGTCCGATCAGCCGGGTGCGGCAGGAGGCCGGCTGTTTCGCACATCATCGTGCGGCCGACTGTGAAAAGCAGGTGTGCGCATGCGAGCCGGGCAGCCGTGTGGACGGGCGCCCGGGAAACGGTGGAGCGGGGCGACGCTGCGGGCCGGAGCGCTTGATGTACGCAAGCGGCTGAAGAGACGCCCAAAGGGTGGCACACTAGGGAATTCCGGCTCTTGCCAATCGGAGCGGTACATGCGGTTGTCGGTCCGTCCTTGGGAAAAGGTCGGCTGTCACCTGATCCGGGTCCGATGTAGCCAAGAGAGAAAGACCGAGCCTCGCGGCGACAAGGCGCGGGGCTGGTTGAAACTGCCTGTGCCGTCCCTCCCGGCGGAGTTCGCGTGCAATTGTCCGGCAGGGGTCACAGCCGGGTTGTGATCGTGCGAGCATGCACTTGTCTCGGTCAAAGTTTGGAGTTCTTGCCGCGATCCGGTCTGCCCGATGGGATCCGGGCTTGAACGGCGGGGACTGCGGCCTACACTGCGCGGCTCTCATGGTGGATTTGAGCAGTTTGAATCCTCAGCAGCGGGAGGCGGTGGAGACCACGGAGGGGCCCGTCCTGGTCCTGGCGGGGGCCGGGACCGGCAAGACGCGGGTGATCACGTATCGCATCGCGCATCTGATGGGCCGGGGTGTGCCGGGGGATCGAATCCTGGCGGTGACCTTCACGAACAAGGCGGCGCGTGAGATGCTCGAGCGCGTGCAGGACCTGCTGGGGCGGCGCCGCGCCGGCGGGCGTGAAACGCCCCGGCCGCTGATCTGCACGTTTCACAGTTTCGGCGTGCGGTTGCTCCGGCGCCACATCGAGCGGCTGGGTTACAAGCGGAATTTCGTCATCTACTCCGAATCGGACCAGCTGTCGCTGGTGCGGCGCATTCTGACCCGGTTTGCCGGCGGGGCGCCGAAGGTGGATCCGATGAGCGTGCTGGCATGGTTGAGCCGGTGGCGCAACGGGGACGCGGGCGTGCCGGGCCGGCTGGACGAAGGGAGCCGTGTGCTGGCCGAGCGTGTGCGATCGGCCTATGAACAGGGTTTGAAGGCGTGCAACGCGGTGGATTTTGACGATCTGCTGTTGTTGCCGTTGCGGCTGTTCCGGGAGCATCCGGAGGTGCTGGGGGAGTGCCAGCAGCAGTACCGGTACGTGCTGGTGGACGAGTACCAGGACACGAACGCGGTGCAACTGGATTTGTTGCGGCTGTTGGTGGCGCGGCACCGGAACCTCTGCGTGGTGGGGGACGATGACCAGAGCATCTACACTTGGCGCGGTGCGGATCTGGGCAACGTCCTGAACCTGGAGCAGTGGTTTCCAGAGCTGAAGGTCATCCGCCTGGAGCAGAACTATCGCTCGACGAACATCATCCTGCAGGCGGCCAACGCGTTGATCCGCCAGAACGCGCGGCGGCGGCCCAAGCAGTTGTGGTCGCGCAAAGGTCAGGGCAGCCGGATTGTGCTGCGGGTGTATGCCGATGAGACGGAGGAGGCCGAGGGCGTGGTGGAGGCGATCGAGCGGAGGCGGTTGTTGGGTCGGGTGCCGTGGTCGGCGCAGGCGGTGTTGTTTCGGACCAATGGTCAGGCGCGGCCGTTGGAGACGGCGTTGCGGCGGGCGGGTGTGCGGTATCGGCTGGTGGGCGGGCAGAGTTTTTTCGATCGCCGGGAGATCCGGGACGCGGTGGCGTGGTTGAAGGCGTTGGTCAATCCGCACGACGACGTCAGTCTGCTGCGGATTGCGAACGTGCCGCCGCGCGGGTTGGGGGAGGAAACGATGGAGCGGGTGGTGGCGCTGAGCGTGCGGCGGCAGGTGTCGGTGTACAACGCGCTTCGTGAGGCGATGGCCGACTCCGGGTTTCCCTCGCGGACGCGGCAGGCGATGCGGGGGTTGGTGGAGGAGATCGAGTCGGTGCGCCAGGGGTGGGGCACCCCGGCAGAGGGCACGGTCGCGGCGGGAGAGGTGGATGCCTGGACGGGGTTTTTCGAGCGGATGGGGTATTTCGATTGGTTGCGTCGGTCGGAGAAGGATGCCGAGGCGGGGGAGAACCGCGTGCGGAATGTCCGCGATTTTCTGGCGGACCTTGCCGGTCGGGGCGGGGCCGAAGGGACGAAAGAACGCCCGCCGCTGGAACGGTTGCAGGCGGCGCTGGAGGAGGTGACGCTGGACGCGGAGAGGTTCGAGGAGGACCCGCAACCGGCCGGGGACGCCGTGACGCTGATCACGATGCACAGTTGCAAGGGACTGGAGTTTCCGCATGTGTACATCGTGGGTCTGGAGGAGGGTTTGCTGCCGCACGGACGGTCGGTGTCGGAAGGCGCGCTCGAAGAGGAGCGGCGCCTGTTTTACGTGGCCATCACGCGGGCGATGGAGACGTTGGAGCTGAGTCATTGCCGGGCGCGTCGCAAGTACGGGGAGATGATCCCCTGTCATCCGTCGCGGTTTTTGAAGGAGCTGCCGGAGGAACTGCTGGAGAAGGTGGAGGGCGGGGAGGCGGGGTCGGTGTCCGGCAGGTCGGCGTGCGACTGGTTTGCGCGGATGCGGGAGGCGGTGGGTTGACAGAGGAGGCTGGACGGAAGGCGCAAGGATTCAGCGCGGCGGGCCGGCCGCGTGGGGATCCAGGCCGCGGAGGTGGGCGAGGGCCTCGAGGATGGCGGGTCGGAGGATTTCGAGGCATTCGGTCACGGCGGAGGGTTTGCCCGGGAGGTTGACGATGAGGCAACGGCCACGGGTTCCGGCGGTGGCCCGGGAGAGTATGGCGGTGGGGACGCGGGCGAAGCTGTGCATGCGCATGGCCTCGCCGAAGCCGGGCAGTTCTTTTTCCAGCACGGCCCGGGTGGCCTCGGGTGTGACGTCGCGCGGGGTGATGCCGGTTCCGCCGGTGGTGCAGATGAGGTCGCAACCCTCGAGGTCGGCCCATGCGACGAGCTGCTGGCGGATGCGATCGGGGTCGTCCGGGACGACGGCGGCGAGGAACGAGCAGGGCAAACCGAGCGAGCGGCTCACGATCCGTTCGATTTCCGGGCCGCTGCGGTCCTCGTACAGGCCGGCGCTGGCGCGGTCGCTGACGGTCAGCCTGCCCACGCGGGTGGGTCGGGACAGAAGGAGGTCGCGTGGGTCGGGCCGTTGGGAGTGTGGAAGGTTCATGCCTTGGTTTTTTCGAGGAGCCGGATTTGTTCGATGCGCATGGTTTTGTCCACGGCCTTGCACATGTCATAAAGGGTGAGGGCGGCCAGGCTCACGCCCGTGAGAGCCTCCATTTCCACGCCGGTGGGTCCGGTGGTTTCGGCGGTGCAAGTGATTTCGATGCGGTCGCGCCGGACGCGGAAATCCACCGCCACGTGTGTGAGGGCCAGGGGATGACAGAGAGGGATGAGCTCCGCGGTGCGTTTGGCGGCCTGGATGCCGGCGATTTGTGCGACGGTGAGGACGTCGCCCTTGGGCAGGGCTTTGCGGCGGAGCGCGCGTATGGTGGCCGGCTGGCAGATCAACGCGCCGGCCGCCACGGCGCGGCGGCGTTGCGGGGGTTTGTCGGACACGTTGACCATGCGCGCCGCGCCGGATTCGTCCACATGGGAGAGTCGGGGTGCGGCGTCGCTTCGTTTGGTTTTTGGGGAACGGGACTTCATGGTTCCAGATGGAGCGGCAGGAAGGAGACCGGCGAGCCGGCGGCGGATGCGGCGGGTCGGGCGGGCAGTCTGAGGAGGGCGTTGGCGGTGGCCAGCGGGGTGAGATCGCCGGAGCTTTGCCAGCGGAGGGGCTGCACTTCCGCGCGGCCTTCGGCGTCGAATGTCCAGCGGGCGGGCCAAAAAGTCGGGTAACGGCCGGGTTCGGTGTGAAGCCCGTGTGCCAGGCGACCTGTGAACCAGGCGGGCGTGCTGTGCGGGGCGCCGTCCCAGGCGCGCAGGGCGGAGTTGACGTACAGGTGCAGGCAGACGAAATGGGCGAGCGGGTTTCCGGGCAGGCCAAAGGCGAGCGAAGATCCGCGCCTGGCCACGATGAGGGGGCGGCCGGGTCGGGCGCGGACCCTGCTGATGACGATTTCATATCCGCACTCTTCGAGGATCCGGCGGGTGAAATCGTGCGGGCCCACACTGGCACCGCCGGAGACCAGGAGCAGATCGACGGCGACGGTTCCTGTGCCGAGGGGCTGGAGTAACTCGCGCATGGCAGTCTCGTCCTCGGGGAGCCGCCACTGGGCGGGTGGAATCCCACGGGCTTCGAGGAAGGTGCGGACGAGCAGGGAGTTGGAATCCCGAATCTGGCCGGGGCCGGGCGACTGTTCCGGCGGCACCAGCTCGTTGCCGGTGACGAGGTGCCAGACGACCGGCCGCCGGGTCACGCGGGGGCGGGCATGGCCCAGGCTGGCCAGCAGGGCGAGGGTGCCCGGCTGCAGAAGGGTTCCCTCGGGGACCAGCACGTCCCCGGCCCGTGCGTCGTCCCCACGGTGCCGGATGTGGTCGTCCCGGGGCCGCTCCAGGAGTTCGATGGTGTCGCCCTCTTCGCGCACAAGTTCGCGGGGGACGACCTGTAGTCCGGTGTCGGGCAGGGCTGCGCCGGTGGCGATGGCCACGGCCTGGCCGGGTTGGAGGGGGCGCGGCCGCCAATCGCCGGCCCGGAGGCGGTCCACCACGGTGAACCGTGTGGCCGGGTCGTTGTGCCGGATGGCGTAGCCGTCCATTGCCGACCGGTCGAATGGTGGCAGGTCTTCGGTTGCGCGCACGGTTTCGCGGAGCCGCCGGCCGAGGGCTTGGGACAGGGGGACGTGTTCGGCGTCCAAGGGCGGGCAGAGCGCGGCGATCTGCCGGCAGGCAGCCTCGGCCTCCCACTCCGATGTGGTTGGGGCATCTTTCTGCATGATGTTCGAGAAGAGGTCGTGCGCCATTGGGCCTGCGGTTGCGGTGTGTCTCCGAACCGCGCGGCGTTGTGACGGTAAGGTTGTGCCGGCCGGGGGGCAAGCGAAGAGGCCGCCCGGGCCCGGCCTCGTGGGTGTGTGACGGCAGCCCGGAAGCGGCGCGAGGTCACCGAAGCGGGTCGGAGCGTGTGAGGGTGGGAAGGTATGCGGGTCCGGCCCGGGGTGGGGCGGGTCAGACGTCGTACTTTTTGAAGAAACGCCGGCGGGACTCGCTTTCGGCCTGTTGGGCGGTATCGGGCTGTGACGTTGCCCGGGCGGCTTCGGAGGGGGAGGGTGTGCCTGGCGGCGGGGATCCGGTTTCGCCCGGGGCGGAAGGGGCCGGGCGGGCCTGTGCGTCGCGGGCGGTTTCCACGGCCTCGACGAAGGCGAGCCGGAGGTTCATGAGGGTGTCGCGCAGCAGCCGGCTTTCTTCCGGGGTGAGGTTGCCCCGGGTTTTGAGTTCGAGGACCGACAACTGGTCGATGAAGATGCGGGCGGCGTCGAGGTCGCGGGTGGTTTCGCCCGTGGCGGGGTTCGGGATGCGGCCCAACATCACGTTTGCCAGGTCGGCCAGCTGCAGGATGAGACGAGCGAACAGGACGGATTGTTCGCCGGAGGTGAACTCCCCGGCCGCCTGATGGGCGGTGCGGTTTTCCTGCGTCATATGCAGCCTCCCAACGGATCGCCATGCCGGGCCAGCTCCTCTTGCAGGTAAGCGATCAGGCGCTCGAGCCGATCGGCGGTGCCGACGCACTCGAGCAATTGCTGGCGCATTTCGGCCGGGCCGACGAGCATGGCGCTGACGAGGTCTGCCACAATGTCCGGATCTTTCAAGTCCAGTGTGTCGCGGAGAATGGCGGCCATGGCGTCGGGGCAGGGGACCCATGCGGGGGCATCGTCGGTCTGGGCCAGTGTGGCGGGTGGTGGAAAGGGGAGTCCGAGTTCGAGGTGGCGTTCGACGAGTTGGCGGAGTTGTTGGAGGAGGAGGCGGGATTCTTCGGGCGAGGCGGTTTGGCTGGGCAGGGGTACGATGCGCTGGAGGCGGTAGGGTTTGTAACGGAGCGTGTCGCCGAGGGCAACGCGCGCGAGTCCCTGAAGGACCAGGTGGGCGGTGCCGTCGCGGTGTTGGACGGCCATGCGGACCAGTCCGAGCCCTGCGATGTTGTGGGGGACCTCGCGTGCGCAGGTGGGCTTTTGCATGGCCACCACGAGCAACCGGTGGGACTCCAGTACGTCCACGAGCATCTGACGGTAGCGCGGTTCGAAGACGTAAACGGGCAGCAGCGACTGGGGGAACAGGGTCGCCGCGGGCAGGGTCATTACCGGTGCTTCGCAGGGCACGATCACCGGGTCAATTTAGAGGGGGATCCGCCTGGTGCAAGGGGTCGGGGGGCCGCGGCGGACGGTTCGCCATTGTCAACCGGTCGGCGTTGCGAAAGAGTGACGGGCGATGTCGGAAGACAGCCTGGTGGTGAACGAGATTTTTTTCAGCTTGCAGGGCGAGAGCAGCTGGTCGGGTCTGCCGTGCGTGTTTGTGCGTCTGACCGGCTGTCCGTTGCGTTGTTCCTATTGCGACACGGCCTATGCCTTCCGGGAAGGGCGTCGGATGAGTCGCGCAGCGATCCTGGAGGAGGTCACGCGGAGGGCCCGGCCGTTCCGGCAGGCGGACCTGCGGGTGCCGGGTCGGGATGGCGAAGCCGTCCGGCTGCCGCTGGTGGAGGTGACCGGCGGTGAACCGCTGGCGCAACCCGGGGTGTTGCCGCTGCTGCGGGTGTTGTGCGATGCCGGGTACACGGTCCTGCTGGAGACCAGCGGCGCGCTGGACATCCGGCCCGTGGACCCGCGGGTGCACCGGATCATGGATCTCAAATGCCCCAGCAGCGGCGAGGTGGATCGGAACCGGTGGGAGAACCTGGAGGTGCTCCGGCCCACGGACGAGCTGAAGTTCGTCATCGGCACCGTGGAGGATTATGAGTGGGCGCGCGACCAGATCCTGGGCCGACAATTGCACCGGCTCTGTCCGATCCTGATCTCCTGGGCGCACCCCCTCACGCCTGCCCAGCAGGATCCGGTGCTGAAACCTGTCCCGGCCGGTCAACGCCGGTTGAGCCCGCGTGAACTGGCGGAACGGGTACTGGCGGATGCCCTGCCGGTGCGGTTTCAGACCCAACTGCACAAATGGATCTGGCCGCCCGACCAACGCGGAGTTTGACGGGGGTAGGGCGGGTCGGACGGCGGGACAGGATGGCGGCGGAGGTCAGGCGGGCGGCGATCCGCGTTCGAGAGGCATGGGTAGGCAGACAGGCAAGATATCGGGCAACCGTGCCCGGTTGGAGACCTTGAGGCGTCACGAGGCGCCGAACGTGACCTTTGTGGATCCGGACGGGCGGTGGCCCGTGGTCTGGGCACGGGCGCGTGGCCCGTGGGTGTGGGATGTGGAGGGCCGGCGGTATCTGGATCTGACGGCGGCGTTTGGCGTGGCGATGGCGGGGCATGGGAACCCGGGCTTGGTCCGGGCCCTGCGGGGTCAAATCCGGGAGTTGATCCACGGCATGGGGGACGTGCATCCGCACGTGCGAAAGATCGAGTTGTTGCGGGAGCTGAGCCGGATCACGTTCGAGCGCTGGACCCGGGGGCGCCGCGCCGGAATGGAAGGGCGGGCCATTCTGGCCTGCACGGGGTTCGAGGCCGTGGAAGTGGCGCTGAAAACGGCCTGCCGTGCCACAGGGCGGCCGTGGGTGGCGGCTTTCGAGGGCGGGTACCACGGGCTCGGGTACGGGGCGCTGAACGTGACGCATCGGGATTTGTTCCGGCAACCGTTCGAATCGCAGTTGAGGCGGTTCGGGCGTTTTGTGCCGTTTCCGGCGCGGGAGGCCGACGTGCCGCTGGTGGAAGCGTGCCTGGAACGTCTGCATCGCCGGCACGGGCTCGGTGCGGTGCTGGTGGAACCGGTGCAGGGGCGTGGCGGCATCCGCGTTCCGCCCGGATCGTTCCTGCCGCGCTTGCGGGCGTGGTGCGATGCCCGCGGAGTGTTGTTGGTGCTCGACGAGATCTTCACCGGGTTCGGCCGGACCGGTGCGTGGTTTGCCTGCGAACACGCCGGTGTGGTGCCGGACGTGATCTGCCTGGGCAAGGCCCTCACGGGCGGTTTTCCGCTTTCGGCGTGCGTGGGGAGGTCGGATCTGATGGAGGCGGCGTGGCCGCCCTCGCAAGGGGAGGCCCTTCATACGAGCACGTTCCAGGGGAACCCGCTCGGGTGCTGCATGGCCCTGGCGCAGATCCGGACCCTGGAGGAGCGCGGTCTGGCGGAGCGGGCGGCGCGACTGGGTGGATGGTTGATGGATCGCCTGCGCTTGCTGGAGCCGGCGCGCGGCTTGGAGTACGAGGTGCGCGGACTCGGTCTGATGGTGGGCCTGGAGGTGCGGCGCAGCGACGGGCGGCCGGCCACGCCGGTGGTGTGGGAAGCTCTGAAGCGGATGCGGGAGCGCGGCTTTTTGTTGCTACCGGAGGGTGCCGAAGCCAACGTGGTGGCCTTTACGCCGCCGCTGACGATCAGCCGGACGGCTCTGGACCGCGCGGTGGCCGCTCTTGGCGACGCCCTCGCCGGGGCGGCCCGTCAGTTGGCGCGGCAGGGAGGGAAGGAGGCATGAGATTGTCCGAGATGCGCACCCTGCTGGAGTCGGAGGGCATCCGGCTGAGCCGCCGGCTGGGCCAGCATTTCATGCATGATGCCCATCAACTGGACCGGATGGTGACCGCGGCCGGATTGCGCGAGGGTACGCCGGTGCTGGAGATCGGGCCCGGTCTGGGTCCGTTGACGGAACGGTTGTTGGCCGCCGGTGCGCGGGTGCGGGCGATCGAGAAGGACGCCCGGCTGGCGCGGCTGTTGGGGGAGCGGCTGGGGCATCACGCGCGCCTTGAGGTTTGGGTTCGGGATGCGCTGGAATACCTGCAGGAGGAAAAGCCGGACCTGGACGCATGGTGCGTGGTGTCGAATCTGCCCTACTCGGTGGCCTCGCCCTTATTGGTGGAGCTGGCGTCACTGGAACGTCCTCCGGTCCGGCTGGTGGTGACGGTGCAGGCGGAGGTGGCGGACCGGATCGCCGCGCGGGCGGGTGATCCGGCCTACGGGCTTTTGACGTTGCTGGTGCAACGGACGTATCAGCCGGGGACGCGGTTCCGGATCCCTGCCACGTGTTTTTATCCGGTGCCCAGGGTGGACTCGACGTGCATGGTGCTGGAACGGTGTCCGAAGGTGCCGCCGGAGTTGCGGGAGGTGTTTGACCGGTTGGTGCGGCGGGCGTTTTCTCAGAGGCGGAAGCAGATGTTCAAGCTGCTCCGGGCGGAATGGCCCGAGTCGAAGCTGGCGGAAGCATTCGATCGGCTCGGACTGTCGCGGGCGGTCCGGGGCGAGGCGGTGTCGCTGGAGCAGTACGTGGAGCTGGCCCGCGCCTTGCAGACATGAACACGACCGAATGGTTCGACGTGGTGAACGAACGGGACGAGGTGATCGGCCGGGCGCCGCGGGGTGAGGTGCACGGTCGCCGGCTGCGCCACCGGGCGGTGCACGTGTTGGTGTTCAATGCCCGGGGCCAGCTCTTCCTGCAGAAGCGCTCCCAGCAAAAGGATCGCGAGCCCGGTGTGTGGGATTCTTCCGCCTCGGGTCACGTGGATGCCGGCGAGGATTACGACGCCGCGGCGGTCCGGGAATTGCAGGAGGAACTGGGCGTGCGGGCTCATGCGCCTCCGGAGCGCTGGTTCAAGCTGGAGGCCTGTCCGGAGACGGACCAGGAATTTGTGTGGGTTTACCGGTTGCGGCACGAGGGCCCTTTCGTCTGGCCGCCGGAGGAGATTGAGGACGGTGCGTGGTTCGATCCGGCGGTCGTATCCCGTTGGGTGCGTCAACAACCCGGCGTTTTCGCGCAGGCCTTCCGGCATTTGTGGGCGGAGGTGGAAAGGCGCGGGCTGGCCAGCCGGGCTGCCACTCCACAGGCTCTTCGGTGAGATCCCGTGCCCGCGAGGGGTCGAAAGGGCGCGACCGTGCCGAACCTCCGGTCCTTCAGCGGGGTGGCAAACAGGGTCGGCTCGACCCGCGGGAGCGCTGCCGGGTAAGGTGACGCCCATGGAAGGTCGGCTGGTGAGCCTGCTGGGGCTGGGGACGATGGTTACCCTGGCCTGGGTGTGCTCGGCGGACCGCCGCCGGTTTCCGTGGCGAACGGTCGGTTGGGGCCTGGTTCTTCAGTTCGTGTTGGCCCTGCTGTTGCTCAAGACCACCGGCGGCCAGGCGGTGTTTGCCGCGGCCGGCCGCGCCGTTCGGGCGTTGACGGCCTGCGCGGACGAGGGTAGCCGGTTTGTATTCGGTCCCCTGGCCGACACCTCCCTGATGAACGAGGTCTTCCGCGGAGGTGGTCTGGTGTTCGCGATTCTGGTGACCGGCACGATCATCCTGGTCTCGAGTCTTTCGGCGCTGTTGTATCACTGGGGCGTGTTGCAGCGGGTGGTGCGCGCGATGGCGTGGGTGATGCGGCGGCTGATGGGGACGAGTGGCGCCGAAACCCTCTCGGCCGCGGCCAATGTCTTCATGGGTCAGACCGAGGCCCCTTTGCTGGTGCGGCCTTACATCCCCTTCATGACGCGAAGTGAACTGCTCTGTTTGATGACCGGCGGCATGGCCACCATTGCGGGCGGCGTGGCGGCGGTGTACGCCCGGATGGGGGCGGAAGCCGGGCACCCGGAGATGGCGGGTCACCTGCTGACGGCCTCGGTGATGAACGCGCCGGCCGCGTTGCTGATGGCCAAGATCCTGGTCCCTGAGACCGAGACGAGCCGGACGGCCGGTGGCCGGTTGGAGGATCCTCCCCGGACGACGGTGAACAGTTTGGACGCCCTGTGCCATGGGGCGGGTGAGGGACTTCGCCTTTCGCTGAACGTGCTGGCCATGCTGATTGCCTTTGTGGCGCTGGTGGCGTTGGTCAACGGGCTGCTGGCGGCGCCGCAGAGGTGGTTTGGTGTGGGCGAGCCGGTCCGATTGGAGGATCTGCTCGGCTGGTTGAACGCACCGTTTGCATGGTTGCTGGGGGTTCCGTGGGCGGACTGCCTCGCCGTGGGCCGGATCCTGGGCGAACGGATCGTGCTGAACGAGTTCATCGGGTACGCCACCCTCACGCATCCGGACACGGTGGTGAGCGAGCGTGGGTTCATCCTGGCCACGTACGCGTTGTGCGGTTTTGCCAATTTCACCAGCATAGCGATTCAGGTGGGGGGAATCGGTTCATTGGCGCCGGAGCGCCGCGGGGAGATGGCGCGGCTGGGCGTGCGCGCCATGTTGGGCGGGGTGCTGGCAACCTATGCCACTGCGTGCATGGTTGGGATTCTCCTGTAGGACCGGGCCGGCGGACGTTGGCGGGACCGGACCATGATGACGCCGTGGCGGGGAGGTTGGGCTGCTGGTGGGCGTGGGCCGGCGGCGGGCCGGCGGTGTCGGGTGGCCGTGATGCTGGGGGGTGTTTGGACCGGACCGGCGCGACGGATCTGCCCGCCCGGGCGGGCTTTCGGCTTCCAAGGAAGGGTGTGCGGCCGCGCCGGTGAGGGTTCCCCCGTTTTCGGGTGGGGTGGGATTGCGTTTTGGCGGGCTGCGAGGTTGCGCATTCGGGATTGACACCCCGGGTCGGTGCGGGTTGAACTGGGCGGCGATTACTGTGGAAAGCTTAGAAATGGCATTCCAAGTGGTCGCGGGACTGCCCGGGCACGGATTGGACAGGTCCGGCCTTCGGCCGTTGGGGTCCCGGGATGCCGGCTTTCCTGTGGCGGTTGGCCCGAACGAGGCGGGTCGATCGCGTGGGTCTGGTTCCGGATGAGCCTCGCGGAGGAGAACCTGCCATGCACTGGATCGACTGGGTCGTCATTTTCCTGTACTTCGTGCTGATTGCCTGGATCGCGTGGTGGTACGGGCGGCACCAGCGGGACACGACGGACTACTTTCTGGCGGGTCGCAACGCCGGGTGGGTGGTGATCGGTGCCTCGATTTTCACATCCAACATCGGGTCGGAACACATCGTGGGCCTGGCCGGGCAGGGGGCCTCCACCGGCATGGCGATGGCTCACTGGGAGTTGCACGCGTGGTGTTTGATCGTGTTGGCGGGGTTGTTCGTGCCCTTCTATTACAAGTCCCGGGTGGCGACGATTCCGGAGTTCTTGGAAAAACGGTTCAGCTCGCGGACGCGCTGGGTGCTTTCGTGTGTCTCCCTGGTGGCCTACGTGTTCACGAAGGTGAGCGTGACGGTGTACGCGGGTGCGGTGGTGTTTCAGGCGTTGTTGCCGGACACGTTCGGCAGCCCGCAGAACGCGTTCTGGGTGGGGGCGTTCAGCACGGTGGTGATCACCGGCATCTACACGGTGTTCGGCGGGATGCGCGCCATCATGAACACGGCCACCCCGCAGGCGGTGATCATTCTGTTTGGTTCGTTTGTCATCACGGCCATCGGGTTGAGCAAGCTGGGGGGCTGGGGCGAGCTGGTGGCCACGTGCAAGACGAATGCGGACCAGTTTGCGCTCTGGCGGCCCTTGAGTGATCCGGATTTCCCGTGGCTGGGGGTGCTCATCGCCTCGCCCATCATCGGTCTGTGGTACTGGTGCACGGACCAGTACATCGTGCAGCGCGTGTTGTCGGCGCGTGACCTGACCACGGCCCGGCGGGGCGCGTTGTTCGGCGGCGTGCTGAAGCTGTGGCCGGTCTTGATCTTCCTGATCCCCGGCATGATCGGTTGGGCGCTGCATCAGAAGGGGATCATCCAGTTGCCGCCCAGGATCGTGAACGGCGAGGTGGTGGCGCCGATTGACGGCGACCAGGTGTTTCCGTCGTTGGTGCGCATGTTGTTGCCGCCGGGCATCCGGGGCCTGATTGTGGCGTGTCTGTTGGCGGCGTTGATGAGTTCGCTCGCCTCGCTGTTCAACTCCAGCGCCTCGCTCTTCACGGTGGACATTTATGAGAAGATCCGGCCCGGTCAGTCGGAGCAACACCTGTTGATGGTGGGCCGGATTGCCACCGCCACGGTGGTGGTGTTGGGCATCATATGGATTCCCGTCATGGCCAAAGTTTCGGGAGGCGGCCTGTACCAGTACCTGCAAAGTGTCCAGGGTTATCTGGCGCCTCCGATCACCGCGGTGTTTTTCCTCGGATTGTTCTGGAAGCGGTTGAACAGTGCGGGGGCCACCTGGGCCCTGGGCACGGGGTTTGTTCTGGGCATGCTGAAGCTCACCATCCAGGTGTTCTTCGGCAAGGAGAAACAGTTTCAGGAACCGGCCTGGCTGGCGGCCATCGGAGATTTCAACTTCCTGTACGCGACCGGCGTGTTGTTTGCCATCAGTGCGCTTGTGATGATCGTGGCGTCGCTGTTGACCGCGCCGCCGCCCGAGGAAAAGGTGCGCGGCCTGACGTACGGTTCCATCCATCAGGAGGCCGCCGAGGAGATCCGCAAGAGTTGGGACGCCGGTAACATCTTCATGGCATTGTTCATTCTGGCCGGCGTGCTGGGGATGTACCTGTACTTCAGTTTCTGGCTGAGCTGAGCCGGGGTCGGGTGCGCCAGACCCGGGACCCGTCCGCCACCTTCGGATGGAGCAGTGCGGGGCTTTCTTCGGCCCGGACGGGCGGTGCGTGGAACCCGGTGGTCATGGGGGGGACGGCATCGGTCACAGCCGCCCGCAGGTTGGAACTCACCGGTTCGGTCAGCGGTTCAGTGCCTGCGCGAGTGCCCGCAGACAACGGTCGTTTTCCTCGGGCCGGCCGACCGATATACGGATCCACTCGGGGAGCTCGTATGCGCCCATGGGTCGGACGATGACGCCCTGCCGGAGCATGTTTTCGAAGACCGCCTGGGCGTCGCCCACCCGGACCAGGAGGAAGTTGGCTGCGGAAGGGACGTAGTCCAACCCCAGTGCTGTGCAACCCTCGGCCAGTTGGCGGAGGCCGGCCCGGTTGAGGGCGCGGGTCCGTTCGACGTGCGCCTCGTCGTCGAGGGCCGCCAGGGCCGCGGCCTGTGCAGCGCGGTTCACGTTGAAGGGCTCGCGGACCTTTTCGAGGGCGGCCACCAGGTCCGGGTGCCCGATCCCGTAGCCGATGCGCAGGCCGGCCAGGCCGTAGATTTTGGAGAATGTCCGGACAAGCAGGAGGTTGGGACGGCCGGACCGGATCTCGGGAAGGAAATCCGCGGGCTGGTCGAGATACTCGATGTAGGCCTCGTCCAGGACGATGAGCACGTCCGGGGGAACGCCCGCCACGAACTGCCGCAGTTCATCCGGTGTGGCGCACGTGCCGGTGGGATTGTTCGGATTGGCGATGAACACGACCCGCGTTTGCGGGGTGAGGGCGGCGCGCATGGCCGGCAGGTCATGGGCGTGGTTGCGATCGGGCACCGTGATGAGGCGGGCGCCGAACAACTGGGTCACCAGCGGATAAACGGCGAAGCAGTAGCGGGAGACCACCACATCCACCCCGGGCCGCAGCCAGGCGTGTCCGACCAGTTCGAGCACCTCGTTGGAGCCGTTGCCCAGGACGATGTGTTCGGTGCTGACGCCGAGTTTGGCTGCCAGGCGCTGTCGGAGGGCAAAGGCGTGGCCGTCCGGGTAGAGGTGCACCGATTCGACCGCCGCGCGAAGGGCCTCCAGCGCGCGCGGGGACGGACCCAGTGGATTCTCGTTGGAGGCGAGCTTGACGATGGCGGTCGGGGCCAGGCCGTAAAGCCGCGCAATTTCCTCGATGGGACGGCCGGGCTGATAGACCGGCAGTCGATCCAACTGGGGGTTGAGAAATCGAAGCAGGGGATTCATGGACGGGCCTCCCCGGGGATGTTCTGGCCGGCGCCGGGATACAGGAGCGGGAAATGGATGGCTTGCACACCCGTGATGGCTGCCGCGCCGAGGATGTCCCAGGCAGAGGAGCCGCGGGGGACGTTCGCGGCCGGCCGGTCCAGCCCCAGCAGGACCGGACCGTAGACCTCGGCCCGGGCCACGTGATACAGAAGGCGCGCTGCGATCTGGGCCGAGTTGAGTTCCGGAAAGATCAGTACGTTGGCGGGGGCGGGAAGGGCCAGGTCGGGGCACTTGCGGCGGCCCGCTTCGGGATCGAGCGCCACGTCAATCTGGACCTCGCCTTCGAAAATGGCCTCGAGGTTTTGCTCGCGGGCCTTCTGTCGGGCGAGGGCGGTGGCCGCGCGTACCCGGCCGGCCGACTCGTGCTCGGCGCTTCCCTTGGTGGAGAAGGAGAGGAGGGCGACGCGGGGTTTCACCCCGAGAAGGTGCCGGGCCAGGCGCGCGGTCGAGACGGCAATCTCCGCCAACTCTTCCACGGTGGGGACGGGGATGGCCGCACAGTCGGCCAGGAAAAGCACGCCCGCCTCGCCGAATCGGGAGTCGGCGAGTTCGACCACCGTACAGCCGGCCATGGTGCGGGTGTGGGGTGCCGGTCCGACGATCTGGAGCAGGGGCCGCATGACGCCGGCCATGGTGTGGGTGGCGCCGCTGACCATGCCATCGGCCTGGTGCAGGGCGAGCATCATGCTGGCAAAGAAATTGGGCTGGAGCAGCGTTTCGCGCGCGTCGGTTTCGGGCAGGCCCCGGGCCCGGCGCAGCCGCGTGTACCGTGTGACGAACCCTTCCAGTTCTTCGCTGCGGGCCGGGTCGAGCACGCGAATGCCATCCAGGGAAAGGGCGTGCTCGCGGGCCACGGCATGGACCCGGTCACGCGATCCCAGCACGATGGGCGCGCCCAACCGGAGGGCATAAAACTGCCGTGCAGCCTGCAGGACGGCCGGTTCGGTGCCTTCCGGGAAGACGATCCGCTTGGGATGGCGCTGCAGCTTTTCGATCAGCCCCGCGATGAAACGCATGAGGGCTCAACTAGCGCAGCAGGGGGCAAAAGGCAATCGGCAAAACGCGTGAAGGGCCAATCGGGCTGGCCCGGACGCGGAAAGACCTTCAGGGCTCGCGGTCGCCGCGGTCGGACGGGGCGGGACGGAGGGCAAGGAATTCGTCCTGGAGGAGGCGGTTCAAACGCTCGAACGCGCGGAGCAGACGGCCTTGAGCGGAGGGTCCGCCCGGCCGGCTCAAGTCCACGGGCCCGGCCAGCGCGCGTGCCACCCGATGGCGGAGCGGCCGCGCGGGTGATGCGCTGCCTGTGCCTGCCAGGGCGCGTTCCACCGCCGCGAGCGCCCGGCGGGTGCGCAGGACGATTTCACGGGCTTGATCGAGGGTGATTTGCCGCTGAATGACCCTTTGGAGCACGCCACAAGCGAACGAACGGCATCGGGCCGGGCGATGGTCGTAAACCCGGCAGAGCGAACCGTCGAAACACGGGCAGGGTTGGGGCAGGCGCCATTTGTCGGAGCGACGGCGCAGGTCCACGCCGAGTTTCAGCAGGGCTTCGGCTTCGGCCGGGTCGGAGATGCGCACATCGGTGAACAGGACACCGTTGCAGCAGAGGCCGCACTGCGGACAGAGCTGCCGTGCCGCCTGGTCGGCCGGAACGGGGTGGGGGCAACCGGAGTTCAACGCC
This sequence comes from Limisphaera sp. 4302-co, assembly GCF_049537155.1. Lineage (NCBI taxonomy): Bacteria > Pseudomonadati > Verrucomicrobiota > Verrucomicrobiia > Limisphaerales > Limisphaeraceae > Limisphaera > Limisphaera sp. 4302-co. The sequence continues at coordinate 151,377 of NZ_JBMVQZ010000008.1, forward strand.
ATTCGTGTTTCGGGTAGCGGCGCTGGAGTTCCTGTTTGAGACGGGGGTAATGCTCGCGCCAGAAACCGGCCAGGTCCTGGGTGATCTGGACGGGTTTCATGCCGGGGCTGAGGATCTGTACGACCAGGGGCACGCGTCCCATGGCGATGCGCGGGGTTTCGGTGACCCCGTAGAGTTCCTGGATGCGAAGGGCGATGCAGGGCGGGCCGTCAGGCCGGTAGCGGACCCGCGGGGTGCGGCCGTTGGGGAGGCGGACGCGTTCGGGCGCGTGCTGGTCCAGCAGGATCTGTTGCGCCTCCGAAAGCCAGGATCGGACAACGGAGGCGACCTCGCGATCCCTGATGTCCCTGTACGAGCAGGCGCCGTGGCACAGGGTTTCGATGACGCTGCGACGGGCTTCCTCGGTGAAGGCCGGGAGAGCGAGTTCCGGGCAGGCTGCGGCCAGGAAATTGAGGCGGGTGATCCATTGTTCGACGGCGTCGTTCCAGTTTTTGAGCGTGAGCCGGCCTGCGAGGATCTCGGCGGCCAACAGTCGGGACGCCTCGGCTTCCGGCGGAGGATCCACGCGGCGCTGTTCCAGGATCAGGTCACGCCACCGGGTTTGGGCCCGGGCTTCCACGCGCCGGGTGGCGGGGTCGAAAAAGCACTCGATCGTGGTGCTCAGTTCGTGGGGGAACATTTCACGGATCCACGCCGGGTCCACGGGGCAGAGGAGGGCCAGCACGGTTTCCGTTTTGCCGTCTGAGTCCTGGATTTCCCGGATTTCCGCCGCCACGACGAGCGGTGACTCCCGCACGACGGTTTGCGGGTCCAGGACGGCGCGGCGACCGCCCGCCAGTTCGCAACGGAGCGTGCCGGTGTCGAGGCGCCGGGCCACGTGATCCGGGAAGGCGGACAAGATTGCCCGGGCGAGGGCCGTCGGCGGGGCCGGGCTGGCGTCGGTGTCGAGTCCCTGGCGACGGGCGATTTGGAGGAACTGTTCCCAAAGATCGGCCACTTGGAGGGCGGTGCGGCGGTTGACGCCCAGTCGTTCACAGACGTCGGGACGAAACCCGCGTTGTCGAACGTGGTCCCAGGCGTGCATGACGCGGTGAAAATCGCTGGCGAACCGGACGCCCAGGAGGTCGTCCCGGGCATGTTCCACCTCGCGGGGCACCCCGCGCTGGAGCAGTTCCCGTCCCTGCGTGAGGGCGGCGGCGAGGCAGGCTTCACGTACGCAGCCGAGTTGGTCGGCCTCCAGGAGCATGCGGGCGTAACGCGGATGGAGCGGGAAGGCCAGCATGCGGCGGCCCAACCCGGTGATGCGGGTGGGCCGGCCGTCGGTTGGGTGCCCGGGGCCGGTGTCGTTGTCTGTGGAGGAGGCGGGTTCCAGTGCGCCCAGTTCAAGGAGCAGTTCTTCCGCGCGGGCCAGGGCCCGCGGATCGGGGGGATCGAGCCAGCGAAAAGAGGCCGGGTTTTCCACACCGGCGGCCTTGAGGAGCAGGAGGACCTCGGCCAGGTCCAGCCGCTGCACTTCGGGTGTCTCCCGTTCGGGGCGGGCGGCGTGTTCCTGTCGGTCCCACAGGCGGATGCAGAGGCCGGGCGCGGTGCGGCCGGCACGGCCGGCCCGTTGATCCGCCGAGGCGCGGCTGATGGGTTCGATCCACAGGGTGTTGATCCCGCGGAGGGGATCGTAGCGCGGGATCCGGGCCAGGCCGCTGTCAATGACCAGGCGAATGCCCTCGATGGTGACCGAGGTTTCCGCCACGTTCGTGGCCACGACGACCTTGCGCCGATCGTATCGGCGCAGCGCGGCGTCCTGTTGGCCGGGAGGCAGTTCGCCGTGGAGGGGCAGCAGGACAAAGTCGGAGGCTTCCGGGAGGCGTTCCAGGGCGCGCAAGGTTTGATGGATCTCGTAGGCGCCCGGCATGAAGATGAGCACGTCGCCGGGGCCGCCGCCGGACACGTATTGAGCAAAAGCCCGGGCGGCCTTTTCCCAGACGGGCTGGGGCTGGCGGCGGGGCGGCTGGTCCCAGTAAACGATTTCGACCGGATGCAGTCGCCCGGATGCCTCCACCACGGCGCAGGCGGGCAGCCACGGGGCCGGCGGCGGCACGCGCCACTGCTGCAGGTACGCCTGCAACCGCGGCACGTCCAGCGTGGCGGACATCACCACGATGAGGAGATCCGGCCGGAGTTGTTCCTGGAGCTCCAGAGCCCGGGCGAGTGTGATGTCGCCGTAGAGGTGACGTTCGTGGAACTCGTCGAAGATCAGGGCTGTCACCCCGGGCAGGGCGGGCTGATCCAGCATCTGCCGGAGCAGGATGCCCTCGGTCACGAAACGAATTCGTGTATCAGGGCCGCTGACGTTGTCGAAACGAATGGTGTAACCGACCGTTTTGCCCGGCTCGCAACCCATTTCGGAGGCGACCCGTGCGGCGAGGAGTCGTGCAGCCAGCCGGCGCGGCTGCAGCAGGATGACCTGGCCGTTGCCCAGTAATCCGTGCCGGAGGAGAATCTGAGGCACCTGCGTGGATTTGCCCGAACCGGTGGGTGCCGAGAGGAGCAGTCTGCGGTGTCGCCGCAGTTGTGCGACCAGTTGGGCTTCGACCTCGTAAATGGGGAGCGGTTCAGGCATGGCTTTCCTCGAGCGACCAGTCGGGTCGGATCTCGGCGTCGAGGTCGGTGGGCGGCCTCCCTTGTTGGGCCTGCAAGCTGGCCAGCACGGCGATCATGGCGGCGTTGTCGGTGCAGAAGGCGGGAGCGGCCAGGCGCAACCGTAGCCCGTGCGCGGCGCAGGCCTTTTGGAGTTCGCTGCGGAGGGCGCGGTTGCAGACGACCCCGCCGGAGGCGGTCACCAGTTTGACACCCCAGCGACGGGCCGCGCGCACGGTTTTGGTGACCAGAACATCCACGATGGCGGCCTGGACGCTGGCGCACAGGTCGGGCAACGCCTTTGGATCCCGGGCCAGTTCCGGGTGATCACGGAGGTAATATCGCACGGCGGTCTTGAGTCCGCTGAAGCTGAAGTCATCGTTGGGCTCATCGCGGAGGGGACGGGGAAAGTCGTACGCTTCCGGATTGCCGTTTTCAGCAAGCCGGTCCATGACCGGCCCGGCCGGATAGGGGAGCCCGAGCAATTTGCCGGTTTTGTCGAAGCATTCGCCCGCGGCGTCATCCAGGGTGGACCCGAGCAGGCGATGTTCCAGCAGCCGCGGGACATGAACCAGCAGGGTGTGCCCGCCGCTGACGATCAGCGAAATGTGAGGCTCGAAGGACCGGAAATCGGCTCGCGGCGGGTCCCCGGTGATCCAGGGCGAGTAGAGGTGAGCGACGTGGTGGTGGACACCGTAGAACGGCCGTTGCAGGGCAAAGGCCATGGCCTGGGCGGCCTTCAGGCCGATCAGCAGGGCCGTCGGCAGGCCCGGTCCGCGTGTGGCGGCGATGAGATCCACCTGGCTGGGTTCCGTGCGCGCCGTTTCAAATGCCGCGCGAGAGACCGGCAGAAGGTTCCGCAGATGCTCGCGTGCCGCCAGCTCCGGCACCACCCCGCCGTATTCTGCGTGAAGGCGGATCTGGGAGGCAACGACGTTGGCACGGACCTCGCCGTCCACGACGACGGCCGCACTGGTCTCGTCACATGAAGTTTCGAGGGCGAAGACGGTCATCGGGAAAGAAGAAATTCCGGGCTGGGAAAGCGCGCAAAGGCGGGATACGGGGAGACGGTTGCACGGGCGGACCCGTGTGTGCGGGACAGACGCCGAACCGGGGCGGAGCGGGCTGGAGACACCTCCCGGTCATGGGTTCAGGAGGAAAAGGCCGCGGGTACCGGCTGACGGGATGCGGCTCGGGGTCGGGCACATTCGTCACGCAACCGTTCCATGGCACGTTCCAACTGGGGGTCGCGGGCCCGGCGTGCGCGTTCCTGTTCCTCCAAGGGCAGGCCCTCCAAGCCGCCGGGGGCCCGCAGCAGCAGGAGATCGCGTTCCTGCTCCTCGGTCAGCGGCACGACCTCGTCGGGCGTGATGCCGCGCTCGTGGATCATGCGCCCGGATGGGGTGAAGTACTTGGCGGTGGTCAGCCGCAGGGCCGCACCGCCCGGCAGGGGAATGACACTCTGGACACTGCCCTTGCCGAAGGTGGGTTCGCCGATCAGCACTGCGCGCCGGTGGTCCTGCAGGCAGCCGGCGACGATTTCGGCCGCGCTGGCGGTGCCCCGGTTGACCAGCACGACCATCGGCAGGCCGTGGAGGCGGTCACCGGAGCGGCCGGAGCGGAATTCCTGGTTGTACACCGGATTGCGACCCCGCGTGGTCACGATGAGTCGGCCAGGGTCGAGAAACTCCTCGCTCACGGCCACTGCCTGTTCCAGCAGCCCGCCGGGGTTCCACCTGAGGTCCAGGATCAGCGCGCGCAGGCCCCGCGCCCTCATCCTGCGCAGTGCGGCACGGAGCTCGCGATCGGCCTTGTCGCCAAACTGGGTGATGCGCGCGTAGCCGATCCCCTCCGGACTGAGTGGAAACTCCTTCCGGTTGTTGAGGTCCTTCACCATGTCCAGTTGGATGACCGCGCGCCGCAGGGTGACGGTGAGGGTCCGATCCGTCGAGGGACGGTAGAGGGTGATGGTGACCTCGGTGCCCGGCGGCCCGCGCAGCCGCCGGACCGCCTCCTCCAGCGACATTCCCTCCGTGGACTCGTCCTCGATACGGACGATTCGGTCGCCGCTCAGGATGCCGGCTTGGAAACCGGGCGAACCTTCCATGGGGGAGACGACCGTCAGATGCCCCTCGCGCACGCCCACCACCAAACCAAGCCCTCCAAACTCGCCTTCGGTGTCGTCCTGCAGATCCCGGAAACGATCCGGATCGAGGTACTCACTGTACGGATCCTCCAGTGTGGCGAGCAATCCATCGATCGAGCCCCGGACCAGTTTCTGGTACGTCAGGTTTGTTCCATTGGCGTAGTCTTTGTGGACGATCTCGAGAACCCGGGAGAAGACGTCCAGGTGCGGATAGGGCGTGTCTGCGCCGTCGCGCTGGAGGGCCTGCCGGTACATGCGGGCGCCCATCCCGACGTTCAACACCAACAGGACGATCAACAGCCCTTGTAAGAACTTTCCGGATCGCCTTTTCATGTCCTGGAACCGTGCCCGCAGCAGCCTAGGTGTGATCCGGCCGGGAAACAAGGCCGCAGGGCGGGGTTACCCGGAGGGCTTTTCACCGCAGGCCATGGATGCCAAGGCGACTCCACCGAACCCGAGGGTGCCAGACCGGGCAGTGCGAGAGAGAAACAAGCAAGCGCTTCCGAGCCGCTGCCGGACACGCACACGGAACGGACCGTGCGCGAGCTCTCATCCCGCCCGGGCGACAGCGCCGGACGCCTTGTCCCCGTCGGGTGGGCGCACCCACCGTCCCGGGCCAACGAGCCTCGTGGCGGACCGGCTTTTGCCGCGAGGCGACGGGATCAACGAGGTGTCGCGGCCCGGCGCAGACGCTCAGCGGCTGCTTTGGCGCGCGGGTCTCCGGCCGCGATGGCCGCCGCAAGGTCCGACTGGAGCTGTTGCATCCTCTGGTAGTAGAGCTGCGCCTGCTGTTCGGAGAGGATGCGCTGTTGCTGTTGGATGGCCAGCATGGCCTCCACAGCCTTTTCGTATTCCTTCTGTTTGGCCGCCATCTCGGCCTGGCGCAGTCGTTCCATGGCCGCCTGTTGCGCCGCCAGATCGGCGGCAGTGGGACCGACTGCCATGGGTTCGGGTTGAGCCGTCTGAGCCTGGCCGGTGTCCGGAGTGACTTCTGCCGCCGGAGGCGCCGCTGGGGTTTCCTCCTCCTTCTTGCCGCAGCCGCTTGCGAGAGTCCAGACGAGAGCAAGACCGGCGAAACCCAGGCCAAGGACACGCGTTTTCATGGGTGCAATCAATCGGGGTTCGTTGGGTCAACGCGCCAAGCTTTCAGAACCTGCCCTGAGGATGGCCCGGATTGTTCCAGGCGCGATTGGGCAGCATGGTGGCGGGGATACTGCCGCCGCGGGCGTCTCGCGTGCCGGCGAATTCCCAGCTGTACCAGCGGATCAGCCGGATGGTCTCGGTGCTGCCACCGAACAGCCCCACCGTGGCGGCCTTACCGTGTCGGGCCGAGATTCCCTCATCGGGATAACTCGAGGTGTCGTTGAAGAAGAACGGCGTGGTCTCGTCCGTTTCCCACATCAACACCGCGTGGGGTTTGAAATCCGTGATCTTGTAGGTCCGGGGCCGGTTGGGTGGCAGGTTCTGCAGGGCGCCGTACCCGCAAACGGAGCCGTTCCACACGTAGCTGGTGAACAAAATGTTTCGTTGCACGTAAAGGTTATCGATTTTCGAATCCGCCGGGCATTTCATCACCTTGGGGTCGCGCAGGTACTCGTAGAGTTGACCCCGGGCGAAGTACACCAACTGGTTGGAGAGGGCAATGGGGAACATGGGGATGGATGTGTTCCCCGGGGGCAGATTGGCGCCATAGGCCCAGCAGGGCAGGGTGGTTCCCCAGCCGGGCGACGGCAGGAAGTTGTTGTTGTCGTTCACGTAAAGATGGGTGGCGGTGAGGACCTGCTTGTTGTTGTTCAGGTCCACGATCTTTTGAGCGCGGTTCTTGGCGCTGGACAGTGCGGGCAAAAGCATCGCCGCCAGGATCGCGATGATGGCAATGACCACCAACAATTCGATAAGGGTGAACGCATGCCGGACCTGCAGGTCGCGGGCCTGTCGTCGGTAGGCAGGTTGCAGTTTCATGTCGGTTCGGGTTGGCTGTTCCCGGCCCCCCGTAATCCTCCGAGGTCGTCTTCCCCGCTTCCTTTTCCTTCCACCGCCGCGGAGGGCGGAGTTCACGCCCTCTTCGGCCTCGGTTTGCGGCGGCGCTTCGAACCAGGTCGGCCCAACCTCGCTTTTGAGCGCCGGGGCCGGTTTTCTTTAGTTTGCAAAGGATACATACCACGACCCGGATCCGGTGTCACGATCCGAATTCGACCCCGTTCCCGGCGTTGCCCGCAAGGTGTGGCCAGCCCCTTGTGGAAGGCCGTTCCGCTTTTGACGGGGAACGCCCGGGGTGGTGCCCGGTGCAGGCACGGCCGGGCCGGGCCGAGAATACCGCCAAGGTCCACCGACTCGAGCGCGGGGGTGCGGAGTGGGTCTGCGTGCTCCGGTGGGCCATGTTGGAGGGTGCTCGGGATGGATGCCATTGCCGATTGCGGGGACCTGGGCGGGCGTGGGGGAAACGATTCTGGCCGCCAGTTCGGCCACGCGCCCTCGCCGTTCTCGCCGGCGGCCTTGTCCGCTTCGCCGGGCTTTTGCTCGGGCGGCTCCTGTCTGGCCCGGGGGATCCGGGTTTTCGCCCGGCTCCTGTACTCGCCTCTTTCACAATGAACAAAACGGGTTATAGTTGGGTCGAAGTCTGGTGAACATGCGTGGCAACCATGGAGTGCGAGGGGCCGCCGGCAGATGGCGGCGGGCATGGCTTTGGGCAATGGGATGTGCGGTCTGCCTGGCGGGGTTGCCCCCGGTATCACCGGCGCGAGCTGCCAGCGCCACCGGGACGGAGGGGGAACCCGCCGCGGAGAAGCCGATCGTGGCCCCGCGTTTGGAGGCGTCTCCGGCAGATGCGCGGATCGCTTACGTGACGGCGCGGATCCTGGAGGCCCAGCATTACACGCGGCAACGGCTCGACGACGAGGTGTCCTCGCGGTTGCTGGATCGGTACCTCGAATCCTACGATCCCCAGCATCTGCATTTTTTGCAGTCGGATCTGCGAGAATTCGATTTCTACCGGCACCGTCTGGATGATTACATCCTGCGTCGGTTCGACACCACGCCGGCCTTCGAGATCTTTGAGCGGTTCTTCGAACGGCTGCAGCAGCGTGTGTCCTACGTGGAGGAGCTGCTGCGCAGGGAGGAATTCCGCTTCGACACTGACGAGCGCATCCAGGTGGACCGGCGGGAGGCGCCCTATCCGAAGGATCTCGCGGAAGCCAGGAAGCTCTGGCGCGAGCGGCTTCGCTATGAGTATTTGCAGGAGAAACTCAACGGTGAAAAGCACCAGCAGATCACCAACACGCTGATCCGCCGGTACCATCGCAACCTTCGGATGTTCGCGGAGTGGGACAATGCGGACGTGTTGCAGGTCTTCCTCAACGCGCTGGCCCACGTCTACGACCCGCACTCGGATTACCTGGGCAGGCAGCAGATGGAGAACTTCGCGATGGGGATGAACCTCTCCTTGGAAGGGATCGGCGCCGAACTGACCTCGCCGGACGGTTACTGCACCATCCGGCGCCTGATCCCGGGTGGGCCGGCCGAGCGAAGCAAGAAGCTCAAACCCAAGGACCGCATCGTGGGGGTGGCACAGGGGGACGGCCCGTTCGTGGACGTGGTGGACATGAACCTGAACAAGGTGGTGGAGCTCATCCGCGGGCCAAAGGGAACCACGGTCCGGTTGCTGGTCATTCCGGCTGAGGCGCCGGATCCCTCCGTGCGCAAGGTGGTCACCCTGGTGCGCGACAAGATCCGTCTGGAAGACCAGGCTGCCAAGGCCCGCCTGGTCGAATGGCCGGACGAGGACGGCACGGTCCGACGCATCGGGATCATTGACCTGCCGTCCTTTTACTCGACGATGGATTTTACCGGATCGGAGGAGCGTTCCGACTACCGCAGTTGCGCCGCCGACGTGGCGCGACTGATCCGGAAACTCAAGGCGGAGGGGATGGAGGCGCTGATCCTGGATTTGCGTCGCAACGGCGGGGGATCGCTGGACGAGGCCATCCGGATCGCGGGTTTCTTCATTCCTCGCGGTCCCATCGTTCAGGTCCGCGATGGTGAGGGCCGGGTCGTGCTCAAGGAGGATCGTGACCCGCGCATGATCTGGGACGGTCCCATGGTGGTGTTGACCAGCCGGTTCAGTGCCTCGGCGTCGGAGATCGTGGCTGCCGCGCTCCAGGATTACGGCCGGGCGGTGCTGGTGGGTGATGCGTCCACACACGGCAAAGGCACGGTGCAGGCACCCAGTCTGTTGCGGAACTTCATGCGGCCCAGCGCCACGCTCACCCAGGATCCCGGCCTGCTCAAGTACACCATCAGCAAGTTTTACCGTGCCAACGGCGAGTCCACACAGTTGAAAGGTGTGGTGCCGGACATCGTGTTGCCTTCGGTCCTGAACGTCTCCAAGGAGGTGGGAGAAAGCGCGTTGGACAATCCGTTGCCCTGGGACAAGATCGAAAGCGCGAAGTTCGAACCGCTCGACTGGGTGGCACCCTACCTGGAAGAGCTCCGGAAACGTTCGGCCGAACGTGTGGCCGCGTCCCGGGATTTTGCCTATGTGCGCGAGGACATCGAGCGGTTCCTGCAACAGCAGGCCGATCGCACCATCTCCCTGAACGAGCAGGAGCGGCTGCGCGAAAAGGAGGAACTGGAAGCACGACGGAAGGCCCGGCAGAAGGAGAGGTTGGCGCGCCACGAAGTTCAGCCCAAGATGTGGGAGATCACCCTGGCTGATGTGGACAAGCCCGGGCTGCCGGAGCCGGTCACACCAGCAAATCCGTCTGCCCGGAACTCGGACAGTCCGGGCTCCGGCCTCGGAACCAACCAGCTGGCATCGGCCTCCGCCCCGGGCGAGAACCCGGACGGGGCCCCCGCAGCCGATCCTGCCGACGAGGACCCGTTGGACGAGGACGACAGCACATCTCCCGCACACGACTTTGTTCTGCGTGAAGCGGAGATGATCGTGGTGGACTACCTGCACCTGTGGTCCAAGGATCACCCTCTCACCGCCCGTCGGACGGCTTCCACAGCCCCGGTGGGACAACCCTGAATCCGAAAGGAAGTGTCATCATGAAACTTTGCCCCGTATTGTTGGGCGCCGCCCTCGCGATTGCCCAAGTGCCCCCGGCCGCGGCGCAGGGAGCCGGGGCGGTCATCGTCAAACAGCGCGCCAAGGAATTGGTGAATCAGAACAACGTTCGCCAAGGGGTCACGACCCCGGCGGAGCAGGTGGCCGCCCCCGCGCAGGCGACTTCACAGGCGGCACAAGCCGCGGCCGCAGCCGCCCAGGCGGCCATCGCGCAAGTGGTGAAGGCGCTGGAACCGCTCAAGGGACCGGGGGCGGTGACGGCGGAAGAAAAAGATGCGCTCGTCAAGGCCCTGACCGCGGCTGCTCGAGGACCGCAGAAGCCTGCCGAGACCAGGTTGCGAGAAGTGGTGGAAGCCCTGGCACGGGCGCTGCCGGGCGCCGTGCTCGAAGAGGGTGAGCTCCGTCGGCTGGGCACGGACTTGTATGCGCTGGTAAACGGCGCCAGCCTGGCGCCCGGGCGCACCCGGCAGATCCTGGACGACGTACAGGCGATTCTTCAGGTCGGCGGGGTGCGACGGGCCCGGGCCCTCGATGTGGTCCGGCGGCTGGAACAGGTGGTGCAGTCGCTGCAACAGCCGGTCACGCCGTAGGACTGCACACTTTCCTCCTATCTCCCGGCCGCGGGACTTTCCCCCTGCGGAGGCACTTCCTTCGTCAGCGCGGTTCCGCACTGGAAGCAAAAACGGGACTGGGGCGGACAGAGTTGTTGGCATGCCGGACAGGTCAGGTGCGCTTCCAGGTGCCGGTAGTGAATGACCAGGTTTCGTGTGTACGGGATCCAGGTGAACAGGTAGGCCAGGATGAACACCGAGTCGCGCTGGCGCAGCGCATACACCAGCAACAGGAGGGAACCCGCCAGGCTCAACCACCAGAAGGCCGGGGGCACCACCACCCGTTTGAGCTTTTCCGTGGCGTACCACTGGACCAGAAAGCGGGAAAAAAACAGCACGTTGCCCGCGTAGCCGATGAACTTCCAGACGCTCCAGCGGACACCCAGGAACTGCCCTCCCGGGAAAAGCCACGATTCCAGCCCGTCCATGGGGGCCATTGTAGGGGTGCGAAGACCGGCAGCAATCTCGCGCCGACCCGTTCTGCCGGACTCCGGCTCCACACCTTCTGATGGCCTGCCCTGCAAGCCACCTTGAGGTCCGCTCCCGCGACCGGCTGCAAGCTTGGCAAGCGGCCGCGCCTCGCCGGAGGGCCTGGATGGGCATGTGATGCCAGGAGCGGACCCGTGGCACCCCGCGGGGGCTTGTGGACCAGGAGCCGCAGCGTTTCACCGGCAGGAGGCGGAGGAAGCGTGCGTGCGCACTCGCCGAGGATGCGAACCCCCACGGTCCGGAAGCCGAGTCGGTTGCCGCACACGGGTTCTCCCCGCCGGTGGCCTGGCCGCGGGGACGGGATCGCACGGACTACGGCGGTTTCGCCTGGCCTTCTCGAGTTGCAGACGCGGACGGACGGCGGAGGCGAAAACCCGGTTGTCGGGCCAAGAGCCGCGCCTTGGGCCGCAAACGCGGCGTTTGCGACTAAGCTCCTTTTCAGATGCCGCAGCGTGGATCCGCAGGTTGGAGGCCGGATCGGCCGTGGATGGATGGGCCTTGCCGCCGCGGCGGTGGACGGTCATGGCCGGGGCGGGGCCGGATTGGTGCCCCCTTGAGCAGGGGCCTGTGTGCCTGCCGGGGGCGCACCCGTGCCGGGCCCGACCTGGACCCGGTACCGGTCGAGGATGGGCTGGAAATCGGGGTGTTGCCGCGCGTAGTCGGCCAGATGACCCAGGAACACCCTGGCCAGCGGAACGGTGGCCTTGTTGTAGATGTCCATCATCTGGCCGACCTGGGGCTCCAATCGTTGCACGTCCTTTCGCAGCGCGACGTACTGCCGCAGGAGGTAGAGGTTGAGCGCGCCGGTCACCATGATCATGAGCACCAACGCCGCCTGCAACTGGGTCTGGAGTCTGGCAACGGCGCGCGTGAGGTCCTCTGCCGAGGATCGAGGGGTCTGCGGTGCAGATGGGGCAGTGGGTGCGGAGTTCTCGTTCATGGCAGTCAAGAGTCTGGGGAAACGGATCAGGCGTGTTTCAAGGCTGGCGGCCGGCCGGCCGGTTTCCGGTGCCCGCGTTGGCGGCCGGGTTCTTCAGCCCCACGGAGATGAGGATCGGGTCAATGGCCGGGTTGGTCTGACTGTAGGCGATGGCCTCGCGGGCCAGGGAATCCAGTGTGGCTCGAACGGTGTTGATCTGGTTGGCCACGTCTTGGAGCGACCTGGCCTTGCGGATCAATTGCACGTTCAAGAACGTGAGCCCCAGCGTGCCGAGCGTGAAGACCAGCAACACGCCGAGCAGGGCGGGTGTAAGCGAGCTGTTTTTCATAGGCACCGGCCCGGACTCTAACGGGTTGCCCCCGGAGGTCCAAGCAATTTCCCGGGATCCGGGACCCCTGCGCTCCGGAAACCGCCACGCCCCGGGCTGGACCGGGCCCAACCCTGGCCGGCGCGCCGGGGTTCAGCGGAGGTTTTTGATCGGAGCCCATGGCGTTCTCGGCCCCCTGTGGTCCGTGCAGCTGAAACAGCCCTGCGGGGGCTCCCGCGTGGTGGGTTTCCCTGTTGCAAATGACCATGTTTCTGCGCCAGAATGGCTGCAAACAGCGGCGTTGGGAGCGGAGACATGACGCAGCGGCATCACGCCCAACCGGAGGGCAGGAAAGCCCGGATCCTTTTGGTGGACGACCACGCCGTCGTTCGCTTCGGGATTGCCCAGCTCATCAACCGGCAACCGGACATGGAGGTGTGCGGCGAGGAGGCCGACGCAGGCGCGGCCTTTTCAGCCGCCGAACGACTGAAACCGGACCTGGTGATCGCCGACCTTTCGTTGAAGGAGTCCAGCGGGCTTGAACTGGTGCGCAATCTCAAGGCGCGTTTCCCCTCCATGCCCATCCTCGTTCTGAGCGTCCACGACGAATCCGTTTACGCCGAAGTGGCCTTCCGGGCGGGTGCCATGGGGTACCTGATGAAGGATCAGGCGCTGGACAAGGTGCTGGAAGCAGTGCGCCGGTTGCTGAACGGCTCGGTTTACGTCAGCGACGCCATGGCGGTGAAACTCCTCCAAAAACAATTGCAAAAACATCCCGCTCCCGCCGCTTCGCCCGCCGACCTGCTCAGCGACCGCGAACTGGAGGTGTTCGAACTGATTGGCCGGTGGAAAACCACGCGCCAAATCGCCCAGGAACTCCATCTCAGCGTTAAAACGGTGGAATACTACCGGGAGCAGATCAAACGCAAACTGGGCCTGAAAAACGCGGTCGAACTCGTCCAGCATGCCACGGCCTGGGTGGAACGGACCACCTCCACCGCCCCGCCGGATTCCACCGACGCCTAGGAGGCAGGGTCCCGTGAAGGGCGTCTCCCCACCGATGGCGCGCCATGCCTTTTCCAAGGGCGGGCGGTCTTGCGCGGCTTTCCCGTCGCTTCTCGTTCTATTGGGGCTGCTCGGGGCCGGCCCGGCAGGTGGCCTGGCGGCAGAAGAGGGCCTGCCACGCGCAGCGCGGTCGGTTCACCTGGCCTGGCTGGCGCCGTCGGCCGACGTGTTCACGTTGGAGACCTGCGTGGAACGGACGGTGCCGGGGTCGTTCTTCATGGTCTGCGGCTGGCAGGTGGGCTATTTCGGCTTGCAAGAGCTGACCGACGGACGGCGGGTGTTGCTCTTTTCCGTTTGGGACGATGCGCAGGGGGACGACCCCGCTGCCGTCCCCGCGGATCGTCGGGTCGAAGTGGTGTCGCACGCTGAGGGTGTGCGGATTCGCCGCTTTGGCGGGGAAGGCACCGGCGGACAGGCCATGATGGACTTTTCCTGGCGAACGAACGTGCCCTACCGATTCCTGGTCCGGGCCAGGGTGGAAGGCGAGCGGACCCGGTATGCCGGCTGGGTTCGCGACGGAGAGTCGGGCAGTTGGCGGCATGTGGTGACCTTTCGGGCGCGGACGGGCGGACAGTCCATGACCGGGCTCTATTCGTTCCTGGAAGACTTTCGGCGCGATGGACGAAGCGCAGCAGAGGAACGTCGGGCCTCTTTCGGGAGCGGTTGGATTCGTGAGCTGTCCGGATCCTGGCGAGCGCTCACGCGGGCACGTTTCACCGCTTCGGGTGCGCCATGGGAAGCACGCGACAGCATCCGTGCCGAGGTTCGCCACCGGGACACTTTCGTTCTGGCCACCGGCGGCAAGGTGCGGCCCGAGCTGCCGCCGGGATCGGTCCTGGAAATCCGGGCTCCCGGAGGAAACCCGCCAAGGGACCTGCCCGAGGAATTCTGACTTCTTCGGGACTGTGCCGGGGGCGGGGGCAGGTGCCAACGGGGGGGCAGCCGGCAGCGGTTTGGGGTCCGCGGGCCGGAAGGAAGGTGGCTCCACGGCGCGGATGACGAGATGGGCCAGTGGCGTGTGGGACCCCACGCTTCGGACGTCAAACAGGCTGCCCGCGTATGGTCCGGAGATTTTGACCCTGCCACCTCGGAGATCCACATTTCGGCGTCATGAGCCCGATCTTGGTCTGGTTTCGACTGGATCTGCGTTTGGCGGATCATGAGGCTTTGTGGCAGGCGGCCTCGGCGGGTGCGCCGGTGGTGCCGGTGTATGTATGGTCGCCCGAGGAGGAATTGCCCTGGGCTCCGGGCGGTGCGTCGCGTTGGTGGTTGCACCACTCGCTGGCTGCCTTGGACGCCTCGCTACGCAAACAAGGTCTGCGGCTGGTGATCCGGCGGGGGCCGGCGGCCGGGGCGCTCCTTGGTCTGGCAAAGGAGACGGGTGCCCGAGCGGTTTACGCCAACCGCCGGGTGGAGCCGGCCTGGCGCAAAATGGACTCCCGGGTGGCCGCCGCCCTGGGCCCTGCCGGTGTCGAATTCCGTGTCTGGCCGGACCTCTTCCTGTTCGAACCGGAGACGGTGCGTACGGGATCGGGCAAACCCTTCGAAGTGTTCACCGCGTTTTGGCGGAAGTGCCTGAGCCTGGCGGATCCGCCGCCGCCGTTGCCGCAACCCGGGCCGCTGCAGGGACCGAAGAGATGGCCGCCATCCGTTCCCTTGGAAGAGCTGGGTCTGCTGCCGCGACCGGACTGGGCCGGGGGACTGAGATCCGCGTGGGTGCCGGGTGAACCGGGTGCGCGGGACCGGTTGCGCCGGTTTTTGGAGGGGAGCTGGGACCTGTACGCAGAGCGCCGGAATCGGCCGGCCGAGGAGGGGACCTCGCGTTTGTCGGCTCACCTGCATTTCGGGGAGGTGTCGGCCCGCCAAGTGTGGCACGCGGTACGGTCCATGGCGGAGCGCAGGGGTTTGCCTGCCGCCCGATGGCGCGAGTCCGTGTTTCTGCGGGAACTGGGTTGGCGCGAGTTCGCTCATCACCTGCTTTGGCATCGGCCGGAGTGCACCGACCGGCCGCTGCGAACCGAGTGGGAACGGTTTCGCTGGCGGGAGGATGCGTCGGGCCTGCGGGCCTGGCAGAGGGGCCGGACGGGCTATCCGATTGTGGACGCCGGGATGCGAGAGCTGTGGACGACGGGCTGGATGCACAATCGCGTGCGGATGATCGTGGCCTCCTTTTTGGTGAAGGACCTGCGGATTGCCTGGCAGTCGGGCGCGCGATGGTTCTGGGACACCTTGGTGGACGCGGATCTGGCCAACAACACGCTGGGCTGGCAATGGACGGCCGGGTGTGGGGTGGACGCCGCGCCCTACTTCCGCGTGTTCCACCCGGTCCTTCAAGGGGAGAAGTTCGATCCGGACGGTGCATACGTGCGGCGCTGGTGTCCCGAGTTGGCGCGCCTGCCGGCGCGTTGGATCCATCGCCCGTTCGAGGCGCCGCCATCGGTTCTCAAAGAGGCCGGCGTGCGGTTGGGCAGCGAGTATCCCGAGCCGATCGTGAGCCACGCGGCGGCACGTCAGGCCGCTCTGGCAGCATGGGAGTCCCTGCGCAGGGCGCTGCCGTGAGGGAGGATCGTCTGATGGCCATCCCCGGCCGGGCGCCGCGGCCGGGAGCACCGGGAGCGATCCGGATTTGACGCCCTCCCATCGTTGCGGGAATATCCCTGGATGACGGAAAGCAATCCAACCCTGCAAAGGAAGCACGGCAAAATGAAAACCCGACTGGCTGTGTGGGCGGTCTTGCTGGCAGCGGCGATCGGTGGTGGTCTGATGGGATGCTCCAGGAGCGGCAACACCGCCACGGTGGATCCGGCGCCCTTGGAGCGGAGTTTTGCGTCGGCCGAGGGCCCGGTGAAGGCAGCGGCGGACAACGCGGCGGAGTTGTTGCGATTCGGCGATCACGCCGCGGCTTTGGCCGAGCTGCAGAAGCTGGCCGCCCATCCGCAACTGACCGCCGAGCAAAAGCAGGCGGTGCAACAGGTGATGGAGCAGTTGAAGAAGGTGGTGAAGGACGCAACCGACAAGGTGGCCACCGAAGCCAGCAAGGCCCTGGAGAACGTTCAGCAGGGATTGGGCCGGTAACTCCAATCCCGCCCGCGGTACGGCGCCCGGCCGAACCGTGATCCATTGACCTGCTCTGCCAGCCGCCGCTGTTGCGGAAGAGGTTTGCCAAAACCGCGTAGGAACCTCGTCAGGCCCGCAAGGGGAGCTGCAGGCGAGCGGCCGGAACGCTGCGCGAACGGTGTGCGGCAGCACGGCGCAGTTGCCAGATCGCCCTTTGGTGTGTTTCTCATCTTTGCCAGGGGAGGCAGGTACCGGCCCTCCCGGCGGTGGGCCGGCCGCCTGGCAGACCGCCCGGCGGGGGTGACACCTCTGACGACGCTTCCACAAGCGGGCGCGTGTGGGCAGCCGCGCGCGGGTCTGCCCGGCTGCCAAAAGGACCGGTGGAAGGTGTGGATCGGGCCCTGCCGGTTCGGTCCGCGAGGAGGCGCCTGTTTGTTGCGCCGGCGGCATTCGGTCCCCCACGGCAGCGGACCGACCGGCCCGGCCGGTCTCCGTTCATCGCTTGCCAGGCTGTCGGACAACCATTTCGAGCCCCGGCTCTCCAATTGACTCCGGCTGAGCTTGCGGTGCCGGGATATGCGGTTTTTGCGGCGCGCCGGGGTTCAGCGGAGGTTTATGATCGGAGCGCATGGCGCTTGCCGATCGCCCCGGACCGCGCTGATGAAATCGCGCTGGCCCAAGTCGGGCGAGAGGTTTTTCGATCTTGTGGACGGGGGCAGCTTCGGCTTTGAGTTTGCAGTCCGATCTGCGGCGCAGGCGGAATCGAATCTTCCGAGCATGTCCGGAGGAGCTGGAACGAAAGGAAGTCGCATTGGCCATGAACATTTGGAAACGGACCCAACCTGCGTTGTTGGGAGGTGAACCGGTGCGGCGGCGGCCGTGGCCGCAATGGCCCGCCGGAGGGCGGGAGGAAGAGCGCCGGCTGCTGCGCGTGCTGCGGGAGGGTCGGTGGCAACACCCGGCCGGCGGGGAGGTGTCTCTGTTCGAGCGGCGGTTTGCCGGTGCCCGCGGCGTGCGGCACGCCTTCGCGGTTGCCGGGCATGCTACCGCGCTACGACTGGCGCTGCTGGCCGCGGGTCTGGAACGAGGGGCGAAGGTGATCCTGCCGGCGTACGGTCCCTTGAACCTGGTGAGCGCCGTGCTGGGGACGGGATTGCGTCCGGTGTTTGCGGATGTGGGCCTGGAGACCGGAAACGCAGACCTGGCGACTGTGGATGCGGTGGCTGAAGAGGAAGTGCGGGGGGTGTTGGTATTCCATACGGCCGGACTGCCGGTGAGCATGGAACCCTTGCTGGAACGGGCACACGAACGGGGTTGGATCGTGTGGGAGGACGCGTCGCATGCCCATGCAGGGATGTACCGTGACCGGCCCTGCGGGACCTGGGGTCGTGCCGGGGTGTTCTCCTTGTGTGCGGATACGGTCGTGCCGGGGGGCGAGGCCGGGGTGGTGATCACCGGCGACGGGGAATGGGCGGCGCGGTGTCGGACGCTTCTGGGCAGGGACGGCCCCGGCGGCCAGGGCGCCGGTGAATGGCCGGAGACCTGGGAGGCCATGTCGCTGGGCGAGTTTGCCGGTGCGGTGCTGAATGCCCAACTCGACCGGTTCGAGCTGACGGCGCGCCGGCGCGATCAACGAAGCCGGTATCTGGCGGAGCGACTGGCGTCCGTGCCCGGCGTTCACCCGCAGCCGCGGACGGACGGGTGCACGCGTCACGGTTGTGGCGGGTTTCTGATGCGACTGGACGCCGACCGGTTCGGTGCGCCGCGCGATGCGGTGGTGGCGGCTCTGGCGGCGGAAGGCATCCCGTGCGGGGTGGGCTGGCGCGAGTCGTTGCCGGACCGGTGGCTTCGCTGGTCCCGGAAATTGTCGGACGTGGGTCTCGCGGCCGTCTGCGCGGACGCTGTGCCGGGCCGGGGATGTGTGAACGCCCGGCGGTTGTGCCGGCAGGCGATCTGGTTGGAATCCCGGCTGTTGCTCGCCGATCAACAGGAGATGGACGACATCGTGCGGGCCCTGGAGAAGCTGCACGAGCATGGCCGCGCGCTGAAGGACTGGTGGCGGCGGCACACGGCGGCAGAACAGGGCAGGCATGCTAGTGAAGGAATGGACACCCGGAGCGAAACGGTCCCTGACAGGTCCGACCACGGTTGCTCGCGGGGGCGGGCCTGAAGGAGTCGCCGGAGGGTTGCCCTGTGCCGAGGGGCTTGCGGGCTTGCGGGGTTGGTGGGGCCCGCTATTTTCGTCAACCGTGAACACGACGATGGTTGACGCAGGGAAATCGGCGCGCATAGCCGAGCTGGGTCGGCGGGTGTTGGCCGGCGGCGAGATCACGCGCGAGGAGGCCTTGGAGCTGTTTCATTTGGAGTCCAGCGCGGACATTTACGATCTGATGGCCTGGGCGAATCGGATCCGGGAGCGGTTCAAGGGCAACCGGATTCACCTTTGTTCGATCGTGAATGTGAAGGCTGGCGGGTGTCCGGAGAACTGCCGGTTTTGTGCGCAGTCGGCCTTGTACCAGACCGGGGCGCCGCGGTACGGGTTGTTGCCGTTGGAGGAGGTGTTGACCGCGGCCGAGGAGGCCGGGCGCAACGGTGCGGTGGGTTTTGGTTTGGTGGCGGCCTGGCGCGGGTTGGAGGAGGGGCCGGTTCTGGATGCGCTGTTGGCGCAGTTTCGTGCGTTGAAGGCGCAGGGCAAGGTCCGGCCGGACGCGTCCTTGGGGATCATCAAGAGTCCGGAGGTGGCCAGGAAGCTGAAGGAGGCCGGTTGTGAATGTTACAACCACAACTTGGAGACCTCGCGGCGGTTTTTCCCCGAGGTGTGCGACACGCACACGTACGAGGAGCGGTTGCAGACGCTGAAGCATCTGCGGCAGGCGGGCATCCGGATCTGTTCCGGGGGCATCATCGGCATGGGGGAGACGCGGGAGGATCGGTGCGACCTGGCTTTTGCCCTGAAGGAGGTGGGCGCGAGCATCGTTCCCATCAACATCCTGAATCCGATCCCGGGCACACCTTTTGCCAACCGTCCGCCGTTGCCCCCGCTGGAGATCCTGCAAACGATTGCCTGTTTCCGTTTCATCCTGCCCCGGCAGGAGATCATGGTGGCGGGTGGACGCGCGGTGAATCTGCGGGATTTGCAGAGCATGGTTTTCATGGCGGGTGCCAGCGCGTTGATGATCGGGAACTACCTGACGACGGTGAACCGGCCGGTGGAGCAGGATCTGCAGATGTTGCGGGATCTGGGGCTGGATCCGCACTGGACGGAGGATGGCGGGGAGGGTTGTGGCTGTGGAGGGTCGCGCGATCTCGCGGAGGAGCCCGGGAGGGGAGAGGTGCCGGCTGCTGGGCCGGCTGCCGTGGCCTAGGCCAGGCGCGGGGTGCGGCTGGTCGGCGGGGACCGCGGCGGAAAGTGTCATGTCGAGGCTGTATCGCAACCGGGGCGGATATCGGGGCGAGACCATTGATGTGGATGCGGTGCTGCAGGGGTGCGTGGCGGCTGCCGGGGCCCATGGTTGGGTGTGTTGCGAGATTCCCGTGGAGGGGCGGGGGCCCCTGCCGGCCTTTGTGCGGGAGGGGAATCCGGTGGGGGAGGCGCCGGGAGGGCTCCGGGCCTATGTGAGTGCGGGGATTCATGGTGACGAACCGGCCGGGTTGGTGGCGGTGCAGCGGTTGCTGGAGCGGGACCGGTGGCCGCAGGGGGTGTCGCTGGTGGTGGTTCCGTGCTTGAATCCCTGGGGCATGCGGCAGAACCGACGGGAGAATCCGGACGGCCTGGACCTGAACCGGGATTACCGGCACCTGCGTTCACCGGAGGTGCGTGCGCACGTGGACTGGCTTCGGCGCCAGGCGCCGTTCGGGGTGAGCTTTTGCCTGCACGAGGATTGGGAGGCGCCGGGATTTTACCTGTACGAGTTGAATCCGCGCGGGCTGCCTTCTCTGGCTGAGACGATCCTGGCGCGGGTGGAGCGGGTCTGTCCGTTGGACTTGTCGCCGGTGATCGAGGGCCGGCCTGCCTCGGGCGGGCTGATTCGACCGGCGGTGGATCCGGAGTCGCGTCCGGAATGGCCGGAGTCGTTCTGGCTGGTGCATCACGGGTGGACGCTGCTGTCGTACACCCTGGAGTCGCCTTCGGATTATCCGCTGGGCATGCGTGTGGAGGCGCTGGTTGAAGGCGTGACGGCTGCCCTGGAAAGCTGGGCGCGGCGGGGAGGTGCGGAGTGCCGGACGACAGCCGCGGCGCCGCCGGGTTGAAGCGTCCGGTCGGGCTGCACGCCCGGGGGATAGGCGGGGCCCGGCAGTGGCTGCGCCGGGTCAGCCCGGCAGGGCGTCACGTTTGCGGAGCCATGTGCGTCCCAGTTCCCGCAGCGTGGAGGCTTTCATGACCTTCTCGGCCAGGGGAAAGACGATGCGCTCCTCGTGATCGAAGTGTTTGCGGGAGTAGGCGACGGCGTGCTGGAGGAGGCGCCTGGCCTCGGGCACGGTGCGTGCCTGCTGGATCTTCAGAAGGTTGGCGTCTATCTCGTGATGTTCGTGTTCGAAGGAGTCGCGCTGGCCGATTTGTTCGAGGTAATGCTCCAGGGGTGCCAGCAGCAGTTCGTCCTCGGTCTGGGAGTGGCCGCGGAGCAGATCTTCCAGCATCGCCGCCATGGCCCGAATCTCGGCGAGTGTCCGGAGCCGGGGCAGCGTTTTTTCGATGTGATCGAAGATGTTGTGGAAGACGATGTGTTCGGCCAGCAGGATGTCGGTGATCTTCATCGGTTGGTCCTTGTTTTTTTGCCCTTGCACTTAACCACGGCCGGGGCGGTGGCTCAAGAGGGGGAGGTGTAATCGGCCACGCTGCCGCAGGCGCAGACCGGGTGACGGTCGCCGTAGACGTTGTCCACGCGGGCCACTGCGGGCCACCATTTGTGTTCGAGCAACGAGGGGAGGGGCCAGGCGGCCTGTTGGCGGGAGTAAGGGTGCGTCCAGGTGTCGGCTCCCACCATGTCGGCGGTGTGCGGCGCGTTTTTGAGGGGGTTGTCCCGGGCATCCATCCGCCCGGTTTCGATCTCCGCGATCTCGGCGTGGATGGACCGCATGGCTTCGCAGAATCGGTCCAGCTCGGCCTTGGACTCGCTTTCGGTGGGTTCGACCATGAGCGTGCCGGCGACCGGCCAGGAGAGGGTGGGGGCGTGAAACCCGTAGTCCATGAGCCGTTTGGCCACGTCCTCGGCGGTGACGTGGTGGAACCGGCGCAGGTCCAGGATGCACTCGTGCGCCACCAGTCCGTTCGGACCCTGGTAAAGCGTGGGGTAACAGTCTTCCAGGCGGCGTGAGATGTAGTTGGCGTTGAGAATGGCGACCTGGGTGGCGCGGCGGAGTCCTTCCGCGCCCATGAGACGGATGTAGGCCCATGAGATGAGGAGGATGCCGGCGCTTCCCCAAGGCGCGGCTGCGACGGGGCCGATGCCGCGGCCCGGCCGTTGACCGGCCGGCAGAACCGGATGGTCCGGCAGGAATTCGCGCAGGAAGCCGGCCACTCCGATGGGGCCGGCGCCGGGCCCGCCCCCGCCGTGCGGGATGGCGAAGGTTTTGTGGAGGTTGACGTGGCAGACGTCGGCCCCCAGTTCGGCGGGTCGGGCCAGCCCGACCAAGGCGTTGAGATTGGCGCCGTCCATGTAAACGAGACCGCCGTGATCGTGGACGATGCGGCAGATTTCACGGATGCCGGGCTCGAAGACCCCATGGGTGGAGGGGTAGGTGATCATGAGGCAGGCCAGCCGCTCGCGATGCGCGGCCGCCTTGGCCCGGAGATCCTCCAGGTCCACGTTGCCCTGGCGATCGCAGGCAACGGCCACGACCCTGAGTCCTGCCATGGTGGCGCTGGCGGGATTCGTGCCGTGGGCGGAGGTGGGGATGAGACACACGTTCCGGTGCGGTTCGCCCCGGTGCTCGTGCCATGCGCGGATGACCAACAGCCCCGCGTACTCGCCCTGGGACCCTGCGTTGGGTTGAAGGGAGATGGCAGGGAATCCGGTGATCTCCGCCAGCCAGCTCTTCAGGTCTTCCAGGATCCGATGCCAGCCGCGGGCCTGTTCCGGCGGAACGAAGGGATGCAGGTGCGCCCATTCCGGCCAGGTGACCGGCATCAGGGCGGCGGTGGGGTTGAGTTTCATGGTGCAGGATCCCAGCGGGATCATGGTGTGGCAGAGGGAAAAGTCTTTCGATTCAAGCCGCCGCAGGTAACGGAGCATCTCCGTTTCGGAGTGGTAGCGGTTGAAGACCGGGTGCTGCAGGTAGTTCACCGGGCGCAACCGTGATTCGTCCAAGGGTTCGGTGAGGTCCTCGAAATCGAAGGTCACCGGTTGATCGCCGCGGAACACCTGCCAGATCTCGCGGACGTCGTCGGGTGTGGTGGTTTCGTCCAGCGAGATTCCGATGGTGGTCTCGTTGACGCGCCGGAAGTTGATGCGGTGCAAGGCGGCCCGTTCGTGGATTTCGCGGGCTTGTGCGGCGTCGGTTTGGACCGTCAAGGTGTCGAAAAAGGGCAGGGGCGGGCCACCGGCAGGTGGGGATGCGGAGGCCGGGTCGGGTCGGACGGTGTAGCCCAGCCGTTTCAGGCCGGCGGCGAGCGTGCGCGTCAGGTTGTGGATGCGCAGCGCGATGCGGCGCAGGCCGTGCGGACCATGGAAGGCGGCGTAGGCCATGGCAACGATGGCCAGCAGGGCCTGGGCGGTGCAGATGTTGCTGGTGGCCTTTTCCCGGCGGATGTGCTGTTCGCGTGTGCCGAGTGCCAGTCGCAGGGCGGGCCGGCCGCGTGCGTCGCGCGAGATGCCGACCAATCGGCCGGGCATCTGGCGTTTGAAAGCGTCGCGCGTGGCCAGGAAGGCGGGGTGGGGACCTCCGTAGAACATGGGAACGCCGAATCGCTGGGCGCTGCCGACGGCGATGTCGGCCCCCCAGGCGCCCGGCGGCGGCAGCAGGGTCAGGGCCAGAAGATCCGTGGCTGCCACCAGCAACGCGCCCGCTTCGTGGACATGGGCGGCCCAGTCGGTGTAGTCGTGCACGGCGCCGTCGGTGGCCGGGTATTGCACTAGTGCGCCGAAGAAGGAATCGTCCAGACGGGTGCTCCGCGGGGTTCCTGCGACGATTTCGAATCCCAGGGCGCGGGCGCGTGTGCGGACCACGGCCAGGGTCTGCGGATGACAATCCTCCGCCACGAAGAAACGGGTCCGGGTGGGCCCGCCCCGGAGCCGGTGGCACATCATCATGGCCTCGGCGGCGGCGGTGGCCTCGTCCAGCAGGGAGGCATTGGCGATTTCGAGCCCGGTCAGGTCACGCACCATGGTTTGGAAGTTCAGCAGGGCTTCCAACCGTCCCTGGGAGATCTCCGACTGGTAGGGGGTGTAGGCGGTGTACCAGCCCGGGTTTTCGAGAATGTTGCGCTGGACGACCGGGGGCGTGACGCAGCCGTGGTAACCCTGGCCGATGTACGAGCGGAACAGGCGATTTTCGCGTGCCCGTTCGCCCAGCTCGCGGAGGATCTCCGATTCGGTCCGGGCCGGCGGCAGGTTCAGGGGACGGGAGGTGTGAAGCTCCGGCGGCAGGGCTGCGGCAGTCAGTTCATCCAGGCTGGCGTGGCCGAGCACGGCCAGCATGTCCCGGATTTCGTCCTCGCGCGGGCCGATGTGCCGGTGGACGAAGGGTTCCGGTTGAAAGTCGCTCGGGCGGGATGGGCCGACCGCGGTTGAATTCGGCGCGGCGGCCCGGTTCATAACGGTCATGGCATCCGGTTCGCGCACGGGGCGAAAGTAGGGTTTGGCGGCGCAGGTGCAAGTTTCCGTTGAATCGGCGGCCAGGCGGCGGGACCACGGAGGCGGTGCGGATGGACCGGTGCGATGCGCGGGCGAATGTTCATGCGCCGGGGCCGCGCCTTTGGAGGAACACATGGAGGGCGTGCCCGAGGTGGTCCGGGTGGGTGAGGGTATGGAACTGCCGGAGGCGGGCCGGATCCCACGGCAGTTGTCCTCCGCTCTGTTCAGCCCAGCGGCGCGCGATTTCGGAGAGGAAACGGCCCTGTGGCTGGCGCAGCACGGTTTGGAGGCTGGCGGCTTCACCGGCTTGTTGAAGGGCGGTGAAGACGACGTGGGCGGTGAGATCCTGCTGGCCGGGACGATCCAGCGGGTCGGGGGCGAGGCGATGGCGATGGTAGGACCGCAACGTTCCCCGGCTGCGGGCCGGATGGAGGCACTCTTCGGCGTCCAGGCCGTAATCGAAGGTCACCAGCCATCCTTCTTCGAGGCTTTGGGCGGCTTGTTGCCACCACCCCATTGCTGCCGGACTGACGTCGAGGGTGAACCGATCGGGCAGCAGATCGAGGAGCGCGGTCGGGAGCTTGAACCCGAGCTGCTCCAGCAGGTCGGCGCGCTCGCGGACCCACTCGGGTGGATCGGGCAGGAGGGTCCAGGTGAACCGTCCGTTCTGCCAGGTCACGCCCCACTCGGACCAGTGTCGGGCCCGGGCATTCCAGCAGAGCCGCCGGATGGGGAAGGCGTCGAGGAGCTCGTTGGCGAAGATCACGCCGCGGACGCTGCGCGGGGGGAGGGGAAACCAAACCGGGGCTGTGGGATCGGTAAGTTCGGCCGGTTCGCCGGGCCAATCCACGCATGCGGCCCAGGGTCCGAGGGTGGCGCGCTGCCAGTCGCGACGGCGGGCCGAGGGCTCGAGCAGGATGTAACGGAGGCGCCGGGCCAGGAGCGGCCGGTTTTGATGAAACCACTCAAGAATCTCGCGCGCCAGCCGACCATCATGGCCGGCGGCCTCGACGCAGTGGAGCGTCGTGTCCGGACCGGTCCGGGCCGCCAGAGGTTGCAACCAGTCGGCCAGTTGGAACGCAAGTAGCTCTGCGAAAAGGGGGCCGACGCTGACGCTGGTGTAGTAGTCGCCGCGGCGGCCGGGATTGTCCGGTTTCTGTTCATAGTATCCAGAACCCGGACAATACAGGGCCAGGGCCATGAACTGGTCGAACCGCAGCCAGCCGCGGGGCTGGAGCGACTCAAGGATGCTGGCGACGACCGTGTTCACGGTGGTGGTATCGCCGAAGCCCGGCGCGGCCGGGCCCGTGCGAGCAGGCAGGTGCTATGGCGAAGATTGATGCCTTTTTCAATTTGATGTTCGAGCACAAGGCCTCGGACCTGCATCTTTCCTCGGGCAATGTTCCCATGCTGCGCATCAACGGGGAACTGCACCGGATTGATCATCCGCCGCTGGACCCGGACGAGCTCAAGCGCATGCTCTACGAAATCACCCCGGACTACAAAATCAAGATCTTCGAAGAAACCGGGGACGTGGACTTTGGGTACGAGATTCCGAACATTTCGCGGTTCCGGGCCAACTACTTCATGCAGAAAAACGGCATCAGCGCCGTGTTCCGCCAGATCCCCACGAAGGTGCTGTCGTTCGAAGATTTCGAGAAGATGGACGCGCCGCTGCCGCCGGTGCTCAAGAAGTTCGCCATGCTGGAGAAGGGGCTGGTGGTGGTGACCGGCCCCACCGGTTCGGGCAAGAGCACCACCCTGGCGGCGATCATTGACTACGCCAACCGGAACCGGCGCGATCACATCATCACGCTGGAAGACCCCATCGAGTTCGTCCACGAGAGCAAGAACTGCCTGGTCCAGCATCGCGAGGTGGGGGTGCACACCAAGTCCTTTGCCTCGGGATTGCGCGGTGCGCTGCGCGAGGACCCCGACATCATCCTGATCGGTGAACTGCGGGACTTGGAGACCATCGAGCTGGCCTTGATCGCGGCGGCCACGGGGCACCTGGTCTTCGGCACGCTGCACACGCCGAGCGCGGCCAAGACGGTGGACCGCATCATTGACGTCTTTCCGGCCGAGCAACAGAACAAGATCCGCGCCACGCTGGCCGAGTCGTTGCGCGGCATCGTGGCCCAGAACCTGTTCAAGCGGATCGATCGCAAGGGCCGCGTGGCGGCGCTGGAGATCCTGGTGTTCACCACGGCCATCGCCAACCTGGTGCGCGAGGGCAAGACCCATCAGATCCCGGGCATGATCCAGGTGGGCAAGAAACTGGGCAACCAGCCTCTCGACGATGCGATCATGGAACACCTGCGCATGAAACGGATTTCGCCCGAGGAAGCGTACGAAAAGTGCCTGGACAAAAAGCGGTTTCGGCCCTTTCTGCCGCATCCGCCCGACGACGAGGAGATCTGACTCATGCGCCGACCCGAACTGGATTACATCCTCACCACCATGCTGGAGAGCCAGCCGGAGGTGTCGGACCTGCTGTTCACGGTGGGCAAACCCTTGCAGGTGGAGTCCTACGGCGAACTCAAACCGGTGGAGATTGATCCGCCGCTGGGCGCTCTGACGCCGTTTCAGACGGAAATGATCGCGTTGAACCTGATCGGCGACAATCCATGGCACATCGAGGCGCTGCTGCGGCACGGTTCGTGCGACGCCGCCTACACCCTGGGGCATCAGGCCCGCTTCCGCATCAACGTCTTCTCCCAGCGCGGACATTACTCGGTGGTGTTGCGCAAGCTGAACACGCGGATCCCCACGCTGGACGAGCTGAAGTTTCCCGAGGTGATGAAGCGGATCCCGGAGGAGAAGACCGGCCTGGTCCTGGTGACCGGCGCCACCGGTTCGGGCAAGAGCACCACCCTGGCGGCGATCCTGAATGAGATCAACCGCACCAAGGCCGTGCACATCGTCACGCTGGAGGACCCGATCGAGTTCGTTCACCAGCACGACAAGGCGACCTTCAACCAGCGCGAGCTGGGCACCGATTTCGACACCTACGCCAACGGCCTTCGGGCGGCATTGCGGCAGGCGCCCAAGGTCATCCTGGTGGGGGAGATGCGTGACCAGGAGACGGTCAAAATCGCCCTCAGCGCGGCGGAGACCGGCCACTTGGTGCTCAGCACGCTCCACACCATTGACGCCGGCCAGACGATCAACCGCATCCTCGGCATGTTCGAACCCGAGGAACAGGAGCAGATCCGGCCGCGTCTGGCCGACGCGTTGCGGTGGGTGGTGAGCCAGCGGCTGGTGCCACGGATCGGGGGTGGCCGGTACGCGCTGCTGGAGATCATGGGGACCAACCTGCGCGTGCAGGAGACGATCCGGCTGGGCGAGAGCGAGGGCAAGACCTTCTACGAGATCATCGAGGCCAGCCAGCCCTTCGGCTGGCGGACGTTCGACTACTCGTGTCTGGAGGCTTTCGAAAACGGCTACATCACCGAGGAAACGGCGGTCCAGTACTGCACCAAACGCAGCGTGGTGACGCGCGGGATCGACAACATCCGCAAGGCGCGCGGCGAACCCACGACCCCGCTGACCGGCCTGCGGTTGAAGGCGCCGCAGGAGGCGGGCGTGGGCAGCTCCGGCACGCCGACCCTGAAACTGAAGATCTGACGCCATGGCCGAGACGTTCGAATTCCTGAGTGCCAGTGACAAACCGGCCCTGGTGGCCTTCTCCACGCCCGAATGGCTGGAGGCGGTCCGGTCGGCCCTCCTGGAGCTGGGTTACAAGGTGCACACCGCCGCCACCCACGGCGATTTTCTGGCGCGCTTTCACCAGATCCGGTACCAGGTGGTGGTGCTGGAGGAGCTGTTCGCCGCCAACTCGATCGAGGAAAACCTGAGCCTGCGGGCGCTGCAGCAGATGCCGATGAGCCAGCGCCGGCACGCCACGGTGATTCTGCTGGGCGATTCGTTCCAGACCTTCATGCCCCTGCAGGCCTTTCAGCAGAGTGTGCACGCCGTGATCAACAGTGCGGAACTGTTCCTGATCCGGCAGCTCATCGAAAAGGCGGTGGCCGACAAGGAACTCTTCCTGCACGCCTACCAGACGACCTTCCAGAGGGTGTTGACATCACCGGCCGGACCGGCACGCTGACGCCTCCGCGTGAAGGCGTCCGGCAAACTGCGACTCGACCAGGCCCTGGTGGCGCGCGGGCTCTGTGCCAGCCGGGAACAGGCCCGGCGGGCCATCCTGGCCGGACGCGTCCGCATCAACGGCCAGCCCGCAAGAAAACCTTCCGACCCGGTGCGACCGGCCGACGTGCTCGAGCTGGAGGCGCCGGAACGTTACGTCAGCCGGGGCGGTTACAAACTCCAGGCGGCGCTCGAGACGTTCGGTCTGGACCCCACCGGCTGGCGCGCGGTGGATCTGGGGGCGTCCACGGGCGGGTTCACCGACTGCCTGCTGCAGCACGGTGCCCGCCAGGTGTACGCAGTGGACGTGGGCCGAGGCCAGTTGGCTTGGAAGCTCCGGCAGGACCCGCGCGTGGTGGTCATGGAGGGTTGCAACGCCCGGTATCTGACCCCGGACCAATTCCCCGCGCCGTTCGAGCCGGTGGACCTGGTGGTGGTGGATTGCTCGTTCATCTCGCTGCGGTTGATCCTGCCTGTTGCCGTTGCCTTGCTGCGGTCCGGCGGTACAATCGTGGCGTTGATCAAGCCGCAGTTCGAGGCGGGGCGCCGGGAGGCCGGCCGCGGCCGCGGTGTGATCCGGGATCCGGCCGTGCATGCACGCGTGCTGGAGGAACTGCGGGCGTTTGCGAGGGACCGTCTGGGGCTGGAGTGGCGGGGGGTGATGCCCTCCCCGCTGCGCGGCCCGGCGGGGAACGTGGAGTTTCTGGTGCACCTTGAAAAACCGCGGTGAACGGATACGCCGGGTGGGCCTGGTGGGCAACGTGGGCAAACCGGACTGCGCACGCGTGGTAACCGCCGCTGCGCGGTTGATCCGGCAGGCGGGGCGCCGGGTGGCCACCGACGCCGCCACGGAACGGTTGCTGCACGGTAGTGCCGAGGTGTACCCGGACGCCGCCGCCCTGGCGCGGAACGTGGATCTGCTGCTGGTTTGTGGCGGGGACGGGACGATGTTGCGGACGGCGCGCGAGATTGCCGGGCTGGCAACGCCCATGCTGGGCATCAACATCGGCGGGCTGGGGTTCCTGACGGCGGTGTCGTCGCGGCAGTTGCCGGATGCCCTGCAGCGCGTCTGGTCGGGCCGGTTCACGTTCGAAAGCCGGACCCTGCTGGAAGCCGAGGCTTCCCACGCCGGCCGGCGGTTTCGCTGCCGGGCACTCAACGACGTGGTCATCAGTCACGGCAGTGAATCACGGCTGATTGATCTGGACGTCACCATCAACGGCGATCCGGTGACCTGTTATCGCGGGGACGGGCTGGTGATCAGTTCTCCCACGGGTTCCACGGCCTATTCCCTGGCTGCCGGTGGCGCCATCGTCCTGCCCACGGCGGAGGTCCTGGCGCTGACGCCCATCTGCCCCCACACGCTCAGCAACCGTCCCCTGATCCTCAACCACAGCGCCCGCATCGAGGTGAAGGTGCTCACCCAACGGCCCGCGGCCGTGCTGAGCGCCGACGGTGAACCGGTGACGGAGCTGGTGGCCGGCGACCGGGTCCGGATCCGGCGCAGCCGGCACACCGTGCGGCTGATGCACCTGACCGGCAGCTCGTTTTTCGAGGCCCTGCGGTCCAAACTCCACTGGCGCGGAACCACGCTCTGACCATGGTGCGACTGAAGGACATTGCGCAGCGGGCCGGCGTCTCGGTGATGACCGTCTCCAAGGCGTTGCGCGATCTGCCCGACGTGGCGGAGAGCACGCGGCAGCGGATCCAGGCGCTGGCCCGGGAGATGGGGTACGTGCCCGATTCGGTGGCGCGCGGCCTGCGCACGCGGGCCACGCGCCTGCTGGGGGTGATCCTCCCGGCGGTGACGCATCCGGTGTATGCGCGCGTGCTGCTGGCGCTGGAGGAACGCACCTACGAGATCGGGTACGACCTGCTTTACGCGCACACGCTGAACCTGGCGGAGCGGGAAGAGCGGGCCATCCAACGGATGCTCTCACGCCGGGTCGAGGGACTCTTCCTCTGTCCCACGCCCCGGTTGACCGGCCAGGAACGGATCTACGAGGAACTGGCCCAGTCCGGAACGCCGGTGGTGGTGCTGGGACAGCCGCCCCCGTTCTGCGACCGGTTCCCGAGCGCGGCCGGAGACGATGTGGCCGGCGCGTACGAAGGGACGCGCCATCTGCTGGAGCTGGGGCACCGCCGGATCGCCTTCCTAGCGGGGCCCGTGGCGGCACCGTGGGCCCGCGAGCGGTGGGAAGGTTACCGGCGGGCATTGTTGGAAGCCGGGGTCACACCCGAGGAACGGTGGGTGTTTGCCGGAGGCACGACCATCGAGGACGGCCAGCGCGCCGCGGCCCAATTGTTGGAGGAGGCGCCCGATGTGACCGCCGTGTTCGCTTCGAACGACCTGACGGCCATCGGATTCGGCCATCATTTGTTGAACCGCGGCATCCGCATTCCCCAGGAGATGTCGTTGGTCGGCTTCGGGAACACGTTGGCCGCGGAATACTTCCGGGTGCCGCTGACCACACTGCGCCAGCCCAAACGCCGGCTCGGTTACGCCGCCATGAACCTCATGTCGCAGTTGTTGCGGAAACAGCCGGCTGATTCCGTGCGATTGCCGGTGACCCTGGCTGTGCGAGCCAGCACAGCCCCGCCACGGTCCTCCCTGCTTCCGGCGGGTGGTTGAGGCTGCGGACCGCCGGCCGGTCTGCGACAGACACGGATCGAGTCCGTACCGGCGCCCGGCGCCTGCGCCCTCGAGATGGCGCGGTCCGAAGCGGCCTCCGGGCTCGCCCGGATCGGTCCCTGTACGCCCGGTTTTGCCTGTCGGGAACGTGTGTGCGACGGTGCTGACTCTGCCAGTCGGTTGGCCCTTTTCCTGCTGGATGACCGGGCGTGAGGAAGGTTTGGTGGGTCGTGCTGTTGGTCGCCGCCGCGCTCGGAGCGGGGTGGCAATCGCTGCATTGGTCCGCCCAACGGTTGGACGGGCAACGGGCCAAATTCGTGGAGGATGCCGGGCAGTTGCTGCTGGCCTTGCAGCAGTACAAGGAGTTCACCGGTCACTATCCGGAGGGCCAGAATCTGGACATTGCCCGTGCATTGTTGGGACAGGGGCGGGAGAAGGTGGTGATCCTGACGGTGCGGAAGAGTGACCGGAACGCCAAGGGCGAACTGGTGGATCCATGGGGTACGCCGCTGGCGTTCTATTTTTCGGGCAACTCGGTGCTGATCCGTTCTGCCGGACCCAACAAGGTGTGGGAGGATGCCGGTTCGCCCGGTTGCGACGACCTGTTCCGTTGCAACTGAGCCGCCCTTGCGGCGGGTTCACTCGGTGCGGCGCCGCCAGGCGGCGATGAACATGCCGTTGCCGTCGGTGTCCTGCGGCCACAGCAGGAGTGTTGGCGTGCTCCAGTCGGGCAAACCGGGCAGGGGCCACCGCAGCGGCAGCGGTTCGAATTCCGGATGGGCGGCCTGGAAGGCGTTGACGACCTCCGTGGTTTCCGGCCGGCTCATGGTGCAAACGGCGTAAATGAGCCGGCCGCCGGGCTTGACCGCCGGGGCGACATTGTCGAGGAGGCGGCGCTGGAGGGCGGCCAATTCCTCAACGTCTTTGCGTTGGGTCGTCCAGCGGGCATGCGGATTGCGTTGCCAGGTGCCGATGCCCGAGCAGGGGGCATCGACGAGCACGCCATCGAACAGGATGGACATGGGGCGGTTCGGGCCCCCGTCCCAGTGGGCGGCCTGGTAGTTTTGGACCTGGGCACGGGCGGCGCGGCGGCGGAGCCGGTCCAGGCGCCAATTTGCGGCGTCGGTGGCCCAGACCTGGCCGCGGCCCTGCATCAAGTCGGCCAGGTGCAGCGTCTTGCCTCCCTCGCCCGCGCATGCGTCCCACCATTGTTCGCCGGGCTTCGGCGCGCACAGGTGTCCCACCAGTTGGGAGGCGATGTCCTGAATCTCGAAGCGGCCCTGGGCGAATTCGTGGGTGCGAAACAGGTCGCGTCGGCCCTCGTAAACGTAGGCATCCGGCAGCCAGGTTTTCCGCAGATGCCCGAGGGAGTCCATGAGGTCGCGGATGCGTCCCGGACGGACGCGGATGAAGAGTTTCGGTTCCCGCTGGAGGATGCGCAGCCAGGCGTCGGAGACGTCCATGACCTCATAGACCCATGACGGCACCGCCTTGGATCGGAGGGTTTCGGCGCGGAGGCTGAAAGGATTCTTTTCGAAGCGCTCGGCCAGTTCGTCCGCCTTCCGGATCTTGCGGATCCAGCCGCGCTCGTTCTTGAGCCAGCCGCGCCAGCGATAGTAGCGAAAAACCCAGCGACTCACCCGGGCGGCACCGGGCTGGGAAAGCTGCGATTCACGGTGCAAAATCTCCCGGAGGACGCGGTCGGCCGGATGATCGCGATCGGCGGTTTCCAACACCTCGACCACCAGGGACAACAATCTTTCCTCCGGTTCGATCCCGGTGAACGGTCGTGGACTTCGATGCGCGCTTGTCCTGGGTTCCATTGTTTGCCGCTGTTCAGGGTCCGGGGTCGGGGCACGGCCGGGTGCCCGGAGGGGCACGCTCACAGAGGCGGGCGCCCCGGTTCAGACCCTCGAAAGCACGCTTAAGCATGGCCTGCAAGCGGTCCGGGCGCAACTGAATGCCGTGCCGTCGCCTGGTGAGGATGCCCGGCTCGACAGAGGCGTTCCTTTGCAGCCCTTCGAACGCCCCCGGCAGCACCTGGTGCGCTTGGACTTGCGACTCCGGGGGCGGCGGGATAATCAAGCCAGCGGGTGCAAGTCTGGAGCGGCCTCCGATGGAGTCGGCTGTGGACGTCATGATGAAGGAGTTTGGCAAATTGCTGGTGATCATGGGCCTGGTGCTGGCCGCGGTGGGGGTGTTGATGTGGACCGGTTGGGGGCGCGGTTGGCTGGGTCGGTTGCCGGGCGATATCCACTACACGCGGGGCAACTTCAGCTTTCACTTTCCCATTGTCACCTGCCTGTTGCTGAGCCTGGTTCTGACGCTGTTGATGTGGTTGTTCCGCCGTTAGGATCGGCGCCAAGCCGGCCCCGGGCGGGGAGGCTGGCATGGCCCGGCTCATTTCAGGCGGCCACCGGTGATTCGTCCAGGGTTTGTCGCACCAGCCGGGCCAGTTGACCGGGCGGATAGGGTTTTTGGAGGTAGACGATGCCGGGTCGCTGGAGAAAGTCCTCGCCCACCACGTCGGCGCTGTAGCCGCTGGTGAAGATGACCTTGAGGTCGGGACGATCCTGCCAGAGCCGTTCGGCCAGTTGCCGCCCGTTCATCCGCCGGGGCATGACGAGGTCGGTCAGGAGCAGGTGGATTTCGTTGCGGTGGGCAGCCCAGAGTTCGAGGGCTTCGGGTCCATTGGCAGCTTGGATGACGCGGTAGCCAAAGTGTTGGAGGAGCGCCGCCACCAGGTCGCGCACGGACGGTTCGTCCTCGACGACCAGTATGGTTTCGCGAGTGCCACGGGCTGCCGGTAGGCTGGGAGGTGGCTCGGTGCCCGGATCGAGGGCCGGTGGGAGGGCGGATTGATGGGGGAGATAAACCCGGAAGGTGCTGCCGCGGCCGACGGTGCTTTCGACTTCGATCCATCCGTCGTGCTGTTGGACGATTCCGTAGGCGGTGGCCAGCCCCAGGCCGGTCCCTTTGCCCACCTCCTTGGTGGTGAAGAAAGGCTCGAAGATGCGCTTCAGATGCTCGGGCGGGATGCCGCATCCTGTGTCGACCACTTCCAAACGCACCCAGGGACCGGGTCCGGGTAGGTTTGCGGGGGCGGCTCCGGCACTTTCATGGGAGACCACCGCGACGCGGAGTTCGAGTTGGCCGCCCTCGGGCATGGCATCACGCGCGTTGACCACCAGGTTGAGGATGACCTGCTCCAGCATGCCCGGATCGGCGTGAACCCAGGCGGGTTGGGGCGAGAACTGCAGGCGCAACACGATGTGTTCGCCCAGCACACGGCCCAGCATGCGACTGAGCTGGTGAACCAGCTCGTTGAGGTCGAGCGTGCGTGGCTGGAGGACCTGGCGCCGGCTGAAGGTGAGCAACTGGCGGGTGAGATTGGCGGCGCGTTCGGCCGCCTGGCTGATTTGTTCAGCCGCCTGACGCTGGGGAGAGTCCGGCGCGTGCGCCTCCAGAAGGAGGTTGGCGTTGCCCTGGATCACGGTGAGGAGATTGTTGAAGTCGTGAGCCACGCCGCCGGCCAATTGCCCGATGGCCTCCATTTTCTGGGCATGTCGCAGTTGTTCCTCGAGCGCCTTTTGGGCGGTGAGATCGCGGAAGAGGGTCAGCAGCAGGGTGGGGCGTTCGGGCGTTTCAATGAAGGAATGGCTCAGTTCGATTTCGCGGACCTGGCCGTTGTGGAGCGGCAGCCGGTGTTGCACGCGGCGTTCCAGGGTGCGATTGCGAAAATCGCGCTGATATTGGGCCAGCAGCAGGGCACTCCGCGGCCCGGGCGGGTGGATGACCGTGAAAGGTTGCCCCTCCAGTCGGGAACGGTCCATGTCCACCAGTCTGCAAAAGGCGTCGTTGACCGCCACCAGCCTGCCGTGTTCGTCCGTCAGGCACATGCCGTCGACGGAGTTTTCCCAGACGGAAAAGAAGAGGCGCTCGGACTCGCGCAGGGCGGACTCGGCCTCCTTCCGGTCGCTGACGTCTCGGACGATCAACAGCACGAACGGTTCTCCGTCGTGGTCCACGGCGCGGGCCCGGATTTCGACCGGCACGAGCCGGCCCTCGGTGGTGATCCAGTGTGTTTCGGTGGGTGGGGGCGAATCGGCACCGATCTGGCGCCAGAGCACGCGTGCAGCGGGCCGATCCGCGTCAGGAAGAAACTCGAACCAGGGCCGGCCCTTCAGGAGCTCGGCGGGGCAACCGGTCAACTGGCGGGCGGCGGCGTTGGCATCGCGGACGAGACCGTCGAAATCGAGAACGAAAATGGCGTCGGGTGAGTTTTCAAACAGGGCCCGGAAACGCTCCTCGGCCTGCTTGCGCTCGGTGATGTCGCGGCAGGTCATCAACAGGCCCGCCAGGTCGGGTTCGCCCAGGCGATTGCAGAGCAGGGATTCCATGCGGCGCCAGCGGCCGTCGCGATGGCACATGCGGAATTCGAGCCGGAGGGATTCCGTTCCCGGCGCTTGGACGATTTCGAAGGCGGCCCGCAGCGGACCGACGTCCTCGGGATGGACGAATTCGCACCAGTCCTGGCCGATCCATCCTTCCGGATCGTAACCCAGGACCGTGCCGGCCGAGGGACTCGCGTACCGGATGCGGCCGTGCGGATCGAGCAGCACCACCAGGTCCAGCACATTCTCGGTGAGGGCGCGCAGGAGACGTTGCTGGCGGCCGACCTCTTCCTGGAGCTGGAGGAGCCGACGCCGTTCCCGTGCCTGGTGAAGGGCCCTTTCCAGTGCAGGCAGGAGGCGGTCCGTCCACTGCTTGAGCACGTAATCGGTGGCTCCCTGCCGGAGGCTTTCAACGGCAGCGGCCTCCCCCGCCGTGCCGGACAGCAGGATGAAGGGAACCTCGGGACGCAGCTGCCGCGCCAGCGCCAGGGCGTCCAGGCCCGAACAGTCGGGCAGGTGATAGTCGCTCAGGATGAGATCGAACGGCTGTTCGCCGAGGGCATCCCGGAAATCGTCGAGATTGCTGACCGCCGTGATGTGGGCTTCCCATCCGCCTTCCTTGAGCCAGGCGGCCACAAAGGCCGCGTAATCCGTGTCGTCCTCCAGATGCAGGATCCTCAGAGGTTCCCCCATGCGCGTTGCCTCCGTTCTCGCGTCGCGTGCCTGCGCAGGAGCAGGAGGGATACCAGTGAACCGGCCGTTCCTGCGGTGTGGATCGCCCAGCGTTTGCGGTGGTTTTTGCGTTCCGGGACAAGGCGGGCGGAGGTCCGTGACC
>NZ_JBMVQZ010000009.1:0-184870 GCF_049537155.1 Limisphaera sp. 4302-co
TTTTTTTTGTGCGTCGCGCAAAAAATTGTTGCCAAGATGACGCTTGCTTGTGTAGAAGCGCGCTTGGACAGCGATGGCAACGGCGCACATTACTCGCAATTGCAAGCGGGTTGTACCCTTCACCGCCATGCCTCTTCTTCTCTCCGCTTCAGATTTTCCCGTCCTCAAACCGTGGAACCATCAACCCTGGTTGGAATGGAGGTGAGAACCGAGATGGCAACCAAGAAAAAAGCTGCCAAGAAAAAGGCTGCCAAGAAGAAATAAGGGCTGACGAATACCAGGATGGAAGACCGTGCCGGCAACCGTCTGCCGGTCTCCCATCCTGGTTTTCTTTTCGGGGGAAGCCATGGCCTGTCTGGTGTTTGACATCGAAACGGCCGCGCTGCCGGTGGAGGAATTCGACGAGGCGCAACGCGAATTTTTGTTTCGCGACGCCGAGCGGTTGCCCGACGAGGCGGCCCGGTGCCAACGCCGCGAGGAGATTGTTCGCCAGATGAGTCTGTGGCCGCTGACCGCCCGGGTGGTGTGCATCGCCATGCTCAACGCCGACAGCCTGCGCGGACAGGTGCTTTTCCTGGCGGAGGATTATGAAGAGGACGCGGAGGCCGGGCCGGTGGAGTTTGTGCCCTGCATGGACGAGGTGGAGTTGTTGACGGCGTTCTGGGACGTGGCCCGGCATTACGAGGAGGTGGTCACCTTCAACGGGCGCAGTTTCGATGTCCCATTCCTTTATCTGCGGTCGGCCCTGTTGAACGTGCCCATCAGCCGCAAGGACTGGCTGGGCTACCGTTTTGCCACCTCGCCGCACTGTGATCTGGCGGAGCAACTGACCTTCTACGGCGTCAGCGGCAGGGAAGGGGCGGCGCGGCGGTTCAACCTGGACTTTTACTGCAAGGCTTTCGGCATTGATTCCCCGAAGGGGCACGGCGTAACCGGTCGCGACGTGGGCGCCCTGCTGGCCGCCGGTCGGTATCGCGAGGTTGCCGAGTACTGCCTGGGGGACGTCCGCGCCACGGTGGAGTTGTACCGGCTCTGGCGCGAGCGCCTCGCGGGTATCAAGTGAACGCGCCCGCCCCCGGCCGCCCGGTACGAGCGATGAAACCAGCCGAGTGGTCCGTCCCGTGAATGTTTCACGTTCTTCTGTTGGCCCGGCCGGTGTTTGGATCTGTTGCGCCCTGACGGTGGAGGCGGGGACCCTGCGCCGGCTGCTGCCCCCCTGCCCGGGAGTGGAGATCCGGGTGACGGGCATGGGGCCGGAACGGGCGCGCGGAACGGTGGCAGGCTGGCTGCGGACGTGCCGGCCCCTGCTCGTGTTGAACGCCGGCTTTGCCGGCGGACTGAACCCCGCCCTGCCGGCGGGCACGGTGCTTTTCGCCACCGAACATCCGGACTGGGCCCGGCGCCTGCGTGCCGCCGGGGCCGTTCCGGGCCGGTTCACCACCACCACACGGATCCTGCGAACCGCGGCTGAGAAGACGGGATTCTGGCGTGCCACGGGTGCCGATGCCGTGGACATGGAATCGGAGGCGGTCGCGGGCGCCTGCCGCGCGGCCGGCGTACCCGTGGCGATCGTTCGAGCGATTTCGGACGGTGCCGGCGACGACCTGCCGCTCGATTTCCCGGCCTTCCTCCGGGAGGACGGTTCATTGGATCTGCGCGGTTTGACAGGCGCCGTGTGGCGGCGTCCGCGGGCGTGGGTGGGGCTGTGGCGATTGGCCCGGCAATCGCGCCGAGCGGGTCGGGCCCTGGCACAGGTGCTTGCGCGCGTTCTGGGCGAGGCGCCGGTGGAGTGCCTTTCCCAAGGCCGCCGGTCCGTCACGGGCTGATTGAGACCGGGCGGATCCGCTGGTTTTCGTGGACCCGTTCGCCGGGGTAGAGGATCACGGTCTCGCCCTCACGCAATCCTTCCCGGACCTCGGCCTCGCGTTCGCTGCGGTGGCCGAGAACCACGCGGCGCAACCGGGCCCGGCCATCTTCCAGGACGAAGACCGCCCAGTCCGGACCGCGCCGGAACAGTGCGCCCAAGGGGACCTTCAGCACGTCGTTCCCGGACCAGACGATCACCACCGCCTCCACCCGGTATTGATCGCCCAGGCCCGGGCGCTGTTCCACCGGACTGACCAGGTCGGCGATGACCCGCACCCGCTGTTCTTCCACGCCGAGCGCGGACACCTTGGTGAATGCGGAAGGTTCGATCCTCCGGATTCGCGCTTCCAGAGGTGTTTCGCCTCCCCACTGTTCCAACCGCACCGGCATGCCCGGCTGCAATCGCACCGCTTCCTGCGACAACACCTCGATCACCACTTCTAGATCGCCGGGGTCTCCCACCTCGAGCAGGGGCGTGCCGGGGCTCACCACGCGGGCGCTGGGCTCGTACACCCGCAGGACCTGCCCGTCCACGGGGGAACGCAGTTCGACCTGTTCCCCTTCCGGGAGTGCCCCGTCGGCGGCGTCCGTGAACAGTTTTCGTTCCGCCTCAGCCATGCGCAGGCGGTGCTCGGCCGCGTTCAACTGCTGGGCCGCGTCTTTCTCCCGCCACACGGCGGCGTCGAGTTCCTGCGGGGTGGCGGAGCCGGTTTCGTAAAGGGACTGGACCCTGCGGGCTTCCGCCCGCGCCCAGTCCCAGGCGGCGCGGGCGCGATCGCGTTCGGCCCGCGCGGCGTCGCGGCGGGCCTCGGCCATGGCTCGTGCCCGTGGGTCGAGCAACGCTGCAGGCAGGGGTTCGATTCGGGCCAACACAGTTTCACCCGCCTGCACGGGGTCGCCCGGCTTGAGGAAGATGCGCCGGAGCCTGCCGGCGACCGGTGCGCTGATCAGGTAGCGCTCTTTGAGCCGCGTTTTGCCCTCCTCGCGCAAGGTGGCCTCGAGGGGACCGCGCACGACCTTGCCGACTTCCACGGGTTCCGGCCCCGGTCGGAGGCCCCAGGCCAACAAGACCAGGACGGTGCCCGCAACCAGCAGGGTCGGTATCCAGCGGCGCCCGGGCTGCCGCTTCGGGACCCGCCCTTCCGACTCATCCGATGAACGCCCCATGATGACCTGCATCTGCATCCGGGCCACGTTTGGATCCCGGCCCGGTCCCGGAAGCTTAAGAATGTGAATCGGGTGGGGGAAGCCGGGAAGCCGGGACCCGCCGCAATGGTGCGCCGCCGACGGGCGGATGGAGAGGGGAAGGAGAGGAAAACCCACCGCGGCCAGGTCCGGATCGGTCTGGAAGAGCCGCGCACTCGGGCATCGGGCAGGGCGGGTTTGCCTGGTCAGGGTCGGCCGGGTCAAAATGGACTGCTGGTGGGGCCGGACGGGCGGGACGGGCTTGCAGCGCGCGTGGACAGCGTTGCCCTGCCCGTGCCGGGGGCAGATCCCGGGCCGTTACAATCGAAGGACGCGAGAGGAAAGCATGATTCAGGAAACCCCGGTTTTTCTGAAGGAGTACCTGCACCTGCATGCGGCGGACCTGGCCGATCGTCTCCAACGGTTGGATACCGGGGAGGCGCGGGAGTTGCTGCGTCAACTGCCGCCGGAAAAGGCCGCGGCCGCACTTGCCGAAGTGGACCGCGAACGGCTGGCCGGGCTGCTGAAGGGATTTGACGCCCACCAGTTGAGCGGTCTTTTGAGTTCCCTGCCGCCCGAGGACGCCGCGGATCTGTTGCAGGAGGTGTCAGCCGGTACCCGGCGCGAGGTGTTGGCGGAGCTTCCGCCTGAGTCCGCCGAGGGTCTGCGGGCCCTGATGCAGTACCCGGAGGACACCGCCGGCGGGGTGATGAGCAACCGCTTCATTGCCCTGCGGACGGACATGACGGTGGAGGAAGCCCTGCAAGTGCTCCGGGCCCGGGCCCGCGAGGAAAATCCGGAGGACATCAGCTACCTTTACGTCACCGATGCCGACCGGCGGTTGGTGGGCATCGTAAGCCTGCGCGATCTGGTGTTTCGGCGGCCCGATCGGCGGATCTCGGAGATCATGAACCCGGACGTGAAATTCGTGCGGGCCGAGACCGATCGGGAGGAACTGGCGCGGCTTTTCGAACACTACCATTACCCGGGGCTGCCGGTGGTGGACGCCGAGGGCCGGCTGGTGGGCGTGGTGAAGGCCAGCGACGTGCTGGAGGTGGTGACCCGCGAAGCCACCGAGGACATGCAACTGATGGTCGGTCTGTCCGGGGAGGAACGGGCGCTGTCCCCGTGGTTTTACTCGGTCAAACGGCGGCTGCCCTGGCTGTACATCAACCTGGCGACTGCTTTCCTGGCCGCGTTCGTGGTGGGTCTGTTCGAGGACACCATCGCCCGTTGGACCGCCCTGGCGATTTTTCTTCCCGTGATCGCCGGCCAAGGCGGCAACGCGGGCATGCAAACACTGACCGTGATCATTCGCGATCTCGCTCTGGGTGAACTGGCCCCGCAGGATGGTCGCCGCGCCCTGTTCAAGGAGCTCCTGGTGGCTTTGCTCAACGGGTTGGCGGTGGGGATTGTTGTGGGCCTGATCGGATGGTGGTGGAAGGGGAGTCCGGCCCTCGGCCTGGTGGCCGGTGTGGCCATGGTG
Organism: Limisphaera sp. 4302-co; assembly: GCF_049537155.1. Lineage (NCBI taxonomy): Bacteria > Pseudomonadati > Verrucomicrobiota > Verrucomicrobiia > Limisphaerales > Limisphaeraceae > Limisphaera > Limisphaera sp. 4302-co. The sequence continues at coordinate 4,538 of NZ_JBMVQZ010000009.1, forward strand.
CTGAACCAACCGGCGGCTGCCGTGGCCGGTGTGTGGATCCCGCTGGGTCTTCGCGCCGTGGGGCTCGATCCGGCGCTGGCTTCGAGCATTCTCCTCACCACGGTGACGGACCTGGCGGGGTTCTTTTTCTTCCTGGGCCTGGCGTGGTTGGGGTTGCACTGGAGCGGGCTGTGAATCGCAGGGCACTTGCGTCAGCTGCCGGGGTGCTGCAATGTACCGCCCGCCCGGCGGGCCGGCATGGTCGCGTTGCCACGTTGGAAACGCCCTGACCGACCCGGGGAGGGTTCATGACCTACGACGAGGCCATCGAATTCCTGTACGGACTCCGTTGGTTCGGTGCGAAACTGGGGCTTGAGAATCCCCGGCGACTGGCTGCATGGGCCGGTCATCCCGAGCGGCAACTCCGGTTCATCCACGTCGCCGGCACCAATGGCAAGGGGTCCGTTTGCGCCTTTTTGGAAAGTGTGTACCGCCGGGCCGGATACCGCGTCGGCCTGTTCACCTCCCCGCATCTGGTCCGCTTCGGTGAACGGATCCAGGTCAATCGCCAGCCGATCCCGGAATCCGCGGTGGCCCGTCTGGTGGCGCGGATGCAGCCGCGGCTGCGCCGGTTCCCGCCGGATCAGCATCCCACCTTTTTCGAGGTGGTGACGGTGATGGCCCTCGAGTACTTCGTCGAGCAGGAGTGCGAGGTGGTGATCTGGGAGACCGGCATGGGCGGCCGGTTGGACGCCACCAATATCGTGACCCCGTTGGCCGCCGTCATCACCAACGTGCAGTACGATCATCAGCGGTGGCTCGGGTTCACTCTCCGGGAGATTGCCACGGAAAAGGCCGGGATCCTGAAACCGGGCCGGCCTGCCCTCACTGCCGCGGACGAGCCGGAGGCACTGGAGGTGATCCGCACCACGGCGCTGCGACTGGGCTGCCCGCTGCGATTCGTCGGCTCCGACGCCGCGCAAGCCGCGTGGCTGCGGTCGCTCTCCCTGCCCCTGCCAGGGGAACATCAGCGGCGCAACGCCGCTCTGGCGGCCGAGACCGTGCGTGTCCTGCAGCACGAACTGCCCGTGTCTCAAACGGCCTTGGAGACGGGTCTGCAGGAGGCCTTCTGGCCCGGCCGTTTCCAACGGTTGCGCCTGCCCGGCGGCGGCGAGCTGGTTTTGGACGGCGCCCACAACCCGGCTGCCATGGAGGCGCTCTGCCGCACGCTGGACGAACAGTATCCAGGGATCCGACCCGTTGTCGTTCTGGGTGTCATGGCGGACAAGGACCTGGCCGGGATTGCGCGCCATGTGACGCGCCGGGCTGCGCGGGTGCTGTGTGTGCCGATTCCCAGCGAGCGAAGTGCCGATCCGGACCGACTGGCCCGGGCATGTCAGGAGGCCGCGCCGGACCTGCCGGTGCGGGTCTATCCCTCGCTGGCCGCCGCTTGGGAGCAGGTGCGGGAGGAGCGCCTCGTGGTGGTGACCGGCTCTCTCTATCTGGTCGGGCAGGCCCTGGAACTCCTCGGCAGCCTCGGCACACCGGCCAGGGACGAAAAACCGTTGAACACCTGGACCGCCCCGGCACTGTCGGGGCAGGCCCCCGGCGTCTGAAGGTCCGCCCTGCTCAAGCGCGATCCGCCGAGGGGCAAAAGTTCAGACGGATTTGACCGCTTCGACCAGAGTGCGCACGAAACCCGTCACGGCCGGCACCAATTCCGGGCTGCGCCCCAGTTGGCCGATGCGGTGCACCACCGCGCTGCCCACGACCACCGCATCGCCCAGCGTGGCCACGGTTCGTGCCTGTTCGGGTGTGGATATGCCGAAGCCGATGGCGATGGGCAGGTCCGTGTGGGCGCGGATCCGCGTCGTCATGGTCCCGATGTTGTCGGCCAGTTGATCGCGCATGCCGGTCACGCCCTCGCGCGAGATGTAATAGATGAACCCGGAAGCGCGCCTGGCGATCGTTGCGATGCGCGCCTCCGGTGTAGTGGGTGCGACGAGATAGATGGGGCACAGGCCCGCCCCGCGCATGGCCTCTTCGTAACCTTCATTTTCATCCGGCGGCAGGTCCAACACCAGCAAACCATCCACCCCGGCCTCGCGCGCACGCTGGACGAACCGTTCCACCCCCATGCGGTGCATCAGGTTGTAGTACAGGTAGAGCACGACCGGGATTTGAGATTCCCGGCGGATGGCCGCCACCGTTTCCAGCACGCCGGCCGGGGTGGTGCCGGAGGCCAATCCCCGCTGGGCCGCCAGTTGGTTCACCAGCCCGTCGGCCAACGGGTCGCTGAAGGGTACCCCCAGTTCGAGGATGTCCACACCCGCGCGATCGAAGGCCAGCGCCAGTTCCCGTGTGGCGTCCAGGTCGGGATCGCCGGCCCCGATGTAGACGATGAGGCCTTTTTTGCCCTCCCGGCGCAGGGCCGCAAAACGTTGTTCGATGCGGTTCATGCCCGCGGCAGGATACCGGAGGTTAACGTGCCTTCAACGCCGGAGGCGGGTTCTCCGAGCCCTGGACGGCCCAAGGGGCCGGCCCGGGAAATTTGCTCGCCGGCCGGGCCGCGCCCCGGCAAGATGCGGGCCGGTTTTTCGGGAGAGCGATTGTTCGGCGCACAACCACATGAAGGCACGCATCATTGTGACACCGAAAAAGGCGGTGGTGGATCCGCAGGGCAAGACCGTGCAGAATGCCCTGGCGCACCTGGGCTACACCGGGGTGCGGGCCGTGCACGTGGGCAAATACATCGAGATCGAGCTCGAACCCGGCACCGACCGTGCCACGGCCGAACGTGCACTGGACGACGCGTGCCGCAAGTTTCTGAGCAACCCGATCATCGAGGATTACCACCTGGAGATCGTGGACTGAGGGACGGAGGGGCAGGCAGGATGAACGTGGCGGTCGTACAGTTCCCGGCCAGCAATTGTGATCAGGATGCCGTGCACGCCATCCGGGTGCTCGGGCACTCGGCCTGGCTGGCCTGGCACCGGGACACCTCCCTGGGCCCGGCCGATGCGGTCATCATTCCCGGTGGATTCAGTTACGGGGACTACCTCCGCTGCGGGGCCATCGCCCGGTTCAGCCCGGTGATGCAGGCGGTTCGTTCCTTTGCCGAGCAGGGCGGGCTGGTGCTGGGGATTTGCAACGGGTTTCAGGTGCTGACCGAGGCCGGTCTGCTGCCGGGGGCGCTGGTGCGGAACCGTTCCCTCCAGTTCCGCTGCGAGCACGTGTTTCTGCGGGTGGAGCATGCGCGGTCTCCGTTCACGTGGCGGGCGGATCCCGCCCGGCCGTTGCGGATCCCGATCGCCCACGGCGAGGGTTGTTACTATGCCGACGAGGAGACGCTCGACGCCATGGAGGCCCGGGGTCAGGTGTTGTGGCGTTATTGCAATGCGGCGGGTGAGTGCACGGAGGAGGCCAACCCCAACGGGTCGCTGCGAAACATTGCCGGCGTCTGCAATGAACAGGGGAACGTGGCGGGACTGATGCCCCATCCGGAACGGGCCTGCGAGGCCATTCTGGGCAGTACCGACGGTCGGTTCATCCTGGAGAGCATGCTGGGCTGGCTCGAACGCCGCGCCGCCGGCGCTTCCGCACCCGCCGCGGCCTGACATTTCCCGTCCGTCCCACTCCGGTCTGATGGGCCGAACGAGCCTCGAATGGAGGTGTTTCCCGTGGCCTTTTGCCGTCTGCAACCTCGGCGAGCAGGCCGGTGCGGCGGCAGTGAGCCTCTTCACGCGCCGGACGAGCCTGGTGGAGGCGCGAACGTTCCGTTGCAGGGATTACCGGCCGGGGTACGCGCCTCACAGGAGACGTCCCGCGTGGTGATGCGCACGCTCCACGTGCAGGTGACGGGATCCACCGTTTGTTCGACGACCTCCACCTGCCGGGTCGCCGGCCAGCGCACGAAACCGTCCTTTCCTTCCACACGATGGATCACATCCCAGCAGGCGTAAGGAAGCACTGTTACACCCGGAAAGTCGGCCTCCTGGCGAAGTCGGACCCCCGTGGGCCAGTCGACCCAGATGTCCAGTTCGGCAAGGTAGCAAGGGGTGGTGCCGCGCGGAGGCGTCAGGCAATGTCCCGCAGGCAGACAAACATCGTTCGTCTGAACGTAGCATGCACCGGCAGCCGCGAGGACCATGGCGAACAGCGCACCGGAAAGCACCCGGGGGCTGGCGCCGCCCGGAGCATGGCAAGCTGCGGCAGGAACAACAATTGGCTGTTTCATGGTCGGTTCTCCTTTCCACGAGTTCGACGTCTGGGATGCAACAGAACGCCAAGGGCTCCGAGGGCGAAAGCCAGCCAAAGCAAGAGGAGCGTGGTGTGCCAAGCCGATCGGCCGCCGGCCGCCGGCTCGCCCGGAATGGCAGGCACGGGCGCCGGGGCCGCCAGTGTCTGTCCATGCCCGCCGCCGACACGGACCCAACCCTGGGTGGTTTCATAAAGGATCATCTCCGGCACGGTCACGCTTCCCCGGGTTACGAACGGATTGGAGGCCGGCAGAAACGCGGATGCCTCGAGGGGTTCGGGCCACCACTCGAACTGATGGATATGAAATCGTTTGTCGAACAAGCGAACGCCCGGCCGCACAATGCGGCAGCGAGTGAGAGTGCCGGGGTACGACCCGAACGGCCATGATCGGTAATCGGCAAACTCGATCACCCATTCTTTGATGTTGCCCGGGCCGGTGACCTCCATCCGGTCCAGCGCATTCCCCCGGATGGAAAAGGTGACGTTTTTCAACTGTCCCGTGGAAACCACCAGCACGCCACGGTTCCCGTAGATCCATTGCACGGTGTACAAGTCAGGGATTCCCAGCCGCAGTGTGGCTTGGAGCCAAAGGTGGACCTGGGAAACCAGGTGGCGGGTCGTATTCCCCCGGAGTTTCTCGAAGTCGAACAAAGGGGTTGGCGTCCGCTCCTCCCTCGCTTTCCAGCGGCCCGCGGGCCAGGTTGACGTCCACATCCGGCGTCAGCGTCCAATGCAGGTTCGAAGGGGCATAAAAGGCGTGAATCTTGTTGCCCGTGAACACCCGGCCTTTCGGGGTGCGGTAAGCAAATGGGGTCTGGAACGCCCCGAAGCTGTTTCCCTGAACGAACGCTTCGAAAGGATCCGAATAATGTTCGACTGAATTACCCTCCCTGGCGTTTCTCCAGCGGCCCGGCGCCCCGCCGATTCGGATCGTGCTGCACCTCGAAGACCAGCCGGAACGATGCAGAAGCCGTCCGGAGGGTGAGGAAGGCGGGAAAAGGATCGGGCAGGATGCCCGGATCTCCGGCCCAGAGAGGCAGGGCGGTCACCCATGCACATCCCAGGGCAAGGGCCGTGCCGGCACGAGTTCGCTTTCTTCCTTTCCCTGGCTCCAAGAGGCGGTTCAAACCGGCTCGGGCTTCGGACGTGTCGAGCAGATCCTTGACCTGTGGCTTTTGCAGCTGGAGCGTACGATGCTGTCGGATGGGTCGAGGAATATCCAGAGCCAACTCTCTCTCGCTCTCGACTTTGTCAAGTGCCTCTTTGCAAACGGTCGGTCTGACAAACCGGGGCGGGGAGGCACCCGCTTCCACGGCGGCACAGGAAGACCGTGGAGGGCTGGGAGTGGGGGCGCGACGCATCCTCGCGGGCCAGCCCGAGCCGGGGAAACGGTAGGTTTTATCCGAGGCTCCCCGGCCGGGAGGTTCGGTGGTTGCCGGGCCCGGCCCGGGTCAGTCCGTCAGCCAGCTGGCGAAGGGCGTTCCCGGCCGGGGGCAGACCCGCAGGCCGGTGCGCTCCGGCGTGGCAGCGAACGTCAGCCGGCCTGCCTCCTGGGTGACCCCGAGGAACGGGTCGTTGCTTATGAGGAGGTTTCCGTCCAGGTCGAGGTGATCGCACAAACCGGCCAGATGCGCGCCGGCGCTGATCAAGACGCTCGTTTCGATCATGCACCCCAGCATGGTGCGAAGTCCGAACCGCCTTGCCTCCTCCAGGGCGGCCCGTGCGCCGGTCAGGCCCCCGGTTTTCACCAGCTTGACGTTCACCCCGTGAAAACCCTCGGCACAACGCGGCACATCGGCCGCCGTCTGACAGGATTCATCGGCAAAGATGGGCAGGGGCGAGCGTTCCTTGAGCCAGATCCAGTCCGCGATCGGCCGGCTGGCGGGCATGGGTTGTTCGACAAACTCCACCGCGGGATCGCGCGCGAGCCATTCGAGCTGGCGCAGGGCCTGCCCGGGGGTGGGCCAGCCTTCGTTGGCGTCCACCCGGATGCGCGCCTGCGGGGCGGCCTCGCGCACCGCCGACCACACGGCTGCGTCGTTGGGTCCGCCCAGCTTCACCTTGAGCACCGGGAGATGGGCCGCGGCTTGTGCCTTGAGACGCATGACGGCCGGGTCGTCCAATCCCAGCGTGAAGGAACTCAGGTGTCGGCCCTCTTCGAACCCCAGTCCCAGATAATCGTAAAGTGCGCGGCCGGCCCGACGTGCCGCCCCGTCCCACAGGGCCACGTCCAGTGCGCAACGGGCAACCCTCGGCATGGGCTCAAGTTGGTCGAGATACTTCCGGCTGCTTTCGGGATCTTCCAACGACAGGCGACGTGCATCCACGCGGGCGAGGGCATCGAGCACCGCGGGCACGCTCTCACGGTAACGCAGGGAAGGCGCGGCTTCGCCCCAGCCCACCACGCCGTCTGCATCCCGCAGGGCGACGATCACCACCGTCTGGGTGCGGGTGACCGGCACGTTGGCGATTTGCCAAGGGTGCGTGAGGGCGAGGTCAACGGCTTGAAACTTGAGTTCCACGGCGCCAGGAAAACCTGGCGGGGTGGCGATGGCAACTTCACGATGGCGGGGCGCCGGTCCTCGACCGGCCGGGCTGCGCGGCAACCGGAGGTGCAAACGGTTCGTGCCGGACGGCGTGTGTGAGGAGCGTCCCGGTTGCAGGAGCTCTGCCCCGCAGGTAACGTCGGGGGCGTCGGGCGTTGTGGATCAGGCTCGAATGAAGCGGAAGCGCAACCACCCGGGAGCAAGGATGCCATGAAGACAGCTTACGAAATTGCGATCGAACGGCTCAACAAGACCGCACCGTTGACGCCGTTGACGGAGGAACAAAAGCGGGCCATTGCAGAGGTGGAATCGCGGTACAAGGCCCGCATCGCGGAACGAGAGATCACGTTCCAACAGCGGATCGCTGCGGCCAAAGCCGCCGGCGAATGGGATCGGGCCGCTGTCCTGGAGCAGGAACTGGCGGCGGAGCGGCGCAAGCTCCAGGAGGAACTCGAGGCTGAAAAGGAGAAGATCCGGCAACGGCAAAGTTGATCCCGCTCGCACGGGGCAGGGCTGTCCCGGTGCGCGACGGACGGACGGTTCCGTCCGGAGTTGCCCGGATTCACGGGCAGATGGTGGAGCAACGGCACCGGAGGCGGGGCGCCCATCGGGGGCCGTGCCGGCACCGATGTGCTGTGCTTCCCTCGCAAAACCAACCGCTGCCACGCCCACCTCGGGGGTTGTGACCGTGCCTCGTGCTTGCGGGTTGCCCGAGCCAGTCTCCGGGGCTTCACCTTGGCAAACTTTCTGAGAAGCCCCTCTCCCGAGCCGGCTCTTTGCGCGGGTGTCCCGTGGCGGGGATGGAATGAACCGGGCCGGCGTCCCGGGGACCATTTGACACCGGCCACGGTTGCAGTCCAACTTCCGCGCCGCCCATGAGAATGATGAGTCAAGACGTTCTGCTCCGCCGGATCAGCCGGATGAAGAAACTCGTCTGGTTGCTGGTCCTGGCGCTGCTCGGATGGGATCCGCCGCAGGCGCATGCGCAGACTGCGCGGCGCAACGTGGCCTCCCTTTACCAGGAACTGTGTGCCAACTGTCACGGGCCGGACCTGCGGGGTGGCCAGGCCCGGAGCTTGTTGGATGACGAATGGGTCCACGGCAGCGGGGACGACGCGACGTTGTTCGCCGTGATTCGCGACGGGGACGAGCTCAACGGCATGCCGCCATGGAAAAACGTCCTGAGCGACGAAGAGATCCGTGCGCTGGTCATTTACATCCGGGAAAAGGCCACCGAGGCGCGGCATGCGGCCACCCGGTACGCACAGCCGCGGCCTGATCAGGTGGTCGGGAGCAAACTGCACCGGTTCCGGGTTCGGACCGTGGCGGAGGGGTTGGCGGCCCCGTGGTCCATGGCCTGGTTGCCCGACGGCACGATGTTGGTGACGGAGCTGCCCGGGCGCCTGCGGCTGGTGCGGGAGGGCCGGCTGTTGCCGGAGGCGGTCAAAGGGCTGCCGGAGGTCCGGTACCGTGGCCAGGGCGGGCTGATGGAGGTGGCGGTCCACCCCGGTTACGCCACCAACGGCTGGATCTACCTGGCATACAGCGAACCGGGTCGGGACCAGCAGGGCCGCGACGTCAGCATGACCACCCTGATTCGGGGTCGTCTCCGGGGCCTGACCTGGGCTGACTCCGAGATCGTCTGGCGGGCGCCGCTTTGGAGTTTTCGTCCCGGCAACATCCATTTTGGCTGCCGTATTGCTTTCGGCCCCGACGGTTACCTCTACTTCTCCCACGGCGAACGCGGGCACGGACCGGACGCCCAGGACCTGCGCCGGCCCAACGGCAAGATCCACCGCATCCACGACGACGGACGCATTCCGGCCGACAACCCCTTTGTGGGGCAGCCGGAGACCTTTCCCTCCATTTGGAGTTACGGCCATCGCAATCCGCAGGGGCTGGCGTTCCATCCGGTGACCGGCGAATTGTGGGAAACCGAACACGGCCCGCGCGGCGGCGATGAATTGAATCTGATCGTCCGGGGACGCAACTACGGTTGGCCGGTCATCACCTACGGCATGAACTACGACGGCACACCCATCACCGCGCACACGGCCGCCGAGGGGATGGAACAGCCGGTGGTGCACTGGACCCCCTCCATAGCGGTGTGTGGGATGGATTTTTACCGGGGCGAGCGGTTCCCGCTCTGGCGGCATCACCTCTTCGTGACCGGGCTGGCCTCCCAGGAACTGCGACGACTGGAGATTCGCGGCCATGCGGTGGCCGAGCAGGAGATCCTGTTCAAGGGAATCGGCCGGGTCCGTCACGTGGCCACCGGGCCGGACGGATACCTGTACGTCGCATTGAACGGGCCGGATCGGATCATCCGATTGGAACCGGCTGATCAGTAGGATCCGAACGCCGTTGAAGGGCCCCTGCCGGTGACGGCTTTTTGGGGGCGGGCGGGAGACAACCGCGGCGAAACGGGACGTCCTGCCTCTTGAAGGAACTCGCACCGGGCACGGCACGGTACGACGGGTGTGGTGCGGCGCGGGTTTTTTGGGCGAACCATCCGGGCCGTTGGACGTTTGTACTGTGTGCCTTGCCGGGTTCGCACTTGCCACGAATCCGGGCCGGGACTTTACTGGTCGCGAATCGCGAATGACGGCCCGGCTATGGAAATCTGGATCTACGCGATCTGCCTCGTGCTCGGGTTGATGTTCTCCCTGGTGAGCGCGATTCTGGGGCACATCTTCGGCGGGGATGGTGAAATAGGCACGGGCGGCCACGCCGAGGCCGGCATCACCGACAGCGGTCTGCCCGGGGTTTCGTTCTTCAGTCCCACCGTCATGGCGAGTTTTGTGACGGCTTTCGGGGCGGCGGGCTTGATTCTTACGCGGATCGAGGCCACGCGCAGCGTGTGGATCAGCGCGCCTTTGGCGGCTGCGTCCGGCGGGGTGATCGCCGGGCTGACCTTCTGGTTCTTCAACACGATGTTCAAGAAGACGCAGGCCTCCAGCGAGGCACGCGTTTCCCAGGTGATCGGCACCACCGCTTCGGTCATCACGCCCATTCCGGCCAATGGCGTGGGAGAGATTGCCTATGTAGTGGCCAACACACGGTATTCGGCGCCGGCCCGTTCGGAGGGCGGAGTGGCGATTCCGGCGGGACGGCCCGTCCGCATCAAGCGGATGGTCGGCACGGTGTTTTACGTGGAACCCATCGAGTAAGGAGCAGCGATCATGAACCTCCAGACTCCGGAACCGGTTCCCCTGTGGCTGGCGGCTGAGTTCAGTTGGTCGCCGGTGATCCTCGGGGTGGGAGCGGTGCTGATTGTGTTTTTCCTGTTCCTGGCGATCTGGGCGCGCCGGTACACCAAGGTGGGTCCCAACGAGGTGCTGATCATCTCGGGACGCAAACGCAAGGTGGTGGACCCGGACGGCACCGTGCGGCAGGTCGGGTACCGGATCGTCAAGGGCGGCGGCGTGTTCGTGTGGCCCGTCCTCGAGAAGGTGGACGTGCTGAAGCTCGAGCTGATGACCATCGATGTGGTCACGCCCGAGGTGTACACGGTCAAGGGCGTGCCGGTCCGCGTGGACGGGGTGGCACAAATCAAGGTCAAGGGCGACGACATTTCCATTGCCACGGCGGCCGAACAGTTCCTCAGCAAGGGGGTGGACGAGATCCGGAACATCGCCACGCAGACCCTGGAAGGTCATCTCCGGGCCATTCTGGGCACGATGACCGTGGAGGACATCTACCAGAACCGGGACGCCTTTGCCGCCAAGGTGCAGGAAGTGGCGGCGGGGGACATGGCCAACATGGGGTTGGCCATCGTCAGTTTCACCATCCGCGACATTCGGGACAGTCAGGGGTACCTGGATGCACTGGGCAAACCGCGCATCGCGCAGGTCAAACGCGACGCGGTCATCGCACAAGCCGAGGCCGACCGGGACGCCACCATCCGCAGCGCCCAGGCCCAGCAGGCCGGTCAGGAGGCCCGGTTTGCCGCCGAAACCAAGATCGCCGAGGCCCAGCGGGATTATCAGATGCGCGTGGCCGAGTTCCAGGCCGACGTGAACCGCAAACGGGCCGAGGCCGACCTGGCGTATGACCTGCAAAAGTTCAAGACCGGCCAGCTGGTGAAGGCCGAGGAGGTGCAGGTCCAGATCGTCGAAAAGCAAAAGCAGATCGAGCTGCAGGAACAGGAAATCAAACGCAAACAGCGCGAATTGGAGGCCACCGTCCAGCGCCCGGCCGATGCGGAACGTTACCGGGTCGAAACCCTCGCCAATGCCCGCAAGTACCAGTTGGAAACCGAAGCCGCGGGACAGGCCGCCGCCACCAAGGCCACGGGGCTGGCCCAGGCCGAAGTCATCCAGGCCACCGGCCTGGCCGAAGCCGAGGCGCAGAAGGCACGCGGGTTGGCGGAAGCAGCCGTGATCGAGGCCCAGGGCCGTGCCCAGGCCGAGGCCATGCGGCTCAAGGCCGAGGCGTTCAAGCTGTACAACGAGGCGGCGGTGATCGAGCTCATCATGAAAGGGCTGCCCGACCTGGCCGGGCGGATCGCCGAGCCGCTCAGCAAGACCGAGAAGATTGTCATCATCAACGCCGGCCCCGGGGGCGGCGCCAGCAAATTGACCGGCGACGTCGCGCAGATCCTGGGTCAATTGCCGCCCGTGGTGGAAAGCCTTACCGGCGTCAATCTGGAAAAGCTGCTGCAACAGGTCCCGGCCTTGCGGAAGAGCGCCGGGGCCGCGCCTGCGCCGGAAAGTCAGCCCTCCCACCCCTCCGCCTCCGTCACCACCTGAGACCATGCTCGCTCTCGCCGGAGCCGAGGCAGCCATCCTGAGTCTCCTTCTCACCGCCTTCCTGGTGGTGGCGGGCCTGATGGTCATGGTCGGCCTCTTCGTGTTCTGGATCTGGATGCTCGTTCACGCGCTGCGCAATCCGGGACTCAATGATGGAGAGCGCATCTCCTGGACGGTGGTATTGTGCGTGACGCATTTGTTGGGGGCGGTCCTGTACTTTTTCCTGGGCCGGCCCCGGGCTGCCTCGGCTCTGAACCGCAACGGTGCCGATCTCCGCCGGAGGGCCCTGCTCCGGCCGGTGCCTCCGCCGGTCCCGCCTCCGCCACCTGCCGCGCGTGGCGAAGCGACCCATGCCCTCACCGCCGCCGGAGGCCCTGCAGGCTCGCAACCGACTTCTGCCCCCTGAATGCTGCTGCCGGGCAGACGTCGGTCGCATCGCCCATTGGCGGATCGGGGGGCCGGTGCTTCCGCCATGTCAACGATTCAGTACATACCCGGCTTCGCGGATAGCTTCCCACGCGTGCCGCCCGGCGTTCGCGGGGACAGGGGCGCGTGGTTTCCGGTCGAGACTTTGGGGACGGCGTTCCCCGGTGCGCGCCGGCCGTGGGCGCCTGCCTGCCTTCCGACCTCTGCAGCTGCCAGCGGGGGCGTTCTTCCCGAGGCGCGCAGGACGCGCCCCGGTGTTGGACCCTCCGAAAAACCATACATTTGTGAGGGTGGCGGGGTGGGTCGAACCGCTGTAGAGTGGCGACCGCCCGATGGGGCAGAGACTGTTCATGCAACGCAGCAAGGCGCCCATGAAAACGACGTTCTGCTCGACCCTGGTCCTGGCGGCTGCCACGGTGCAGGTTCTGGCTGCCACGGTCTATCCGGACGCGACCGGTGATTTCACCCCTGGAGGTTTCGGCTATCTGGACATCACCTCCGTGGAGGTGGACAACGACGACGTGACACTCAGCTTCCGCATCAACCTGGCTGACAACCCGCTGGTGGTGGACTGGGCCAAGTATCTGATCGGGCTGGACACGGCGGCCGGCGGGAACACGACCGGGCCGGACGCCTGGGGCAAACCCATCTCGATGAGCATCGGCGGCATGGATTATTTCATCGGAAGCTGGATGAATTTCGGCACCGGGGCCGAGGTGCGTGTCTGGGACGGATCGGCATGGAACACCGTGTCGGATTCCGGTATCACGGTGACGACCGATCCCAGCTCGGTCACACTGGCCCTGCCCTTCAGCGTGTTGAATCTGAATCTGGGGGACACCTTCCGGTTCGATGTCTACACGACCTCGGACGGCAACTCGGTCCTGGACGCCGCCGGCAGTACCGCGCCGCTGACCTGGAACAACAATCCGTACGATTCCGGCCAAAACGTCCTGAGCTACACCCTGGTGCCGGAGCCGACGCTGCCGGCATTGCTCCTGGTGGGAGGCGCAGTCTGGTTCGGCTGGCGCAGCCGGCGTGCCCGGGGGAGCGCAGCGTGAGCGCCATGGCCAACCGGATGGATCCAACGACACCCGCCCGGCAGCGGGCCTTTACGCTAATCGAACTCCTGGTGGTGATCGCGATCATCGCGATCCTGGCCGGGATGCTCCTGCCCGCGCTGGGGAATGCGAAGTTCCGCGCCAAGGTGGTTCACTGCACGTCGAACTACCGCCAATGGGGCGTGGTTCACGCCATGTACAGCGGCGACGACGCCCGGGGTCGGTTGCCCTCCTTTCCCGTGGGGGGTGTCTCCGGGCAGAACGCCTGGGACGTGTCGCTGCAGATGATTCCGGCGCTGGCGCCGTATGGGTTGACGGTGCCGCTGTGGTTCTGCCCGGTGCGGCCCCAGGAATGGCAGGAGGCCCAGGAATGGTTTCAGCGTCGTTACAACCGGCCCATCAGCTCCCCGGAGGACCTCAACCTCTACGCGGGCATGCTTTACAACGGCACGTTCGCCGTGTTGCGTCACGCCTGGTGGGTGCCGCGGCCGCTGGCCGGCGCGCCCCGGGTCACGTTTCCTTCGCCGGATCCGGGCCGGAGTCGGGAAACGATCGGTTGGCCCACCCGACCGGATGATCCCGTGGCCCGTGTCCAGCCGGTGATCAGCGACTATTGTTTCACCCCCGGCAGCCTGCGTGACGTGAACCGGGCCGGAGCCGGGCATTCCGCCAATGGACAGTTGCGATCGGTCAACCTGGGGTTTGCGGACGGGCATGTGGAAACCCGGCCGCGACAACAAATCCAGTGGCAGTACACCGGAGTGGACACGGCGTTTTATTGAGACCACGACGCGACCCCGGGGCCGACGCCCCGGGCTTGAAACAGGAGGACCCACCATGAAACCGCGAACGCTGATGCTGTTGATGTGCCTGGCGCTGTCCGGCGCGGCCATGTCGGCCCGGGCGGTGCAGGTGACGTTCAGGGTGAACATGAGCGTGCAGATCGCCATGGGCCGGTTCAACCCGGACACCGACCTGGTGTATCTGGCCGGCACGTTCAACAACTGGAGCACCACCCAGGACCTGATGATGCGCAGCACATCGGAGCCTGACATCTGGGAGATCACCCTGAATCTGCCGGCTGGCACCTGGCCGAACTACAAGTTCGTCATGTTGCGGTCCGGCACCGGTTTTGCCTGGGAAACGCGGGGAAACCGATGGTTTCAGGTCCCTGAAACCGACACGGTACTGGACGTGGTGTACTTCGACGACATCACCGAGGTGGTGACGAACAAGCAGCCGGTGACGTTCCAGGTGGACATGAGCGTCCAGATTGCCAACGGGGTCTTCGACCCCTCGTTTGGCACGCTGGCGGTCTCCGGCGATGCCATTGATGACTGGGCCAACCGGGGCACGCACCTCCTGGCGCCCACCCCGACCAACCAGGCCCTCTGGGTGGGCACATTCGAAATCACCGCCCCGGTGGGGGCCACGGTGAATTACAAGTTCATCATGAACGGCAACTGGGAGAGCCGGCCGAACCGCAACTTCGTGATGACCAACGAGCCGATCGTGTTGCCGGTGGTGTTCTTCAACGATGTCACCAATCCCGCCGTGCCCATCCCGGTCACGTTCTCGCTGCACATGGGCGTGGCGGTCGCCCGGGGGTGGTTCAATCCGGACACCGACTTCGTCGAGGCCCGGGGTTCCTTCCTGACCACCGCCGGGGGCGCTTGGGTCGGCGGGTTCCAGCTCACCAACAGTCCCTCCCAACCCTACATCTACACGGGCACGTTCCTGACCACCAACCAGGCGCCGGGCAGCGTGATGCTTTATCAATTCGTCATCAACGGCGCCACGTGGGAGACCACGGGCGACCGCACATGGACGTTCGCCGGCACCAATGCGGTCGCGCTCCCTCTGGCGTATCTCAACAACGTGACGTCGCTCGGCCCGGTCGCCCTCCAGCTCGGTGACAGCGGCATGGTGGAACTCGGATGGGAAGCCGGGCCCCGCGTACGACTGCAATCGGCCCCGGCCCTCACCGGACCTTGGACGGATGTGCCGGGTACGGAAGGCGTGGGGACCTGGTCCGGCCCGCGGGACGGCACGGCACGTTTCTATCGTCTGATCGGGCCGTGAGAGTGTTCCGACGTCCGGGCAACCGCCGGTCAGGTGGGAAACCATGGCCGGGTGCGGCCTTCCTGGCCTGCGCGGTCATGGCCGGTGTGGCGGGGAGTGTGCAGGCCGAACCCGCCCAGGCCGGCGGGGTGGATCTCCCCTTTCTGGCCGGGGCAGACATGTCCCACCTCCGATTCTTCGAGGATCGCGGCGTGGTGTACCGGCGAGACGGCCTGGCCACCAATGCGATGGTCATCCTGCGCGAGCTGGGCATCAACTGCGTCCGACTCCGGCTGTTCACCAGCAGTTCCCAACAGGCCGCCGCCGATCCCTACAATGCCATCAACAATCTCGATTACACCGTTCCCCTGGCCGTCCGCGCCAAAAACGCCGGGCACCGGCTGTTGTTGGACCTGCATTTTTCCGACAGTTGGGCCGACCCGGGGAAGCAACGCCTGCCTGCGGCCTGGACGAACCTGAGCTTCGAGGAGCTCGTTTCGACGGTGCGGAACTACACGAGCAACGTCATCCAGACCTTCCGCGCCGCGGGCGCGGCGCCGGAATACGTTCAGGTGGGCAACGAAATCACCCAGGGCCTGCTCTGGCCGCACGGGCACGTCGGTGGGACCAACGACACGCCCGTGCAATGGGCCCGCCTGGGTCAATTGCTGCGAGCGGCGATCCAGGGCATCCGCGATGCCGTTCCCGCCGGCGGTCCACGGATCATGATCCACATTGACCGGGGCGGGGATTGGTCGGGGACGCGCTGGTTTTTCGACCGGTTGCAGACCCAGAACGTGGCCTATGATCTGATCGGACTGAGTTATTACCCCTTCTGGCACGGCAGCCTGGAGGACCTGCGGCAGACGCTCCACAACGCGGCCGCCCGATACGGCAAGCCGGTGATCGTGGTGGAAACGGCGTTTCCGTTCGAGGGCGACTCCGATCTCTGGGGGATTCCGCCCACGACCAACGGCCAGGTGCAGTATGTTCGTGCGCTGGCGGAAGTGGTGAAGAGTGTGCCCGGCGGGTTGGGCCGGGGCATCTTCTGGTGGGGTGCTGAGTACCAGTCGTTGTGGGGTTGGCGCCTGGCCGGGTTCGATCGCCGTTCCTTGTTCGGTCCCGGCGGCGAGGTGTTGCCCGCCGCGGCTGCCCTGGGGCGTCTGACCGCACCGGTGCGGCTGCACGGCCGGTTGAGACCCGGCGGTCTGGAACTGCAATGGCCGCTCAGCGGAGCCGGCATGATCCTGGTCAGCACCACCAGTGTGGCCCCTCACAGCATCTGGCAACCCGTGGCGGTCGAGCCGACCGCCGAGGCGTTGGGCTATCGCGCCGTGCTGCCGCGGGAGGGTCCCACCGCGTTTTACCGGCTCCGATCGCCCTGAAACAGGGCCAGCCCCCCGCGCGCAGGGGCCACCCATCTTTCGAGCGGAACACAGTCATGAAGGCAACAAGGAGGCTTGCAGGAACAACTGCGCTGCTTTGTCTGGCGAGCACGGTGGTCGCGATCCTTGGCGAACCGTTCAACGACGATTGGCGGTTCCTGCGCGACGATGTCCCGGGCGCGGAACGACCCGGGTTCGATGACACGGCCTGGGAGAAGGTCACCCTGCCGCACACGCCGCGGATCGAGACCCTGGTCTGCGGGAGTGAGTCGCCGCAGTGGCAGGGTGCCTGTTGGTATCGGAAGTCGTTTTACGTGCCGCCGGAGGTTTCGAATCGCGTGGCCATTCTCCGGTTTGAGGGGGCGATGAACGAGGCCCGGATCTGGATCAATGGTCGCGAGGCGGGCCGGTTCATGGGGGGATACCTCCCCTGCGTGCTGGACGTCACACGCCTGTTGCAGCCGGGACGGACCAATCTGGTGGCCGTGCGTCTGGACAACCGGGACAACCCCCTTACGGGTCCGAAACCCCTGCGAGACCTGGACTTCAATTTGTACGGCGGGTTGTACCGGCCGGCCGCCCTGATTTACAAGGACCCGCTGCACATCACGGACCCGATCCTTGCCGACCGCCCGGCCGGCGGAGGCGTGTTCGTGACCTATCCGTGGGTGACGGAGACCGGTGCTGTGGTGCGCGTGCAGACGCACGTGGTGAACGCCGGCGACCGGGACCGGGCCTTCCGGCTGCGGGCCACGTTGCGGGATGCCGGTGGATGGTGGATCGCGCGGGCGGAGCGACCCGCCCGGTTGCCGGCCGGACAGGACCTGACAGTGGTGCAGGAACTGACGGTGACCCGGCCGCGGCTCTGGTCGCCGGCCGACCCCTACCTGTACCGGTTGCAGACGGAGCTGGTGGAGGACGATCGCGTGGTGGACGCGCACGAGGAACGGATCGGCATCCGTCACATTCGCATCACCGCCGAAGGGTTCTGGTTGAACGGCCGGAAGATGTTCCTCCGCGGGGTCAACCGCCACCAGGAATACCCGTGGATCGGCAACGCCGTGCCGGATGCAGCCCAGTGGCGGGACGCGCGCAAGATCAAGGAAGCCGGGTTCGATTACGTCCGGCTCTCACACTACCCCCAGTCGCCCGCCTTCCTCGAGGCGTGCGATGAGCTGGGGCTGCTGGTCATGAACTGTCTGATGGGCTGGCAGTACTTCAATCCCGATCCACGCTTTGCGGAACAGAAACTCCGCGAGGTGCGGCAGCTGATCCGGCGCGACCGCAACCATCCCTGTGTGGTCCTCTGGGAGGTTTCCCTCAACGAGAGCCATCAACCGCGCGAGTTCATCGAACGCGCCCAGGCCATCGCCCATGAGGAGTATCCCGGAGACCAGATGTACACGGCGGGCTGGCAGCGCGGTTACGACGTCTTTCTGCAGGCACGACAACACGGCGGCTGCAAGGGCATCACCCACCTGCCGTGCGTCGTCAGCGAGTACGGCGACTGGGAATATTACGCGCAAAACGCCGGCCTGCAGCAGCACCTGTGGAAGGATCTCAAACCGGAGGAACGCAACAGCCGCCAGCGGCGTGGCGACGGCGAAACCCGCATGCTGCAACAGGCGCTGAACTTTCAGGAGGCGCACAACGACAACCTTCAAACCACGGCCTTTGCCGACGGCCTGTGGGTGATGTTCGACTACAACCGCGGATACGCGCCGGACATCGAGGCTTCGGGGTGCATGGACATCTTCCGGCTGCCGAAGTTCGCTTGGTGGTTTTACCGAACCCAGCGGGATCCGGAGGAGCTGGTGTTGGGCCGGCCGGCCGGACCACTCGTCTTCATCGCGTCGTATCACCGGCCCGGTTCGCCCCGCAGGGTGCGGATCTACAGCAACTGCGAGGAGGTGGAACTCTTCCGCAACGGCGTCTCATTCGGTCGGCGGGGACCCGACCGGGACCGCACCAGCACGCATCTCCGGCATCCACCGTTCACCTTCGAGCTGCCCGATTTCATCCCGGGCACCCTCCGGGCGGTGGGTTACCGGGCGGGAGAGCCGGTGGCCGTGCACGAGGTTCGGACTCCCGGAACATCGGCGCAGTTGGCGCTGTGGTTTGACCTGGCAGGCGTACCGTTTGGCGTTCACGGCAAGGACGCCGTCTTCGTGCACGCCGAACTCCGGGATGAACACGGCACACTGGTCCCCGCCAACGGTCAGCCCGTCGCGTTCGGCGTCCGGGGGCCGGTGCGGCTGGTGGGGGAACCCGACCTGCCCACGGAGGCGGGCGTGGCGTCGCGCCTGCTCCTGACGGAGAAGCCGCAGCCGGAGGCGGTGGTGTTTGCGCTCACCGCCGTGGAGAGCGACGCCGGTGTGCAGGTTCTGACCGCGGTGGGCACGCCCACGGGAACACGGCTGCCCCGGACCGTGGTGCGTTACACCCTGGACGGATCGCCCGTGACGCCGATGTCACCGCGGTATCGCCGGCCGCTGCCGGTGGAGCGGGCCGGGCAATTGCGCCTGGGCCTGTTTGTGGGGCGCGAGTGTGTGGCGGAGTATCCGCCCCGGGCGGGGGAGGCGTCGCGCTGAGCGCGGGCGGGTGCGGGTCACTGCCACCGCCAGGTGAGGTTCACCCAGGCCAGGTGCGCCAGTACGTCGTTCGCTCCGCCGGAGGTGGGCTCGTCATATTTCCACAGTCCGTAACGCAGCCCCACGGTCAGCCGTTCGCCGCACCGGCGTCGCACGGCCAGGCTGAGGTACTGCTCCCGCCACAGCACCCCGATCGGCAGGACGGTTTCGAGGTTGTCCCTGTGGAAGTCGCTCATGGCCCATTCGTAGCTGAACTCTGCCTCCGTCCGGTCGTTCCACGTCCAGCGGGCCAGCCCCTGCAGGCGGTAGGAGCGTCCCGCCCAGGCCGGGAGCGTGGCTGCGTCGTCCACCGCGCTTCGGACGCGATGGTCCTGCAACGAGCCCTGCAACCGGAACGACCACCGCGTCACCGGCCGCCACGACAGTTGCAGGGTCCACGCGTGGACATCGGACTCCGCGCCCAGGGTGCGCGTGCCGGGGGTGTAAAAGCCCGGCACGGGTTCGAAGGTTGCCGGGTCGAAACCGTCCAGGGGGTCGGTCGCACTTTCCGATCGGCTGCCCAGAAAGCGGTAGAGCAGCGCGGCGCGCCATTGCGGGGCCGGGCGCCAGGTCAGTCGGGCTTCGATTTGTTCGGTCCGGTGATGCCGGTCGCGGATGAAGGCCGGGTACCCGGAGTTCGGGAAATCGCCGAATTCGGTCGGAACGACGTCCTGGCGGTGATCGAAATCGGTGTCGCGCAGTCGCCACCGGTAGGACGCGCCCAGGGTGAAGTTCGGGAGCGGGGTGGTGTCGAAGCCTGCGCGCAGGTCCCATGCGCGGCCCTCGGCCAGGGTGTCCCGCCGGAACGGGGTGTCGCCTCCCGGTTGTTCCTCGAAAAGCTCGACCTTGTCCTGCTGCGCCGCCGCTTCGGCAAAAACCACGCTGCGGGGGATCGGTTCCCCCCGCAGACCGAGTCGTTCGGTCAGGACGAACCGGTCGCGCGCGCTCTCCTGAAGCGTGGGCTGCAGAAACCACTCGTCTGGCGAAAGTTCGTAGTCGAACGATGCCCGGCCCAGTCCGTGGTGGCGGGTCCATTCCGATTGTACACCCGTCACGATCGTCCAGCCGGCCCAGGGGCCTGCCACCAGGTTGGCGTTGGCCACGTGGGCGGAATGCTCAAGGGTGATCGAAGGGCTGTGCCACCGGCGCACCACGCCGGGAGCCGGGTTCAGCGGCGCTTCGTCGAGTGCAAACGACCTGTCTGCGTCGTACCGGCTGTAGAAGTAACCGCCGTTGGCGCGCAGCCAGGGACGAAAGGCGCGGTCGAACCGAACGGCATTGGCAGCTTGAAAACTCTGGTGGGTCTCCGCGACGCGGGTGAGGAACCGGGCATCGCCCTCGGGCGGATTGAAAAGCGCATTGGTCCGGGAGGTATGGCGTTCGGTCCATTGCAGCCGCAGATCTTCCTCGAACCGCCAGTCGCCCACTTCATGGTGGGCATGGAAACGGAGAATGTGGCTTTCCTCGTCCACGACCTCGTAAGCGGGCCAGAGCAGGCGCTTGGGAGTGCCGTCCGGCGGGGCGGACCAGGAGGTGATCGCCCGCGAGCCGTCTCGGTACCGGTGCTCGTAATCCAGGTGCAGTCCGGGCCAGTTGCGCCGGTCAAGTTCGAGCGTGACCCGGGCGCGGCCGATGTCGAGCGCCGGTTCCCTGTCCAGCAGGCCCACCTCTCCCGAAGGGAGTAACGGCCACTGGCCGCGGTCGGGACCGTACCATCGGTACTGGCTGACACCGAGGCTGGCCCGGCCCCACTCGGGCAACCATCCGTCCATTTGGAGGAAGGCATCGTCGCGAAGCGCGCGGGCGTGAAGGGTGAAACGCGGTCCTTCGGGGGGCTCGTGCGACCAGAAAAGGTTCTCCAATCCGCCGTCCCAACCCGAGGGCCGTTGCCACACGGAGCGCAGGAAGCTGGCGGGAGCCGATCCACCGCGCCAACCGGTGGCGACCGTCACCTCGATGCGGTCCGCGGGGCGCGGCGGCCCGGACGTCCAGGGCAGACCCTGATCAATCCAGGCCCGCAACAGTCCGATTTCTTCCGCGCTCAACGGCGGTGTGCGCCCCTCCGGCGGCATCCAGAGGTCCTCGGAAATCTCGGGCGAGCGCGCCACGGCGTGGATGAGCCGGCTGGCGGCGCTGTTGCTGAGGACCACCACGGGCCCGCCGTCACCGCCGGCCAGTATGCCCTCGCGCGTGTCCAGTCGCAGGCCGCTGCGCGGTCGTTCAGGCCCGTGACAACGCAGGCAGGACCTTTCGAGGATGGATCGGATGTCCCTTTCGAAATCCACCGGCCCGGCGGCGGGGGCCGGCAGTTGGACGCCGGTTGGAGAGGTGGGTTCCCCGCCCTGCGCGGCGGTGAATCGTTCCACACCCGTCAGCAACAGTGCGGCTGCGCAACCGACAAGGCCGGCGCGGCACGTCTTTGCCCGGTGGGAACAGGCCCGCGTCATGTGGCACGAGGAACACATGCTCAGTAGAGCAGCCGGGGGTGAACGTCCGATCCGTGCACGGCGGTGTGACAGCCGGCACTCCAACAGGTTCCCATGCGCAGGCGGTCGGTATGGTCCACCTGGCCGATGAAGATTCTTCCCGACGCCACGCCAGGTCCGGGCGTCTGGACATGGCACTGCAGGCAGAGGTGATTGTCGCGGTCGGTCAACAGGGCCGCGTGCGGTGAACCATGCGGGGTGTGGCACATTGTGCAGCCCTCGCGCAGGGCCTCGTGTTCGAACACGAAAGGACGCGCCTGGGCCTCATGACAACCGGCACAGCCCTCGTTGAGCCGGGCCCAGCCCGATCCACCGGCCGGTTTCATGATGTCCATGCCGTGTGGATCGTGACAGTCACTGCAGCTCATCCGGCCTTCCCGTACCGGATGCCGGGAGGGCTGCCGGAAATCGGCGGCCACGTCCAGATGACAGTCCAAACAGATCTGCGGGTCGCGCCCCGGATTGAGAATGAACCGGCCGCGCCCGCCGCCGGCTGCCACGTGCAGACTCCCCGGCCCGTGGCAGAGTTCGCATCCGGCGGGTTCGTGCGTGCCGGGCATGCGCAGAGGCACCCGGGCATGCGCACTGGCGGGGAAGATCCGCACCAGATTGGTGTGGCACTCGTAACAGGCGGTGTTGCCCACCAGAGCGGCCCCCTCGATCCGCGGGGGCTCCACCGTGCCGGGCCCCACGGAGGTACAGGCCACCCAGCCGAGCAACCCCGCCACCCCGCCAACCGCCGCGCCAACGGCCCGTCGAAGGAGAACGGCGACCCGCCCGGCCGGAAGTTGGGAGGGAGGCGATCCTTCCCCCCGAGGCGGCCAGGGCGGAGAGTCATTCATGGAGCGAATGCTAGGTAGCAGAGCCGTTAACGTCAACCGCTCGGGGGTGGGTGGCCTGCGGTGACTGCATTCGGCTGGACGCGCGAACGGGTTGGCTCATCTTGGGCCCTGACATGAGGCTTTGGACCAGACGCGATTTTCTGCGGGGTTTGACTGTTTTGGCCGGCAGCGGATGGATCATGCCGTCGTGGCCTGTGGCCGGTGTGGAATTGGACCGGCGCGCCATTGTCCGGCGGCACGAACCGCGCTTTTCACGCTTCGATCCCTACGGGGCGCTGACGGTGGGAAACGGTCGGTTTGCGTTCACCGCCGACGTGACGGGACTTCAGACGCTGGCAGAAGCGTGTGAAAAGGAGTTTCCCCTCTGCACGACGGCCGACTGGGCCTGGCATACCACCCCGCTGCCGGCAGGTTTGGATCCGGCCGCGTTCCGGTACGAGGAATACGACACCTACGGTCGCAAGGTCGGGTACGCGACGCGGCCGGATGGCCAGGAGGAACTGTTTCGGTGGCTGCGGGAGAATCCGCACCGGTTGCACCTGGGCCGGTTGGCTTTTGCCGCGGGAGAACGGCCCCTGCGCCATCTGCGCGCGGACGAGATCCGGGAGGTGGACCAGCATCTGGATTTGTGGGAGGGGCTCTTGACGAGCCGGTTCGAGTGGGCGGGGCAACCGGTGCGGGTTCGATCCTGTTGTCATCCGGAGTGGGACCTTTTGGCGGTGGAGATCGAATCGGGTGCGATGGTGGACGGTGGCCTGGCGGTGGTGTTGCGATTTCCCTACGGATCGCCAGCCGTGGCGATGGCGGATTGGTCGGTGCCCGAGCGTCACACGACGCGCGTGGAAAGGCAACGGCCGGGCGAACTGCGGCTGGAACGGTCCCTGGACGACACGCGTTATCACGTGGTCTGGGCATGGGAGGGCAGGGCGGTGGCGGAACCGGGCGGGCCGCATGAATGGGTGTTGCGGAGCCGCGATCCGCAACTGCGTTTCGTGTTGGCGTTCGGTCCGGAGCCGTTGCCACGGCGACTGCCCCCGGTGGGAGCGACGTTCCGGGCTTCAGCCCGGCACTGGAATGCGTTCTGGTCGGAGGGTGGGGCGGTGGATTTCGACGGCAGCACGGATCCGCGGGCGCAGGAGTTGGAACGGCGCGTGGTGTTGTCCCAATACAACACGGCCCTGCATTCTGCAGGCCGTCTGCCGCCGGCCGAGACGGGCCTTCTCTTCAACAGTTGGTACGGGAAGTTCCATCTGGAGATGCACTGGTGGCATGCGGTGCATTTCGTGGCATGGAACCGGTTCGAGCTGTTCGCCCGGGCGCTGCCGTATTACCGGGCCATCCTGCCGGAGGCCCGCGCGCTGGCGCGGCGCCAGGGATATCGGGGGGCGCGCTGGCCCAAGATGGTGGGGCCGGAAGGCCGGGACTCCCCCTCGACGGTCGGCCCGTTGTTGATCTGGCAGCAGCCGCACCCCATCTACTACGCCGAGTTGTGCTGGCGCGAGCGGCCCGTGCGGGAGACGTTGGAAACCTGGCGGGAGGTCGTCTTCGAAACGGCCGAATTCATGGCCTCATTCGCGCACCGGGACCCTGCCACGGGCCGGTACGTGCTTGGCCCGCCCCTCAAGACGGTTTCGGAAAACACCGATCCGCGCGCGACGCGCAACCCGACCTTCGAACTGACCTACTGGCGGTGGGGCCTGACCACGGCGCAACGGTGGCGTCGGCGGTTGGGGCTGCGACCGGACCCGCGCTGGGAGGCCGTGCTGCAGGGACTGGCGCCCCTGCCCGTGGCCGATGGCCTGTACCTCATGCAGGAGGGGATGACCGACACCTACACCCGGTGGAACTGGGAGCACCCGGCTCTTCTGGGGGCGTTGGGGATGTTGCCGGGACCGGGTGTGGACCGCCAGACCATGCGCCGCAGCGTTCGACGCGTGATGGAGGTCTGGCAATGGGACCGCTGTTGGGGCTGGGATTTCCCCCTGACGGCCATGGCGGCAGCCCGGTGCGGCGAACCCGAACTCGCGGTGGATGCCCTGTTGCTGCCTGCGGTCAAAAACCGGTACCACCCGAACGGACACAACTATCAGCGGCCGGGGCTCACAGCCTATCTCCCGGGCAACGGCGGGTTGCTGGCGGCCGTGGCGATGATGACCGCCGGCTGGACGGGCGCACCGCCGGAGCCCCAGCCGGGCTTCCCCAAAAACGGGCGTTGGAAGGTCCGGGGCGAGAACCTCCGACCGTGGCTCTGAGGCTGGAAGGGATGGTTGCACTTCGCCCGGCCGGGTCCACCTTGGGTGGCGGCGCGCAGCCCTTGCACCGGAAGTTGGCATTGCACAGGACGGTCGCTTGGCGTTAAAAGCGAGCCAATTGTTGCCACAAAACGTTATGGGCAAGGCCCTGGTCATTGCAGAAAAGCCGTCGGTGGCCGCCGACATTGCGCGGGCGCTGGGCGGCTGCAGGAAAGTGGGTGACCACTACGAGAACGACCGGTACATCATCGCGTCGGCCGTGGGGCACCTGCTGGAGTTGACCCCGCCGGAGGGGGTGGAACCGGCCCGTGGCAAGTGGAGTTTCAACCACCTGCCGGTCCTGCCGGACCATTTCGACCTGATGCCCATCGAAAAGAGCGAGGCGCGGCTGAAACAACTGGTGCGTCTGATCCGGCGCAACGACGTGGACGAAATCATCAATGCCTGCGACGCCGGACGGGAAGGCGAACTGATCTTTCGCAACATCATCCGGTACGCCGGCACCCGGAAACCGATCAAGCGACTGTGGTTGCAGTCCATGACACCGGCCGCCATCCGGGAGGGGTTCGAACACCTGCGTCCGGACGAAGAGCTGCAGCCGCTGGCCGATGCGGCGTTGAGCCGGGCGGAGGCGGACTGGCTGGTGGGCATCAACGGCACGCGGGCCATGACCGCCTTCAACTCGCGTTCGGGCGGCTTTTTCAAAACCACGGTCGGCCGCGTGCAAACCCCCACGCTGGCCATCGTGGTGGACCGCGAACAAAAGATCCGGCGGTTTGTCCCCCGGCCGTACTGGGAGCTCGTCGCCACCTTCGAGTGCGCCGCCGGCACCTACACGGGACGGTGGTTCGACGAATCGTTCGTCAAACCCGAGGGTCGCGAGACCGATCCGGACTTGAAACCGGAGCGGTTGTGGGATGCGGCGCGCGCCGAGTCCCTGCGCCAGCGCTGTCTGGGTCAACCGGGCGAGGTCACCGAGGAGAGCAAACCCTCCACCCAGGCTCCACCCCTGTTGTTCGATCTGACCAGCCTGCAGCGGGAGGCCAACGCGAGGTTCGGGTTCAGTGCCAATCGCACCCTGCAAATCGCCCAGGCCCTGTACGAACGGCACAAGGTCATCACCTACCCGCGCACCGATTCGCGCGCCCTGCCGGAAGATTATCTGGGCACGGTCCGTGCCACGCTGGAGAATCTCACCCGCACGGCCTACGCCCCGTGGGCCGGCGAGATCCTGCAACAGAACTGGGTGCGCCCCAACAAGCGCGTGTTCAACAACGCGCGGGTGACGGACCATTTCGCCATCATCCCCACGCCGCAGCTCCCGCGCGGCCTGAACGAGGGCGAACAAAAAATCTACGATCTCGTCACACGCCGGTTTCTGGCGGTGTTTTATCCGGCGGCCGAGTTTCTGGAAACCACGCGCATCACCCGCGTGGCGGGTGAACCGTTCAAAAGCGTGGGCCGGGTCCTGGTGAAGGCCGGTTGGTTGAGCGTGTACGGACGCGAGGACCGGGCCGACGACGAAAACCCGCAGTTGCCACCGGTGCAACCGGGCGAGACGGTTCAAACCCGCGAGATCGAGGTCCGCGCCAGCCAGACCAAGCCGCCGCCGCGGTTCACCGAGGCCACGCTGCTGACCGCCATGGAGGGCGCCGGCCGGCTGGTCGAGGACGACGAACTCCGCGAGGCCATGCGCGAAAAAGGCCTGGGCACACCGGCCACCCGGGCGGCCATCATCGAGGGATTGATCCAGGAAAAGTACCTCCTGCGCCAGGGCCGCGAGCTGGTTCCCACGGCCAAGGCCTTCGCCCTGATGGAGCTGCTTCACGGCCTGGGCATACCGGAGCTGACCAAGCCCGAGCTGACCGGCGACTGGGAGTACCAGCTCCGGCAGGTGCAGCGCCGGCAGAAAAGCCGCGAGGAATTCATGCAGGGCATCCGCGAAATGACGCGGCGCATCGTGGAGCGGGCCAGGCAGTATCAGTTCGACACCATCCCCGGCGATTTCGGCGTGCTCAAGGTCCCCTGCCCGAAGTGCGGGGGTGAGGTGCACGAAAAATACAAGGCCTACCAGTGCGTCCAGCCGGGCTGCGAATTCTCCGTGCCCAAGATCCTGGGCGGGCGGATGTTCGAACCCGAGGAGGTGGAGACACTGCTGCGCGACCGCCAGATCGGCCCCTTGCAGGGATTCCGCAGCAAGACCGGCCGGCCTTTCAGCGCCATCCTGCGGCTGACCGACGCCGGGCGGGTCGAATTCGATTTCGGCCAGAACAAAGGTGCCGAGGCCGATGGCGATGCCTCCGGCGAAGGCTCCTCCATGCCGGATTTCTCGAACCGGGAACCGCTGGGCCCGTGTCCGCGTTGCGGGGGCCGCGTCTTCGAGGCCGGCATGCATTACGTGTGCGAAAAGGCCGTGGGTCCGGACAAAGGCTGCGACTTCCGCGTGGGCCGCGTGATCCTGCAGCAACCGGTTGAACCCGCCCAGATGCGCAAGATCCTGACCGAGGGCCGGAGCGACCTCCTGAGCGGTTTCGTTTCCAACCGCAACCACCGGAGATTCGAGGCGCACCTGGTCCTGAAAGACGGCGATGTCAAATTCGAGTTCGCCCCCCGCGAAGCCGGCAAGGGCCGGCGCACTTCGAAACCGAAGCGGCAGGCTCCCGAGCCGGTGGACCTGAACGCCTGCACGCCTCTCGGCTCGTGCCCCCGCTGCAAACGCCGCGTGTACGAGACGCCGGCTGATTACCGGTGCGAGGGGACCCAGGACAGCGACAAACCGTGCACGTTCCTGCTGCCCCGGGTGCTGCACCAGCAACCGCTGGAGCCCGAACAGGTGCGCAAACTCCTGACCGAACGCCGCACCGACCTGCTGCGGCAATTCGTTTCTTCCAAGACCGGCCGGCCTTTTTCAGCTTATCTGGTCCTGGGTCCGCGCGGGAAACTTCAGTACGAGTTTCCCGAACGGGGTGAGCAGGAGGAATCGGGCGGGGCGGACACGTCCGCCGCCCCGGGCAAGGCACGGTATCCAGGTCCATGAACGAGGGCTCCAGACTTGCCCGGCCGGCTGACGACCGCCGGCCCGGCGCGCCTGCCGCGTCCCAACCCGCTCCGTCGGGAGAGCCGGTTGCAGATCCCTTCGTGGAATCGTTCCTGCAACATCTGGCCCACGAACGGGGTGCCTCGCCCCACACCTGCCGCAACTATCGCCACGCCCTGGAGACCTTCGCCCGATGGTGCCGGTCGGAACAGGGACAACCGCCGGACTGGCCGCGCTTGGAACGCGATGATTTCCGGTCGTTCCTCCGGTACCTGGCCCGGCAGAACCTCGGCCGCATCACCATCCGCCTGACCTTCAGTGCGCTGCGCAGTTTCTACCGTTTTCTGGTGCGCCGCGGGCATGTCGCCGCCTCGCCTGTGCACGACCTTCACCTGCCTCAACCGCCCCGGCGGTTGCCGCGGCATCTGTCCGTGGAGCAGCTCCTGCAACTGCTCCGGGCCCCGTTGCAGGCGCTGGAAACGGCCGAGCGGGACGAACCGTCGGTCGCGCGCCGGGGGCGACCACCCCTGCGCGAGGCGTTTTACCGGGACTACGCCATTTTGGAGACGCTTTACTCCTGCGGATTGCGCATCAGCGAGCTTTGCCAGCTCCGTGCGGGCGACCTGCACTGGCAGGAGGCGTTGGTGCGGGTCCGAGGCAAGGGTCGCAAGGAACGGCTGGTCCCCATCGGCCGGCCCGCCCTGGAGGCCATCCGCGCCTACTGGTCGCTGCTGCCGCAGCCGCCGGCGCCGGATCATCCGGTGTTCCAATCGCATTCGCCCCGGGCCGGGCGGCCCTCTGCCAAAAGGAAATCCGGGGACGGGTCGCCCCAACCCATCACGCCCGGCCTGCTGCAACGCCGGTTGAAACAGTACTTGGTACGGGCCGGACTCGATCCCGACATCACACCCCACCAACTCCGCCACAGCTACGCCACTCACCTCTTGGAAGCCGGGGCGGACCTCCGCAGTGTGCAGGAGCTGCTCGGGCATGCCCACCTGGTCACCACCCAGGTGTACACCCACGTGACCACCGAGCGGCTGAAACGGGTATACGACGCGGCGCATCCCCGGGCGTGAGAAAGCCCCCGGCCGGTGACTCCCCTTGAACACCGGGGGTACTTCGGGGGCATGCCTGCTCCGAAGGGGAGACAGGTCCACCGCAACTGCGGGTGAACCGGGACCGGAGCGGCGCTCGCAATCTTCAGGTCCGACCCGCCACAGATCCTGGCAAGAACCGGCCGACCGCAGGAGACACCGCCGGGCGTCGTGCAGGGCCGGTGATCTGAAGGCCCGTGCCGGGCCGGGTGATGCCGTTTCCGCCCTTCCCCGGCCCGGGCCCCCGGGTGAAAAAGATCGGGGTGTGCATCCAAACGCACAGTTGTCGGTTTGCGTCCCCGCGTTAGAGTGGACCTGGTTTGAAGCGATCGGCGCGCCTGGCGATCTGCACGACTGGACTTGTGGACAGACTGGCGAAACGATGAGCAGGTAAGGCGGGCAGTCGGCGGATGGCCAGGCGCAACCTGAACCGGAAACCCTTATGCAGCCGCTGACGGCCATGTCCGGTCCCACACGCGAGGCGCGGCGATGGGCCCGCCGGAGGTTGGAATGGTTGGAGAAGATCCTTCACACGGGACCGGGCCCGCAGTGGAACCAGTTGAGCGAGTTCGAGCAGTTCCTCCGCGACTCGGGTTTCCCTCCCAACAGCGAATACTTCGAACGACTCGCACGACTGCGGGAGGTCCTGCGCACCCGCGCCACGCCGCCTGATGCCGCCAAACGTGATTATGCCGGTTACGCCGCCGGTTGCTGGATGCAGGTCCAGTCCGTTTACGATCACGCTTTTCTCTCGGTTTGCTACGACGGCCGGTTCAACGGGCAGCGGGGCCGCATCAAGGTCACGCACCGATTCAACCGGGCCGGGCGCATGGATTTCGTCGAGGCCAAACTGATTCGGTCGTTGGACCCGCGTCTTCATGGTGCGCTGCGCAAGCTCGTTACCATCCGGGAATATCCGCATCGCGATCCCGCGTGGTGGACAGCCCCGGCCTACGCGCTGCGCGTGTTGCCCCGCGAACTGCTCTTTCTGCACCCGGACCTTTTCCGGCATCCGCGCCCTGCGTTGTTGGCCTGGCTGATCAACATCGGGCACCGAACCGTGGCGGACCTGGTCCGGGAGTTGTCCCAGACGGAGTCCTCAAGCCCGGCGGTCCACGGCGGCCGTCAGTATCCACTGGATTGGTTGCCAGCCGATGCCGTGGCCTGGCCCATCCTGCAGCAGGCCGGCCAGCTCGAAGCCCTCGTCGAGCCCGGCGACTCGCCTGACGTCCATCACGTCCGCTACCTGCGGCGGCTACCCGTGCCCGCTGACGCCGAACAGGCAGCGGCGGCGACCTCCTGATCCTCCGGTCGCCACGGTTCGATCCTCCGTCTGCGTCGGGAAGGTGTCGCCGGGCTCGTCTCTCTCGTCCCGACGGTCCGGATCAATCAGGCTTGTTCCCCGCCTCCATCAGGTCTAGTTTTCGCGCAACGAACCGGCGCGCCGGCACCCGGGCCGCGGGCCCGCCGCAACCCGGGCGGTGAAAAGGCGGAAGCAATCATGGACAGTTTCGGACGCACGATAGATTATCTGCGGATCTCGGTCACCGACCGCTGCAACGAGCGGTGCCTCTACTGCCGGCCGCACCAGTACAAGGGTTGGATCGCTTCCGGTGAGGGGCTTTCGGATACCGACCTGCTCCGGATCGTGCGGGTGGCGGCCGGACTGGGCTTTCGAAAATTCCGCCTCACGGGTGGGGAACCGTTGCTCCGGCCCGGCCTGGTGGAATTGGTCCGTCAAATGGCGCGCATCCCGGGCGTCGAATGCATCGGGCTCTCGACCAACGGCGTGAAACTGGCCCCGCTGGCGGCCGACCTCCGCGCAGCGGGATTGCGCACCGTCAACGTCAGCCTGGATGCCCTCGACCCTGCGCTTTACCACCGCATCACCGGCGGCCGGATCGAACCGGTACTGGAAGGCATCCGGGCTGCCGTGAAGGCCGGGTTCGAACGCGTCAAGCTCAACACCGTCCTCATGCGTCACGTCAACGAGCAGGAGATCTGGCCGTTGATCCGGTACAGTGCGGAGCATCAGCTCCCGCTGCGCCTGATCGAGTTGATGCCGTTGACCTCGCGCGATGTGCTGACGCCGGAAAACTTTCTCTCGGTGGAAGAGGTCATGGAACGGCTGCAACAGGAGGACGAACTGGTGCCGGCGCCGGAGGCACGCCTGGGACACGGTCCGGCCCGTTACTACCGCCTGGTCCGCTCCGGC
This sequence comes from Limisphaera sp. 4302-co, assembly GCF_049537155.1. Taxonomy (NCBI): domain Bacteria; kingdom Pseudomonadati; phylum Verrucomicrobiota; class Verrucomicrobiia; order Limisphaerales; family Limisphaeraceae; genus Limisphaera; species Limisphaera sp. 4302-co. Next base: position 35,566 of record NZ_JBMVQZ010000009.1, read on the forward strand.
GCCATCATCGGCTTCATCGGCGCCATGACCCAGACCCACTTCTGCGACACCTGCAACAAGATGCGCCTCACGGCCGACGGCCGGCTCCGACCCTGCCTGGGTCACCACGACGAGATCAACCTTCACGAGGCCCTGCGCGCGCCGGATGACGAACCGCTGCGCCGGCTCTTCCGTCACGCCCTGGCCATCAAACCGCGCGAGCACGAATTCCGGTCCTGCTATCAACCCGGTCGCCCCATGACCGCCATCGGTGGTTGACGGCCGGCGCCGCTTTTTGACAGGGCAAACAGCCAGGGAACGCCCCATCGGATCCGGCCCCGGTGCCCCTCCCGCAGGGGTACACTTCGGCCGGCTCCGGATGACCAAAAACCGGGACACGGCGGGCTTGAACGGCCCGGCCCCCGGTGCATGTTGGAAAGCATGAATTCGGGGCCGAATACGTTCTGGTTGATCATCCTGCCGTGCCTGGCTGCTGCGGTCGTCCTTGCCCTGTTCATCGGCAGGTGGCGCGTGTCTGCGACGGAGCCGGACGAACGCTCTTTGGAAGAGCTGCGCGCCTGGCTCCGTGGGGGCGCAGGCGTCGTGGACGTCCGGTCCCCCGAGGAATATCGCCAAGACCACGTCGCCGGTGCGACCAACCTGCCGCTGGATCAGTTGAGCGAGCGCGTCCGGGAGGTTTTTCCCGACAAGGACCAACCGCTGCTGCTGTACTGCCGGAGCGGTCGGCGCAGCGCCCTGGCGCAACGTCAGCTCTCCCGAATGGGCTACACACGCCTGTGGAACCTGGGCGGGTTGGACCGGGCCCGGTGCCTGTTGGAATCCGCGGCGGATTCCCCGCCTCAGACCAACGGCCCCTCCGCTTCCCCGGCGGGGCGGTAGGCCCCGGCGGCGCAGGCTGGCCTGTCGCAGCCGCCGCAACCAGCCCGCCCCAACCCCGCGCCCGACCCGGGACGCAAGGGCTCAAGAGTCAGACCTTGTGCCGGGGAGTGGACGGAGCCCGGTTCCCTGGAAGACCGGTCCGGCCGGCGTTGTCCTTGCCCCGGGCGCCGCTTTGTGCCCAACCTGCGCACCTGCGATCATGACCGCACGAGAACGTTTTCTGGCCGCCTGCCACTGCCAGCCGGTGGATCGGCCCCCCGTTTGGCTGATGCGCCAGGCAGGGCGCGCATTGCCGGAATACCGCGAACTCCGCAGGCGCCATCCGTTTTTGGACCTGGTTCGCACGCCGGAGCTGGCGGCGGAAGTGACCTTGCAGCCGGTGCGCCGGTTCGGTTTCGACGCGGCCATCCTCTTCAGCGACATCCTCGTGGTGAACGAAGGACTCGGCCAGGGATACCGCTTCCGGGAAGAAGGCGGGATCGCCATGGATTTTGCGGTGGAAACCGCGCGGCACGTGGAACGGCTCGATCCGGGTCGGGTGCGGGAACGACTGGCCTATCTGCCCGACGCCATCCGACGCGTGCGGCAGCACCTGGGGGATCAGACCGCGTTGCTCGGTTTTGCCGGGGCGCCGTGGACACTGGCCAACTTTGCGTTGGAAGGCGGCAGCGCCGATGCCTGGGTGCGGGCCAAAAGGTTGTGGTGGGTAGACCGCCCGTTTTACGAGGCGCTCCTGGACCGGTTGACACGGGCTGTGATCGAGGCCCTCAAAATGCAGATCGAAGCCGGGGTGGACGCCGTCCAGCTTTTTGACAGTTTGGCCGGTGAGGCGGGGCCGACGTTGTACGCCGAGGCGGCGCTTCCCTGGCTGGGCCGGGTGGTGGAAGCCGTGGCCGGGCAGGTCCCCGTCATCGTGTTTGCGCGGGGTTACCACGGCGCGTGGTCCCGGCTGCTCCTGCCGGGGGTCTCGGTGCTGGGCCTGGACTGGCAGGTGGAACTTTCCGATGTGACGGCCGAACTACCCCCCACCACGGCGGTCCAGGGCAATCTGGATCCGTTCGTCCTGACGCTCGCACCGGAGGTCGTGCGGTCGGAGGTCGCCAGGCTGATGCACGCCATGTGCGGTCGGCCCGGCTGGATTTTCAATCTGGGTCACGGTGTACCGCCCGGGGCGCGCCTGGACGCCATCCAGGCCCTCGTGGACACCGTGCGAGGGTTTGCAGCCACGGTCGGAGCCGGTAGATTGACCTCATGACGATGCTGTCCGTGGACCTGGACCTGGCGCGCAAGTACAACGTGCCGGGTCCACGTTACACCTCCTTCCCTCCGGCCAATCATTTCCGCGAAGGCATTCCCTGGTCGGAGGTGGAAACGCGCATCCGGGAGAACAACCGGACGGAGCGCGATCTTTCGCTCTATTTTCACATCCCCTTTTGCGAGACGCTCTGCTGGTTCTGCGGCTGCACCACGGTCATTACGTTGAACCATGACAAGGGCCGGCGGTACGTTGAAACCCTGGGCCGCGAGGTGGCCCGTATGGCAGCACTGCTCAATCCCCGGCGCAAGGTGGTGCAACTGCATTGGGGGGGCGGCTCGCCCACCTTTCTGCGCCCGGAAGAAATCCGGCGTCTGGGGGAGATCATCCACCGGCATTTCACACTGGCACCGGACGTCGAGGCGGGGGTGGAAATCGACCCACGGCGGCTCACACGGGACCACCTGGTCGCCCTGCGCGAGGTCGGGTTCAACCGGGCTTCCATGGGCGTGCAGGATTTCGATCCGCAGGTCCAGAAGGCCGTGCACCGGATCCAACCGCGCGAACTGACCGAGCAGGTCCTGCAATGGTGCCGCGAACTCGGCTTCCAATCGGTCAACCTGGACCTGATCTACGGCCTGCCCCATCAGACGGTCGAATCGTTCAACCGGACGCTGGACATCGTGCTGGAACTGAGGCCCGACCGGCTGGCGGTGTTCAGCTACGCCCACGTGCCCTGGATCAAACCTGCCCAGCGGATCCTGGAAAAAATGCATCTGCTGCCCGCGCCGGAGACCAAACTGCAGTTGCTCAAGCTGGTCATCGAACGTCTGACACGTGACGGCGGCTACGTGTACATCGGCATGGACCATTTTGCCCTGCCCACCGACGAACTGGCCGTGGCCCAGCGTCAGCGCAAGTTGCAGCGCAATTTCCAGGGCTACAGCACCCGCGCCGGGGCCGACATCTACGCCTTCGGCATGTCCAGCATTTCCCAGACACCGGACATGTATTGGCAGAATCAAAAGGAACTCCCGGCCTACGAACAGGCGGTGGAATCGGGAGAAGCACCGCTGCATCGCGCCTACTTCCTCACCGAGGAGGATCAACGCCGGCGCGAGACCATCATGCGGGTCATGTGCGACCTCGGCCTCGACTATGCCGAGATGTCCGCCCGGCTCGGCGTGGACTTCGAACGCCACTTCGCCACCGAACTGGCATCTCTGGCCCCGCTGGAAGCCGACGGTCTGATCCGGCGCAGACCGGGTGGATTCGAGGTGACCGACACGGGGCGGCTTTTCATCCGCAACATCGCGATGTGCTTCGACAACACGCTGCCCCCGCCCGAACAGCGGCGTCATTCCCGCACGGTTTGAACCGGAGCCCGGCCGGAGAGACCGTCTCAGTTCACGCTCAGGCGGTACCACCCCTGCATGGCCGAGGCCGGGGCCGTCACCTTCCAAAGCGTGTTGCCCGAGAGACTTTCGAACCGGGCCGCGGTCTCTTCCAACCACGGTCCCGCGGGCTGCGGGGCCCGCCACAGCCGGAACGTCATCCCCGCCTGTGGCGCACCGACCTCGAACGTTGCCGTGAACACGCCCCCACTCCATGTGACGGGCCACGCGAACCGGAGGGTCGGCAGCGCCAGCGCCCGGACCTGCACCTCGCGCGCGGGTCCCCAGGGCAGCGTGCGGCCCGGCAGTTGAGCCCGCACCCGCAGCAGATACGTTTCCGTGGTTCCCGGCACAAAGACAAACCGTGCCTGGGATCCCGTGTCGGTCACCGTGCCATCCAGGATCCGGCCCGCATTCTCCACGCGGATGTCGTCCACCAACCAGCCCACGTCGGTCGAGGTCTGGTAGAAATACTGGCCGCCGGTGAAGTCATAGACGAAACGCAGTTGGGCAGCCCGCCCGGCGTAAGCCGACAGCGGGACCGTGACGGTGCTGTACGCGGACTGTCCGCCGTCGCCGGTGCCGGCCCGGCTCCAGAGCTCGTTCCATGTGCGGCCCTCGTCGGTGCTGATCTGGAGGCGCGCGATCTGATTCGGCGTCGCCCAGCCGAGCCGCGACGCGAATCGCACCTGGCTGTTCGCCCGGATCCAGAACACCGGGTTGAGTTGCAACACCTGGGCCGTGGCCGGGGATGGATGCGCCAGGTGAAAAGCGAAATTGCCGGAGGCGACCCTGCCGGTCACGTGCGGATCGTACCCCTCTGACACCGTGAATGTGACCTGCGAGAGACCCCCTTCGCCGCCTTCGAAAAAGGGGTCGTTGAGCAACCGGCTGGATTCCCACTGATAATTGGTGGCCGCGGCCACCGGGCTCCAAGTGTAGAGGTTCTGGTTGGTGAGCGCGGCCGGGTCCGGCCCTGCCGGATGGGGGGCCATGTAGGGGGGAGTGAGGTCCAGCTTCACATTCCCGAGGTTGACCACGCTGACGTTGGTCACGTGCGTCAGCCCGGGTGCGCTGAATGTGACCGTGTAAGACCCGTTGCCGGGCACCGGCACGGCGTATCCTCCGGACACGGCGGTGCGACCGTACCAGTTGTTGCCGCTCACGACCACCTCGATCCCTCCGATGCCCTCGCCCAGGTCATAAAAACCGTTCGTGTTCAGGTCGAAGTACGCCACACCGGTGATCAGGGGCGTGGCGCCCGAACGGGTGGCAAAATCCTGGGTGACCACCTGGGGGCCCACATCCGGATGGTTGGTGTTCACCACGCCGATTCCCACCTCGCGGAAGTTGGCCCCGTGAATGTTGAGACGGTGCCCCGGCGGATCCTGCATCCCTCCGGGACCGGTGCCCCAGTCCACTTCGAAAGCTGCATGGCCGTGGAAGACCGACCGCGCATAGGCATAGACGTTTTCACCGTACGTGCTCCACGGATAACCCGCCTGCGTGATCCGATCGCCCGGGTCCGACCCGTCCGAGCCGATGTGACCCTGATACCCCTGCATGGCCATGTCCAAAGTGTGTGCGCGGGCCGCCTGGAGCAGTTGGGCGTTCATGGCCAGGGGCGGCACCGGCGGCAGCGACGCAACGTCCGCCTGCATCTTGTCGAGGTCCACCTGGAAGAAGGAATAGGCCGACAACACTTGCGGGTCGGTGGTGTTGGCCAGGCGAACGGCCTCGCCGGCCGGATCGAGCCGCGCGCGATTGATGTACTCGAGGTAAAGCTGCTCCTCGTCGGTGGGCTCGCCAATCGACCACAACGAGGCGCCGGGGGGCGGGTCATGTTGCATTTCCCCCGCGGCGAAAACGTCCCTCGATACCACGGGCGGGGCCGGTGGCGGCGCCTGAGGGACGGTTGTCTGCCCCTTAAGGATAGTTGGGAAAAACAGCAGAACCGCGCCCAGACCGGGCAAACCTCGAGGCATGGGGCGCCGCGTGCGCACGGGATGGCATGGCATGGACCTCGCAACGACATCTGCATCCCGTTCGGGGACGATCATCGCCGGTGCGGGAGTCGGCCACCCGCAGGAATCGTCATCGGCCATGGCCCCACCATAGCCGCCGAAGGCGAGCCTGGCAAACTTCGGCGAACCGGCGCCGCCCCGCTCACTCTTTCAACCCCCGCAGGTCCACTTCCCACGCCTCGTTTGCCCGCAGCATTTCGTCCCAGGTTACCTCCGCACGGCGGTAGGCCGCGGTGCGCCCCAGGATGGCGGTGAGATTGCTCCGCACACTGGGTGCCACGGTGGGATTGGAGACGTCCCCCGAACGGATGGCCCGATGGAATTCGGCGATGTTGTTTACCGCACCCTCCGTGTACAGGTTGGCCAGTTCCCCACCGTTGAACAGGTCGTCGTCCGCCCGCACCATGACCCGGCCGAAATAGTGCGTGTCGGCGTACCCTTTGAACCCGTACACACGGCACATGATGTCGTCGATGCCCGACCCCACCTGCTTGGAAAGGAAATTCACCAGCAGATCGTTCGGGAAACGGAACACGCAGGAAAAGTGGTCCCAGCAGTCGCCCACAAAATCCCGTTTGCGGCCGCCGCTGCCCCACGCACTCACCGGCGCGGCGTCCAAAAACCAGGTGGCCACGTCAATGGCGTGGATGTTCTGTTCCACGATCACGTCGCCGCTGAGTTTGCGGTCCACACCCCACGCACGGAGACGGATCTCCGGGTTCGTGGGATCGGTGCGCAGGAGCCGGTCCATGTGACGCCATGTGGGACCGCACAGATAACTGGCCTCACCGTTGATCAGCGCGCCGATCATGCCCCGGTGCACACGGCGCACCGCCTCCTGGTAGGACGGATGCGCCCGGGTCTGGAAATCCACCAGAAAACACAGCTTTCGTTCCGTGGCGCGGCGGCCGGCTTCTTCGATCCGGCGACACCCGGGTACGTCCACGGCGATGGGTTTGGCCAGGAAGACGTGTTTGCCCGCCTCCACACTGTCCCAAGCCTGGGCCGGATGAAACCAGGGCGGCGTCTCGATCACCACCGCGTCCACCGGCTGTTCCAACAACCGCAGGTACCCTTTCAACCCTGTGAACCGCGCCTGCTCCGGCACACCGAACTTCTCCCCCGCCTCGGCGACCCGGTCGGGAAAGTAATCCGCCACGGCGGTAATCCGGTAACCGCCATGCTTGAGAAACAACCCGCCGATCCACTGGCCCCGGTTGCCGCAGCCGATCAGGCCGAGGGTCAGCATCTCCTGCGCCGCCGTGCCCCGCACAAGCCCGGGCCGCAACAGCGTCAATCCGGCCGCCGCCGCGCCCGCGGCCAGGAACCGCCGGCGCGTGATCCCGCCCGGGCGGGTGCCCCGCGTGTGAGGTTCGGAAGGACCGAACCCGCCGGCGTGGGCGTCCGGTGAGCTGCGTCGTGTCAAATCAGCCTCGGAATCTGGCCTCGCATTCATGCGCATGTGGGATTTGCAGAACCGGCCGCGCCGATGGCGGTGCCGATCATGACTGCTGCGTGCCCTTGCGGGGCCGCGACGAGTCGAACTTGCCATGAGCCACCATCATCAACAAGCCCCCGATGAGCCCGAACGGCGCCATGAAATAGAAGTAATTGCCCAGGTTCTGATCCAGCAGCCGGCCCAACACGATCCCCGCCAGACTGCCGCCGAAATACTGGAAGGAATCAATCACCCCGAGCGCAAACCCGGACATGCGACGTCCGCCGATGTCCATGGGAGCCGCACTGCCCAGGATCGAGTGCGTCGAATTGGCCGTGAACGAGATCAGCACCAGGAACACAATCGCCGCCGTGACACCGTGGAACCGGGCGGCCAACAGAATCAGCGCCGTTTCCATGAAATAGAGCACGGCCGCCACCGGCGCCCGGTGCCCCTTGAACAGCGTGTCCGACACGTAGCCCGCCAGCAACGAACCCGCCGACGCCATGAATGGAATCAGGAAGGCCAGGAACTGAAACTGCGCCGAGCGCAGGTCCACCTGGTAGAGGTCCTGCATGTACCGAGGAAACCACTGGTCCACCGCCTGGCGCACCGCGCCCGTGCAGGCGTAGGCGGCCGCCGTGATCCACACCACCGGCTGACCCGCCACGGCTCGCAACACCTCGCCGATCTTGGCCCGCACCTCGCCCGGGGCCTCCGCAACTGCCGAGGGATCCGAAGGCGAAGTGTCCGGTACGACCCCCGCGTAACCCGCCTGTTCGGGCGTCTCCCGCACCCACAGCGCCACCGCCACGGCCACTAGCACGCACAGCACCGACGGCACCCAGAACAACCAGCGCCAGTGCAACGGCGGCACCTGCAACAGCCCTGCCACGCTGAACCCGGCCAGCAAGGCCGGACCCAGCGTGAAGATGCCAAACCGCCCCAGATTGATCATGAACCCGAAGATGCCCGAGAACCGGCCGCGTTCGCGCCGGGCGAACCAGGCCGTGTTGATCTTCACCATGCCCGGCGCGCCAAAGGACTGGAAGTAACCGTCCAACGCACGGATGGCCACGAACAGGCCGAGCATCCCGGCGAACGACGCCGCGCCAAACAGGAGGTTCATCGCCACCGTGCCGGCCGCCCCGATGAGCATGGCCCGTTTGCCCCCCAGCCGATCCGCCAGGGCGCCGTTGACGATCAACCCCAACGCGTAGGCCAGGAGGGCCGCGCTGATGATGTGACCGATCTGCTCCCGGCTGAACCCGAACTCCCGGCTGATCTCGGGGTTGGCCAGCGAGAGGTTGTACCGGCACATGTAAAAGCTGGTGTAGAGCAACCCCAGCCAACCCCAGTTCCATCCCCTTCGGAGCCGAAAACCGGGTGGGTATCGGGGACGGGCGGTTTCATGAATCTCGACCTGGTCCATGATTGTCTGCTGCTGCGTGAGGTCGCGCCGCGGCGCGCCAGCTAACCAGACCCCCGGCCGGGCCGTCAAAAGCTTTTGCCCGGTTGCCGCGAAAGCCACCGGCTCACCGGCCCATCCCCTCCGGAGAAGCGAAGCGCTCGGGTAGCGACCCGCCCGGCAGGGGCAGGTAGGGCGCGGACCTGCCCGGTCGGGCCCGCCCTCTTGGATCGAGGTCTTCTGCCGGTGCCAATTTCCGGTTGCGGCGCCGCCGGTTTTCCATATGCTGTACGGGCTCTGGACGTTTCGAGCCCAACGATGAACGCCGAACTTTGCAAGCGAGCGCTGGAAAAGGTCGGGGACCCGAACATCCTGGTGAACATTGTTTCCCGACGGGTCCGGCAACTGCTCTCCGGTTCGGGCGGTTTGAGCCGCCCGCAGGTGGCCCATCATCCAAACATGGACGCCACGGACATCGCGCTGCTGGAGATCGCCGAGGGAAAGATTGTCTGGGAATTCCCCGAAGCCGACGAGGCAGGGGCACCCGCAGAAAAGCCCCGGCGCCGTACCCGGCGGAGCTGATCGGGTTTCCCACGTTGACCCCACACCGCAACTGGCCAGGAGGGCGACCTTCTGGCAGTTGTAGTTTATGGACCGGATCGTGACCAACCCGAAAGCCCGGCACGACTACCACATCGTGGAGACGGTGGAGGCCGGAATCGTGCTGCGGGGTACGGAGGTCAAGGCCCTGCGGGAGAAACGGGCCAGCCTGCGGGAGGCCTGGGCCGAGGTCCGGAACGGCGAGGTCTGGTTGCGCAACGCGCGTATCGAGGAGTACAAGCCCGGCGGTTGGACCAATCACGCGCCCCAAGGCGACCGCAAGCTCCTGTTGCACAAACACCAGATTCACCGGCTCCAGAGCCTGACCGCCGCCAAGGGCCACACCCTGGTGCCGCTCTCGATGTACTGGAAAAACGGTCGCGTCAAAGTCGAACTGGCCGTTGCCCGCGGTAAATCCCAGGTGGATCGCCGGGAGGAAATCAAACGGCGCGAAAGCGAGCTGGAACTGCGCCGGGCCCTGGCACGAAAGGATCACCGGCCCCGAACATGAACCGCCCGCCTGCGCACCTCCGCTGCCGCGTTGTCCGGCGCCGCCCGGTCGGTCCCCAACCGGTGCCGCCCGCTGGGACAAGCTCCACCGGGCACGGTCACCCCGCGGGTGGACGCATCCCATGAGGTTCCTGGTTGCCATCACCGGCGCCAGCGGCGCGCTGTACGCCCAGCGCCTGCTGGACAATCTGGATCCGAACCAGCACGAGGTGCACGTGGTGCTGAGCCGCTATGCACCGCAGGTGATCGAGGCGGAGTTGCCCGGGGGATTGCGCCTGGCACCGGGCGTGCGCATCCACAACGCCCGGAGCATGAACGTCCCCTTTGCCAGCGGCAGCAACCCGCCGGACGCCATGGTGGTGATCCCCTGCACGATGGGAACGCTGGGACGGATCGCTCACGGTTACAGCGAGGACCTGCTCCTTCGGGCAGCGGACGTCGTGCTGAAGGAACGGCGCAAACTGATCCTGGTCCCGCGGGAGACGCCGCTGAACCTGGTCCACGTGCGGAATTTCGAGCTGTTGTTGCAGGCCGGCGCGGTGATCCTGCCGGCCAACCCCTCGTTTTACACCTGCCCGACCACGGTGCAGGCCGTGGTGGACACCGTGGTGGCACGGGTGCTGGATCACCTGGGCGTGCCACACCGGCTGGTCCCGCGTTGGGCCGAAGAGCTGGAATGAACGAGCAAAAACCAACGGTTTCGTCTGCCGCCCGCGCCTCGGTCGCCGGGGAAGCACCCTCCGTGCCCCGGCCCCGGCGGGGGCCGATCGCCCAGATCCGCAAATGGCTTTCGTTCGTGCGCTTTTCGCACACGATCTTTGCCATGCCGTTCGGCCTGGCGGGCATGGCGGTGGCCGCGCGTGAGAACCGCGGTTGGCCGGGCTGGCGGACGTTTCTGCTGATCGTGGCGGCCATGGTCTGCGCGCGGACCTGCGCCATGGCGTTCAACCGCATCGTGGACCGCCGGTTCGACGCGCTAAATCCGCGCACCGCCCACCGGCACCTGCCCACCGGCCAGATCAGTCTGGCGTCGGCGTGGTCCTTGTGGGCCCTGAGCGGGGCCGGACTGGTTCTCACCAGTTGGTTTCTAAATCCGCTCTGTTTCGTGCTGTCGCCGGTGGCGTTGTTCGTGCTCTGCTTTTACTCGGTCACCAAGCGGTTCACCCCTTACACGCACGTGTTCCTGGGGGTCGCGCTGGCGCTGGCACCCGTGGGGGCCTGGCTGGCCGTCAAGGGTGGCGACCTCACATGGTGGGACGGACTGCGGATGGCCACTCTGGCGGCGGCGGTGGTCTTCTGGGTGGCCGGATTCGACATCATTTATTCCATCCAGGATTACGAGTTCGATCGCCGACACGGACTGCATTCGCTGCCGGTGGCCTGGGGCCCGCACAACGCCCTGCTGGCCGCCTTCCTCAGTCACATGATCATGATGGGTTTGCTGCTGTTGTTCGGCCTGTTGTGCCGGTTCCGCGTCGCCTACCTGGTGGGCTGGTTCTTGATCCTGCTTTGTGTGTTGCTGGAACATTGGATCGCCCGTCGTCGCAGTCTCAACTGGGTGCAAACGGCCTTCTTCCGACTGAACGCGGTGATCAGCGTGATCTTTTTGGCCGTCACCCTGGCAGAGGTGATCTTCCAGGGTGGGTTTCGGTTGCGGTTGTGAAAGGGACCGGCACGGCATGCGGGAATCCACCGGGACCCTTGCGCCCTCCCGGCCCGCCCGGCACGGCCCCCCGGGGAGAGCCCGACCTAACGGTACCAACGCGTCGCGATGTCGGCGGGTCCGACCACGCCTGCCCTGCCGGGTCCGGCGATGGTGAGCCGGTAATCGAATTTGTTGGTTCGACTGAACTCGCCGAGGCAGCGATAGTCGCTGTTGACCACCACCGCCACGACCACGTTGTTTCGTATGGGCCTGCCCGGGGGAGGCGCGAGACTCACCGGCCCGGATCGCACGGGCTTGCTGTAGACGACCGAACCGCCGGTGGTGCGGTACACCAACTGGCAGGTCAGGTTCGAACCCAGTGGGGTGAAAAGGATGCCGACCATACCCGTGGCGTTGGAGGTGAGCAGGGGAATCTGATTGGCGCCTGACCAACCGGGCAGGGTCCCCCGTTCCGGGACCAGGGTGCCGTTGAGGTTGGTCGTCACGACATGGCAGCGGGCCGTCCAAGGCGGGGTATCGATCCAGAACGGTTCCCACTCCGCGCGGATCGTCCGGCCCAGTTGTCGTCCAACAACCGCCGAAAAGCCGCCGACCAACGGCCGAAGCCGCAGAAGCCGGGCGGGCACGAAACTCGCGGATCAACCGTCGCGTTTGAGCCGGGCCGGGACCGTGCGGGGCGGTCGCCAGCCCTTCCAACACCCGGTTGGTGCAACAGCACCAGACCCAGGCCACTGCTCCCGGCGAGACGATCTCGCCCAAGAACCGCGCAAAACACTCGCCGTACTGCGTGCCGCCCAGGAGATTTCGCCAAGTGCAAATCTGCACCCCGTTCGAATACAGGTTGACCCCCTCGGCCGATGGACAGCCGAAGCTGTCATCTTGGAGCCAGCCGCCGTAACACTCGATCGGCATGAAGGGCGCGATCATGGCGCCGGCACTGAGCCAGCCCATGCTGGAGTAGTTGCCGGTGCGCCGGGCGGTGGCCTCACTTTGCAGCCAGGTGTTGCCGCCCTCGTGAAACCACGCGGCCTGTTTGCAGCCCGGCATGTCGGCCAGGATCGCGTGGATCGCCTCGTGAATGACCGCCTCCTGTCGCCAGAAGCGGTCGGGATAGGGACAGGCAGGATCGAACGAGTAGACCGGATCATACGAGAGCAGGAACATGGGCCAGGATTCGTGGTTGTGGGTGATGCTGCCCATCCAACCGCCGGTGTCGTCGGGGCGGCCACCCACGCAGGTGCCCGATCCGTACAGGTAAACGCTGCTGTTGTACCCTCGCTTGGCCCGTTTGTCGGGGGGCAGCCCATGACCTCCCGGTAGTGGAAGAATTCCTCGTGCAGCCGCCGGAGCATGGGGATCCAAGCGTTGGAAGTGACGAGCGGATGTTTGTCCGGCCCGAATCTGAAGCACAACCAGTTCCCCGGCAGCGTGACGGTGGTCGTCACACCGGCGCAATCGTCCAGCACGTTGGTGGGCGCCGGAAGATCCGGGTACTCGTCAGCAAAATTCCAATTCAGGTCGGGGTCGTATGCCGGCCAGGTACAGGGTGCGTCGGGCCGGTCTGCCACCCCTTCCACCCGGAGCGGCAGCTCCCGTTGTTGCAGACCGCCCCGCACCCGCAGGCGCATCTCGAACCATCCGGGCGGCGCGTCCGGGTCGGCTTCGAGGGTGAGCAGACAACGACCGGTCTTCAACGTCGAGGGGTGCAGCTCGGCGCTCACGCCGGGTGGCAGGTTCGTCAGTTCCAACCGGACCCGGGCGGCGAATCCCTCTTCCGGATGCAGGCTCAGCCAGCGGGTGGTCGCCAAGCCCTGGGTCTCCACCAGATCGCCGGCGGGCAGGGCCACGGAGAATCCCGGCAGGGACACGTTCAGCCGAAAAAACTGCCGGGGCTGTGCCGGCTGGATCGTTGCGTGATTTGTTTCGCCCTCCCGGACCGGCTCCGGCAGGTCGCAAGTTGTCCAAGCCGGGTCAGGGGCCGACCTCATCGGTCCGCTCCAACAGGTGGTCCCGAGCCGGCCACCGCAATTGGAGCGCACCGGTTTTGGTTCGGATGATGTGCAACCGGTTGGCGTCCCGTACGAAGGCCACAAACGCTTCCGGGCCCTGTTGATTGGGATAACGGGTCCGTATCCAGGCCGCACTGCGTGAGACCGATTCGACGCGGTATTCATCCAGAATCCCATGGAAGAGCCGGTCCCAACCCCCGCCGACGCAGAATGCCTCGCTGCCCGTGGCCGGCAGCGAGCTCTTCTGCCACCTGGCCACCCGCGGGTCGTCCACATAAAGTTCCGCCCGCAGGCCGTTCTGCACGGCGGCCAGGTGGATCCAGCGTCGCAGTGCCCCTGCCGGACTGATCGGAAACCGCATGTCCCCGCCCCACGGCGCGGTTTCGCACCGGAAAGCGTCGCCCTGTTGCCACAAAAACATCCGCCCCACTTTGGCCAGGATGACACCGTCCCGGATCTCGTCCTCCAACCAGACTCAGGCGGAGACGGTGAAGGCCGTGGGCACGCGCAATGCCGGGCCCACGACGGTCCGGTTGTCGTTTCCCAAACGGCCGTTGAACCGCTGGGCCGGCCCCACCACTCCGGGCACGGTCCGCACCGCAGCGGGCACCGGGATGCGTTGGACATGGTAACCGTTGCCCGTGGCATCGCGGATGTGGTTCGTCTCCATGTGCCAGACGGCAGCGAAGCCCGGACCGGCAAAGTCGTTCCGTCGCAACGGTAGGATGGTTCGGAAACGCCGTCGGCGCCCCACCAGACGCGCACGGTCAGCCCGTTGCTGAGCATGGGCATGCGGATCCACATCTAGGAATCGTCGGTCGGGTCCCACAGCTCGATTTGCGAGGGCAGTTCGTCACCCCTCTCATCCACGAAACGCAGTTCGGAGGCCGTGGGGGATCTTACCTGGCTGTAGCGGAACCCAGGCAGGTTGGTGCTGAACTTTACCAGGAGCGGAAAATCGGTGAGGACATCGTCGCCCTCGAGACCCGCCACCGTCAAACGGGCACTGTGGCGGTATCCGGTTGGATCGAACGGTTCCTGCGCCGGGCTGTTCCCCCGGCCGAACCCTGCGAGGAGCAGGTAAATGAGAATCCGCAGGAAGAGCATCATGCACCTCCGCCCAAGACCCTACCGGGCCCGCCGCCGCGGGGACCAACGGCCGGTTGCACCCAGGCCTATTCGGAATACCCACCCGGGCCGGCCTGCTGCGCTCCGGCACCGGGGCTTTGAGTTCGCGGAGCCGTCCGCCGTGCAGGGCCCTTCCGGCAGTTGGGCGGAATCATGGGCCCGGGCTCACTTCTCGGGAGGGTTGTGGCGCCGAGCTCTGGCCCGTGGGCACGAGCTTTTCCCATGCGGCCTTGCCCTCTGGACGGTGCAGTCCGGGTCGTGCACCCGGGAGCCGGTTTGCCCTCGCAAAGCCCGGCGTTCCGAATCCGGCTCGCACCGTGGCACGCGCGGGTCGAGGGCAGCTGGGGCCGGCCTCGCCGCCCCTGTCTGGGTTCCCCCCTTCCCAGGCGGAGCGATGTGCGCATGCGCGCTTCCAAGCGGGCGGGCACTTCGTACCGCAGCCCGCAAGATCGCTTCCGTTGTTGCGGATGTTTTTCCCCGGGACTGCAGGGGGTGCGTCGGACCGGCCGCCCTCCGCGCCGCTGCAAGGGCGCGTCCGGCGGGGCGCCGGATGAAGCCGGGGGCAGCCGCCGGTGAGGGTGCCTGCGGCACGGGCGAACCTACTCGGCCTCCCAGGAAACCAGGGTCACGCTGCAGGGCGCCACCTCGATGCGGTCGGTGGCGCCGTCGAACGGCACCTCCTCGATCCGCACGCGCAGGGGCTCGTCCGGGTCATTGAAGAGTTGCGGGTCTGTGCCGGCGATCTGCCAGCGCTTGCCGCTCTGTTTGAGCTGCGCACCGCGGATTTCGAGCGGGATGACCTGGGACTGGAGCGTGGGATTTACAATGCCCAGCGTGAACCGGCGCCGGTCCAGGCTCCAGGCCGCCTGGGCGTCAATCAGACCTTCGGTCCGCGTTTGCACGGGGAGTTCACCGAACTGATGCCGGTAAAGCAGCAGCACCAGGCCCGTGGTCTCGAAGGCGGCGTTGCGCCGGCTGGTTTTGATTGCCCCGATCACGTTGACCGTCTGCGCGTAAAACGCCGAGTGGATCAGGTCGCTCTGCCGGGCGTACTCGTGCAAGCCGGCGGCGATGCCGAGTGCGTCCTTCAGGAAGTAACGCGTGCCCAGCTCGCCAAAAACGTGCGGGCCGTACCAGTAGTTCCATTCGGTCATGGCGATGCGGATGTCCTTTCCCTTGAGCTGCGGAAGCTCGGCGCGCATCCGCCGGTGGAACTCCGCCTTGGCACGGATGTTGTCCGGGATCTGGCGCACATGCGCGGCCAGGCCGGACCGTTCCTGACAGTAGAAGTGTTCCGCGATCGCTTCCATGTGATCGGAGCAGCGCTCCAGCAGACCGCGGCTCCACGGACCCGCGTTGCCCGAGGCAATGCAGAAGATCGTGGGATCCACCTCCCGCATCTTGTCCACCACCCAGTTCTGTTTGATCACGTAGTGATCCAGCGACATGTAGCCCAGCTGCCACGATCCCCACATCTCGTTCCCCACGCACCAATAACGGATGCCGAAAGGTTGGGGCGACCCGTTGCGGGCGCGCCGGCGGCCCCAGTAGGTGTCCGCCGGTCCGTTGCAGTATTCGACCAGGGCGGCCGCCGAATGGGCGTCGCCGAAGCCGGTGTTCACCGTCACCAGCGGTTCCGCACCCACCAACCGGCAGAAGTCAACGAACTCGTGCAGCCCGAAGTCGTTGTGTTCGACGCCGGTCCAGGCCGGGTTGGTTCGGGGCGGCCGGCGGTCGCGATCGCCGATGCCGTCGCGCCAGTCATAGCCGCTGACGAAATTCCCGCCCGGCCAGCGGTAGATGGGCGCGGCCAGTTGGCGCAGCAGGGCCAGCGTGTCCGCGCGCATACCGTGGATGTTGTCGGCGGGCATCAGCGAGATCGTGCCCACGAGCAAATCACCCTGCTCCGCCCGGAGCTCCAACGAGGCGTCGTCGGTCGTCAGCCCGGCTTGGAAACGGAACGGATACTTCCGGTAATCGCCGCCGCGCACCCGGATCTCCACCGTTTGTGCATCGGGATCCCCTTTGCCCCAGCGCAAGGTGATCCGCGCGCGTCCCGGGCGCCTCTCGGCGGGTTTCAGCCAGACGTAACCCACATACTCCTTGCCCGCGGTCACGCCGAGGTCGTGCTGGCGGATGCCGGTGCCTTGCCTCAACAGGGGCGTGTGCCGGCCCACGAACGGCGCGTTGGTGGTCATCGCCACACCGTCAGGTGAACCGACAATCTCCCAGGGCGAGGCCCCTACCACCGGGTATTTCGTGTTCCTCAGAGAAGTGTAGGGTGCGTAGTTCGATGTGATCGGATGGTAGAACTTCCGGTCCTCCAACATCTCGGCCCAAATGCCGCCGTAGATGCAGCGGCCCAGGTGCTCGATGAACTGCCCGTAGACCAGGGGGGACAACGGTTCGCCCACCCGGGCGGCATCCACTTCGATCCGGGGCGCCGGTGGTTGCCGTTGTGCCACCTTCTCCAACGCGACGTCATCGAACCAGGCACGACCCCGCGCGCGGCCCCAGCCACCGTAAAGACAATTGATCTGTAACTCGGTTTGATCCTCGACATCGAACTCCACCTCGACCCGCGTCCAGTCGCGCGTGCCGGTCACCGCCGGGGTGACCGCGCCAGACAACCCGTGAACATTGAGCAAAGTCCCACGGCCGCCCTGGACCGGCTCCACCTCCTCCGTTCTGATCCATCCCGAAAGACGGTATCGCGCAAAAGGATCCACCGACACCGTCGTCGCCCAGGCCGCATCGGCGCCTGCCTGCGAGGAGATCATCACGCTGCGCTCGCCACTGCGCCCGCCGGCAACCCACTGGAAGTTTGCCTGCCCGGCCCATGTCTCGGTTCGCCAGCCCCGGGGCCGGTCCCCTTGTCCCGATTCGAAGGAAGAATTGCGCAGGAGATTCTCGGCGTGTCCCCCACACACGACCAGCCCACCTGCCACCAGACCAATTGCCCATGACCGCGATTTCATAAGCGTTATTAAGAAAACCGTCGCGTCCCGGGTCAAGGACTACCGAACGCCCTCGTCCGACGCCCCGCCTCCTTCCCATCCGGACCGTCCAGGGCCCGCACGAGGGCCCCTCGAGGCAACCGGCAGACCCCCTCAAATCCGGATTTCCAGCACATCCGCCGCCCTTTGCCCCCAGTAAGCTTCCCGGATCCGTTCCCGACCGCCCGCGTCCGTAACCACGATCCGATACCACCCGTGAAACGCCTCACAACTCCACGCACCTGCAGCATCTGTTGTGCCTTCGGCACGCGTCCACCAGCGTTGCCGAAGCAGGTTTTGCAGCCGTTCGTAGGCGGGTTTGGGTGACATGTCCGCACGCAGCAGTCCGGCCGCGGCCCGTTGCCAGGCGCCCCGGTCGGACAAGTCCCACCAGGTGATGGCCTCCACCGCCGGATGCCCGAACAACGTCGTGTACAACTTCTCCACGTACTCCGCCTGGAGTTGTTCCAGTTCCGGCGTCGTTGGCCCCCAGTTCTCGCCCGGCCCCAGTCGCGGGCCGCTGAGCACCGTCACCTCGGTGAAGTGGAGCGGCCGCCCCAGCCGGGCGAATTGCTCGCATACCCGTTCGATCCTTCGAAGCGGCCAGGGGCCCCCGTGCATGTGGCTTTGCAGGCCCACCGCATCGTACAGCGGTTGCCCATCGGGACCACGCAAAGCATCGAGAATCTCGTAGTACCGCTGGTCCAGCCGGTAATCGTTCACCAGCAGCCGAGCCCCGGGATTGGCGGAACGGGCCACTTCGAGAGGCCGACGCGCGTAGGCCACGGGTCCCAACTTCTCCCCCCACCGGGCCATCCGCGTTCGATTCGCGCGGTCCGGCAAATGGGTGGGCTCGTTCACCACGTCCCAAATCTCCAATCGCCCACGAAACCGGCCCACAATCTCACGCACGCGTTCTTCCACGCACCGCGACAGGGCTTCGTCCTCCTCAGGCAACCAACGGGGTGAAGCGGCCGGATGATCCCACACCAAAGGGTGTCCCTTGCAGACAATCGCATGCTCACCTGCCCAGCTCAGTGCGCGCTCCACGCGCTCGTGACCGGGTTCCCCCCGCCGGGGTTCGTACCAGCTCCAGTAGAAGCCCAGCGTGGCAAAGTTGAACAGATCCGCAAAACGCCTGCGATAATCCTGCTCGAGTGGATCGTCCCTGAACCTGCCGAACTGAAAAAGGTTGCAACCGAACAGGAACTCGTGTCGCACCATCTCCACCCGGACACCCACACCGGCCACAGGGCGGCCCTCCGCATCCCGGACGACCACGGTTCGACGCCGCCTGCGGTGACGCCGGATCCGATCCTCCGCCTGACCGAGCAGATCCAGCTCGGCCGGCTCATCCCCCCTCGTTCGCCCCAGCATCCAGGGCCCCGCCGCGGTGACCAGCAGCCCGCGCCGGAAAAACTCGCGTCGCGTCATGCCCTGATCAGAGACGACGATGCCCTCTCCACGTCAAGTACAACGGTTTCGGGCAGGACCCCATCCCCTCCTGAGCCCCGGCGTGCCGGTCGTGACACAATCCCGCCTCGCACGGATCGGCGCCCCGCGGCATCCAACAGCGCCCACCACCGCGCCCGTGGCCCGCGAGACTCTGATGCCGCGCGCCCCGCCGAAGGTACAATTCCCGCATGACCTCTTGCCCTGCGGGGCCGCCCCCCCGGAAAAAATGGTCCGGAACGAGAAGGCGCTGCGCCCATGGCCCGCCGAACCACCCGTCCGCTCCTGATTGGAACATTCCGTCATCTGGGGGATTACCCGTATGTGCCTCCCTCCCACTCACGAACGAGATTGCCCGCGCAATCGGACAACCAACCATGCGCCCGCGGTAAACACACAGCCGCTGTAAAGGAAGGCCCACCGGACCCAAACGCAGTCCACGATGCGCCCAAAACCGCACTGGAGAGAAAGTCCTCCACCCGGTCCACGGTGGCAAGCCATCCAAAGGCCATCCCATGTTGGTCTTCAGACACCAACTCCGCACAAAGCGAATCTTCCAGCGTCTCCTCAACGGCAACATAACTCCCAGAACGAACCCGGCCACAAGGGTCCCCGGATGCGGTGGCAGCCCGATGAAGATGCCGGTCATCAGCGCGGACAGACCATGACCGCCGGCAAGCACGACCGGCTTGGGAAAGCGATCCGCCAGCCGGCCAGCCACGGCTTCACACACCGCGTAAAGCACGTTGTGTGCCACATAGAGCGCCACCGCCGCGCTTGCCGAAGATCCAGAAGATGCCCGAGCTCACCAGCACAACAAGGAACGCAACGAGCAGAGTCCTCTTCATCACCGTGACGGCGTCCTGTATATTTGCGTTTTGCAAAATTGCACATTGTTTTCGCCGAAAGTACCCAAAAGGGGGCCAGTGCGCATGACAGCGCTAGTCGTCCGGCAATTCCCCGGAAATGCTCAGTCCCGAGGGCTGTGCGAGCGCCTGGAAGTAGCGCCCCTCAGCAACGTGGCAGCGCGGTGAGCCGCCGGCCAGGTGCCGCCCGCGGCGGCAGCGGGCGGGCTGAAAACCGCATTCGTTCACGCATAACCGGGCACACATTGTATCCCCAGCACAAAGCCGCCCGGGGCAACGCCACTTTTCAACAGCCTGCGATCACAGCGATCAGGACTCAGACATCAATGAAATCTCTTAATTCGTCTTTCACCCATTCCACGCGCCGTGGGCCGAATGGCGCCCCCATGAGTTCTTGATAAACGCAGCAATAGGCTTTGTGAAGGCGACCTTGTGCATCCTTGTAAATGACTCGAAATGATATTGTGTTCCACCACCCTTTTGCCCAATAGGCAAAAGGAATCCACCAAATGTGGAGAGGTTCGCAGCCGCGTTCCCACAAATCTCGTTTGACGGCTTCACGAAAATACATTGCGCCCAAAAACCACAGTACGGCCACGATGCAGACTGCACCTGCCAGTAAAAAGTAGGGTTTCACATCCTCGCTCATTAGCCCCACCTTTCCCGATGCGGTTCGTTGTCATAATTCCAGCGGCGGGCAGCGGCGTCGCTGAATTCGACCCACTTCCACCAACGATTCCATTCCAAGTGGCCGTCGAGAAAGAGCATGTTCGCGCCCTGGCTGTGTACCGTTCCAACTCTCACCGGGCGGCTGGAGTCCAACGCGCTTTGGAGGTAAACACCGTGAAATACACCCCAACCCGTCAGTTTTACCCAATTGCAGGGCCCACTATTTGTTGTTCCGATCATCTCGTCGCCAATCGCAATCATATCCGAAGGCATTCGGATTTCGCTTGGCTGACGAGTAACGGTGTCCGCATTCAGTGGAGTTGCCTTGACAAGCCCCCAATTGGCTATCGACACGCCATTTGCGTTGATGGCGTAACAGAATGGACGGTTGCCCTCGATGTTTGTTGGATACAAATAACCCAGCGCCGAGGGATCGGTTGTCCAACGGAAAAAGGATGGAAACGACGGGCAATTAAAAACCTCCGAATTGTTGGCTAGATACGGTAGAATCAGCGCATTCCAAAGGCTCACCGCCGAACCCTTCGGATCAGCAGCGCCACGCCCCGCCGGAAGCCAGCGAAAGCAGGTGTGATACTGGTTGTGTTCGTCGGCATATAAATTCAACGCCAATCCGAGCTGGCGAAGAGTGTTTTGGCAAACAATTCGCCTCCCCTTTTCTTTCGCCCGATTCACTGCGGGTAATAACAACGCCGCTAAGATCGCAATAACCGCGATTACCACGAGCAACTCGATCAGGGTGAACGCGCTTTTCTTCATGACCGGATTTTGTAAACCGCCTGCCAAGCAAAGAATCCCCCGAGCAAGCTTCCCCATCTGAGAACGACACGAGCAACACGCCAAGTCCAAGAGCGATCCTCATCGGGCGGAAAGCCACAGGACAAAGCGGTAAAGACGGCAAGTCCAATATATCCGAGTCCGCTCAACAGGGCTGCCGTGCCCTTCACCTCTACAAAATGGAATGAGTAAAGCGGCGTGTAGCGTTCATGGACGGGAATTGTCGCGTGCATGAACACGATACACTTTAAGCCGTAGCCACCTGCTATGATTGCTGGCGAATTGCTGAGCAGAAATCTGATGATTTGCACGGGCGTTCGTATTTTGATTTGCGTCCAGGTTCGGCTCCTAAATTAATAACCGTCATACCACCCGCGCATGCCGTTAAGCGGGAACGATTGTGATCTGTAAAGGAACTCAACTACTTTTGCAGCATCAGGTTGAGCCGTTCTTAGCACCTGCAATTTGCTGCGTCAAGCTTTCTGCAAAGCTCGGCACGGCATCAAAAAGCGGCTCCGAAGCATGGCGACGCCCGATGCTCCATCCAAAACGGCGTGGCGACGATCCAGAGAAGTGGCGCGCCGAGCAGCCAGCGTTGTGCAGCGGCCAGATCGAGCGGATCAGCAAAGAACAAGAGCGGAGGCAGCAACGTGCCCGGCAGGGCCAGGGCGGACAGGAGTTGGGCGAGGCGTTTCATGAAGTGACAGGGCTTGCACCGGGCAAGGCGGAAAAGTGTCGTTGCATCAGCGCGCTCAAGCCGACGTAGAGCAACAGGCGACATGACCAGGATGGCTGATTTATAAAGTAAATCTGCAGGCCCTGGCAGAGCAGCAGCCGGGGTGCTGACCACCATGCCGAGCATCACCAGCACCGGTGCGTAGAGCGAACCGCCGCCCTTGCCGAACATCGAGAAGACCCCCGATGTCACGAACACCACGAAGAAAGCGATGAGTAGAGTCGTGTTCATCCTGTTCCTTGACGGGCGGGCGCTGATTCCCCGCCGGGCTGTTGCGTTCTCATGTCTCCAGCGGCAGCCCCTTTCCAATTCCCGGCTCTGCCGGGACGGTTACAGCCAGCCGCAGATCGGATTGAGCGCAGTAGGAACTGGACCGGCCGAAGTCGGCGAGTGCGAGGTCGCTCAACCAATAGCGCGCGTCCTGGAACTCGATGAACGCGTGCGCCTGATCGGTGAACCCGTAATCGGCGCTCAGGCGCGTGCGCAGCAGGAGGACATCGTCCGCCGCGCCCGTGCCTTAGTGCAGGATGTTAAAGTTGTCGAGGTATTCGTAGCGGGCACGCAGGTTGAAGCCGAAGTCGAGCCTGCCGGGACCGGCCTTGATGTCTTTAAGCGGCGAATACCAGGGCTTGGCAGACAGCGGAGGGGCGTTTTGTGAAGGCGGAGCAGAGGGTCCTGCGGCCTGGAGCGAGAAGGCCAGGCAGGCGAGTATGACAAGCAGGGCGCAACTCAGAGCGACGTAGCCCAGATTGCAAATCTGCCGTAGCACGGATGGGTCACCCGCGAATCCCCGGTTGCGTCGAAGCCTCTGCCCACCACCAATCGGCGAGACAGCAGACTGCCGGTCTGCGCTAAGGTGTCTGCCGCCTGGCGGCCGGCTGGGTGTTCCCCCTGCGCTCCCATGCCCGAAAAGGCGGGCGGCACGGCAGTTTCCAAACGTCAGCGAACTTGCATTGGGTTTGACCAAACGCCAATATACAAACGTATGGTAAAACGCCCATTTTGGATCAACCTGGTGGAACGTCAGTGGGCGCGGCGGTCCATCGTGTGGCTGCACGGCGTCCGGCGCGTGGGCAAGACTTGTCTGGCCCAAAGCCTGGAGCGGGTCGAGTATTTCGACTGCGAATTGCCGCGCGTGCGTCGCGCGATGGAAGACCCGGAGGGATTCCTGTCCGGGCTGCGCGGCAAGAGGGTCGTGCTGGACGAGGTGCATCGGCTGCCCAATCCCTCCGAGCTGCTCAAGATCGCGGCCGATCATTTCCCGGACGTCCGCGTGCTGGCAACCGGTTCGTCCACGCTCGGGTCGAGCGCCCGGTTTCGCGATACCCTGGCGGGGCGCAAGGCCGACGTGTGGCTCACCCCGATGATCGAGTCGGACCTGAAGCCGTTTGGCAACACCGACCTGCCACACCGCTTGTTGCACGGCGGGCTGCCGCCTTTCTTCCTGTCGCCGGAGTTGCCGGAGCGGGATTTTCAGGAGTGGATGGACGCGTATTGGGCCAAGGACATCCAGGAACTGTTCCGGCTGGAAAAGCGTGCCTCGTTTCAGCGGTTCGTGGAACTGCTTATGGCCCAGAGCGGCGGGCTGTTCGAGGCCACCCGATTCGCCGCGCCGTGCGAAGTCAGCCGCACGACCATCCAGAATTACCTGGCGGTGCTGGAAGCCACGGGGGTGGCCATTGTGGTCCGCCCGTTCAGTTCGCGCCGCAGTCACGAAATCATTGCCGCGCCCAGGGTTTATGGGTTTGACACGGGCTTCGTGTGTGCCCACCGGGGCTGGACGGATCTCCGGCGTGAAGACCTGGGCGTGCTTTGGGAACACTACGTCCTCAACGAACTGCTGGCCCGCACGCAATCTTCGGCCGTCCGTTACTGGCGGGACAAGCAGGGCCACGAAGTGGACTTCATTTTCGTGCCGCGCCGCGGCCCGGTCCTGGCGCTCGAATGCAAATGGTCGGCCCGGGACTTTGATCCCGTCGGATTGCGGGCTTTCGCCCGAAACTATCCGAAGGCTCGGCTGCTGGTGGTGACGACCGACGCTCATCCACGATTCCAACGCAAGTGCGATGGTCATACCGTGGAGTTTCTGAGTCTGAACGAGGCCGCAAGGCTCATCGCCGGTGACGAATAAATGTGCCTGCCCAACGGAGGCGTCCGCGCCTTGGGCCGACTGGTTGGATGCCGGATTGGTCCACTCCGCGTTCACACGGTTGCTGGTGTTGTTTGTCCCAGGCCGGCCTCCGGCGCAGCGGGTTTGCCGAGGCGCAGGACCAGCGTGAGGACGTACACCAGCGCGAGCAGAACCAGGCCGGCATCAAAGCCGGTGTAAGCCCAGCGGGTCAAGGTCGCGAGCCATCCAGGCTTCAAAAGCACCAGCGCGCCGCACGCACCGGTCAGCACCAGCAGTACCCACAAGGCTTTGCCGAGAACCGCCGGCGTGCCTGCCGTTCCGCCGTTGACGGGACGGTGCAGCGCGAGGACCAAGCCCACGAGCAACACTCCCATGCCGATCCAGAAATGCGCTGCATCGAGCGTGAACCGGCGGGCGGTCATGTATTCCGCCAGGCCGGGCGTGCGCACAACCAGCAATCCGCCCACGACCAAGCCCGCCAAGGCAAGCCAGGATAGCGCGACGGCCGTTTGGGGTGTCACGACGCCATACCGCAGCGCCACGTTTCGCAAGCCAAGGATGACCAGCAAGCCCGCCAGCAACGCCAGCAGCCCGTAGAGGATCGGCTTAAGCGTCGCCTCCCGAAAAGCGCCCAGCCGCACGGCGGCGGTCGAATAGCCGAGGAGCGTGTAATTCGGCGTCCACACAGGTCGGGCGTCGTCAAGCGAGAACGCGGCCAGCAGCACTGGCTGATCGAAAAAGCGCGAGTTAAACGAATGGCAGTCCACGCAACCACTCGCGCCAAGCGAATGCTGGGGCTGCCCGCAGGACGGTTCTGGCAAGCAGAATCGTTTGACCATTGGGTGCGGGACGACAAGGAACGAGCGAGGATCGCGCGGTATATCCGAAACAATCCGGTTACCGCGGGACTTTGCCAGCGGCCGGAGGATGCGCCTTGGAGCAGCGCATGGCGTGAACCGAGCGAAGTCGAGCGCTGCACCCAAGCGTAGCGCAGACTTCCAGTCTGCTGTGTCGCGGATTTCCAATCCGCAAAAGCTGCAAACTCTCCAAAGCGCCTCGAATGACCACACCCCGCCCACTGGAAGTCGGCGATACAGCAGGTTGGAAACCTGCGCTACTAGAACCTATCCCAAAACCATTGACAAGCATTTGTGACTTAGTCATCCTGCAGTCGTGCCGAAACTTACAGACAGGCTGTTGGATTGGTTTTGCGCACGCATTCCGGATCCTCCCAGGAAGCCCCAAGCGCGGCCGCCCCCGAACCGACAAGCACAAGGCACTGGCGGGCATCTTCTGGTTGTTGGACCACGGAGCCAAATGGAAAGACCTGCCCCGGCAATTCGGCTCCAAGAGTGCCGTCCACATGCCTTCCAGCGCTGGGGGCGGGAGGGTGTATTCGAACGGCTGTTGCAGGAGGCCGGGCAACTGGTGGAGGAGCACGGAGAGTATCGGCTGTATGAAGGCTTTCCGGATGCGGCGTTCTGTCCGGCACGTGGTGGAGGCGACGGGATCGGGCGCACGAAGGTGGGCAAGGGGGTGAAGATCCTCATTGCCGTGGACGCCCGGGGATTGCCGATTGCGGTGCAGAGCTGTTCGGCCCGGCCGCTGCAGTTTCGGCGGCAGTGCATCCGGTAAGAGAAGTCGAGCCGGGCGTTTGAGGCGTATTTGCAGATGGCCTGCGCGTTTCTGCTGGTGCGGCAGGTGTTCGGCTGAGCTGCCAGGAGAGCTTTCCTGCCATCGTGTTGATGCAGCTGTTTTGTTGCGGCCCCGGGTCGCTGGTCGCCCTTTGTGCTGGTTAGCCATCCACAAGCCTGACAAGGCACTTTCCCTGCTCCGCGAAGGTCTCCTCGGTGTGATGTGTACCATCTGATCTTCGCCTCGCACGACTCCCACCACGCCGGCAAACGACTTACAACGACGGTTTAGGGATAGGTTCTAATCAGAACCAACGCACGTGTCATACGTGGACGGGCAACTATTCCCCCACACGACTAGTGGGCAGTATAAACCAGCCAGAGGCCTGCCAGCATAACCAATACCCCACAAATGGTTTTCAGAATGGTGACTGCTTTTGACCGTTCGTTCCATCTGAGCCAGCGCTCGACAAGCTCAGTAAATGTGCCTGCTGCAACGATCACGCTGCAATGGCCGATGCCGTAGGCGAGCAGGAGCAGCGCGCCGTAAGCAAAATTGGTTGCCGCAAGCTTGAAAGTGACTGCCAGCATCGGGGCCATGTAGGCGAACGTGCACGGGCCGAGAGCCACACCGAACACCAGTCCCAGAATGAACGCCCCCAGCAGGCCCTTGCGTTTCATGTCCACCTGTCCCGGCCCGGACCACGGCATGGGGATCACGCCCACAAGATGCAGCCCCACAATGAAAAAGATGAAGGCAACGAAATAGTTCCCGTACCGGCCCACGTCGCCCATCATGCGACCCGCTGCTGCTGTGATCGCGCCAACGGCCGCGATGGTAATGAGCATGCCCACAGCAAAAACTGTCGCGGTCCAAAACGCACGCCGAACCGTCACCTGGCCCTGCTCGCTGATGAACCCCACAATGAGCGGGATGCTGGCGAGGTGGCACGGGCTGAGGACTATGCTCAACACGCCCCAGGCTGCCGCCGCGCTCAACGCGAGCAACGGCGTGCCTTCGACAGCACGGCTTAGGGTGGTGAAGAGTTGTTCCATAGATCACAGGTCGTTTGGAGAATGCAAAACACCAGCTTGATTGGGGCCGATTGGCTGCTCCTGCCAATCCAGAAAATTCCGCACTTCCGACTCCACGTAGCTGATCAGCTTGTCCGGCTCATGCACCAGTTGCCACGTATCGGCCAGCAGCTTCCATCGCTCCGGCTTGCCCTCCTGACGCAGAACTAAGACCAGGGAGGGACAGGTCAACTTGTAGTCGGTCAGGAAGTGCCGATTTTCAGGCAGGTCATAATTCACCGATTCCCAAATGAGCCGTTTTGCCGCCAGGTCAGCGCCGAACTGCTGCTCCACCACGGCCCGGGCCAGCGCTTCGATCAGCAGACACGTCTCGCAGCGGACCGTGCCGTGAAAGTAATAGGCCGTCACGGTGTGCGCTGCGGCGTTGGTGACGGCCTGATTCGTGTTACGGGCAACGGACTGCGAATCGGGCAAAAGCGTGAACGGACAGCATGCGCCGTTGCTTTGGGGGCGAATCCCATTTCCGCGGCGCATGACCGCCACCGCCATCATCAGCAGCAGAGCCGCCAGAAAGAAAATGATCTGCGCTCGGAGTTTCATTATTTGCCCATGCATGCCTCACCATCGCTAGCAGGCCACGCCTTCACGGAAGCCAGACCGGCATTACTCCACACCCAATTCCTGGAGCATGACACTCACCCACGCTTGACCAGCCATGGTGACGTGAAGCTTTGCCGCAATTTACTGGGCGGGCTTGCCAGATGCCGCCTCGCCGCCCAGGTCCACCCCCAGTTCACGGAACTTGGCCAGGATGTCTTCCTTGGCGATGAATCCGACGTGGCGCGCCCGCTCGCGGCCCTCGGCGTCGTAGAAGATTTGCGTGGGGATCATCTGGATGCCGTAGCGCCGGCCTGCGTCAGGGTTCTTCCACACGTCAATGAACTCAACCTCCAGGCGGCCGGCATACTCGCGCTTCAGCTCTTCCAAGACGGGCGCCATCATTCTACACGGAATGCACTTGTCAGCACCAAGATCGAGCAACTTGGGCAGCTTTTTCGGAATAGTAGCCGGCGGCGCGGCCGTGGACACGCCTGACGCGTCAGGTGTCTGGCTGGCTGATGGCGCCTGGACAGTCTGCGGTGGCGTGGTGCCACCAGGTCCAGACTCGTTTGTGCCTTTTTGCTTGAGCGCGACCGCAGCAATAACAGCTACAGCCAACGCGGCAACGATTAGGAGCTTAACTTGCGTTTTCATGAGAGTTAACGTGTGTTGAAGCTTGCACCGAACTTCGTACAGGCGGGCGTAGCTCAGGCTTCCAATCTGCTTGGTCCCGGCTTACGGTCAGCAGCATGTGGTCACCTGAACCACTCCCAGCAGCCCGCGGCGTTCCCGAATTGGAACCCCGCGTCACGGTAGACTGGAAATCTGCCCTGCGATGGAAAAACACTGCGTTCATGGTTTGATCTTCTGGTAAATGGCGGGCAGGCGCGCGCGATACAGTTCATTCACATGCGCCTCCATCTCGGTCAGCGGCTTGAGGGGGATCAGGTCCATCACCTCGGGCGGCGTGAGGCCCGATTCGAGCAATGTACGTGCGCTGCCGCAGACCATGCGCTTGAGGGCCGGGACAATCTCGGCATCCCTCAGGCCGAAGCCCGCCGCTACCTCGCGCAGTGCCTGGAGCTGAAACCACAGGCAGGTTGGCCCCATCGCGGTGATCACGGCGTAAGCCTCGAGTTTTTCCTCCGCGACCTCGGGGCACTCGCCCAACGGCTCAAGCAACCCCTTCAGCTCGGACTTGTCAGACTCGGTCAGGCTCGCCGCAAAGCACACCGGGTTGTAGCCTGCGCCAATGATCGAAGGCGCGTTGGGAATCACGCGCGCAATGCGCCCAAACCCGCCCAGCAGCCCGGTCAACTTGGCCACGGTGAACCTGGGTGCGAGCGACACCACGAGTGCACCCGGTTTGAGCGCGCCCTTGATGCCGCCGCAGACCTTCGCCAGCACCGGCGGATGCACGGCCAGGAACACGATGTCCTGCCCGGCAGCCGCCGCGTTAACTGAGGCCGTCTGCACTTCGGGCCACTTGGCCTTGATGCGGGCGAGCGCATCGGCATTGCAATCGCTCACCACAATGTTGGCGGGCAATTTGCCGACGCGCGCCCAGCCAGCAAGAAAGATGCGCGTGATGCGCCCCCCGCCAATGAAGCCGATGCTTTTGTGGTGCATGCCGGTCCTTTACCGCTTCACGTTTTACTTCCCGACTTTTCCGCCCCAGCAGCCTCGCTGAGCAAGGCTTTGAGTTCAGCTACGCTGGGAACCTTGCCGGCCACCTTGACGGTGCCGTTGATGGCCAGCGCGGGCGTCATCATCACGCCCAAGGCCATGATTTGTTTGAGGTCGGTGACCTTGATGAGTTCGTATTGCAGGCCGAGTTCTTTTGCGGCCTGCTCGGTAAACTGCGCAAGGGTTTTGCACCGCGCGCAGCCGGGTCCAATGACTGTTAGTTGCATGATGATTCCTTTCGTTGTGGTTGGTTAAAAAAGCGCGCCGTAAATCATGCCCGTGATCGTGGCCATGACGACAACGAGCGAGACGTACACAACGGTTTTTTTCGTGCCCATGATGCTGCGGAGCACCAGCATGTTGGGCAACGAAAGCGCCGGACCAGCCAAGAGCAGTGCCAAGGCCGGGCCCTTGCCCATGCCGCTACCGATCAGGCCCTGCAAAATGGGCACCTCGGTGAGCGTGGCAAAATACATGAACGCGCCGACCACCGACGCGAAGAAATTCGCCCCGAGCGAATTGCCACCGACGAGGCGGGTTACCCAGGCATTGGGGATCAGCCCTTCGTTGCCTGGTCGGCCCAGCAGCAGGCCGGCCACCAACACTCCGAGCAGCAGCAGGGGCAGAATCTGTTTCGCGAACGTCCACGTCGCCGCAAACCAGTCCCCCGCCTCACCCTCGCTGGTGCTGGTAATGACTGACAGTCCAAGCGCGCCGGCGACAAAGGCAATCATCGGCTCATGGGGAAACGCAGCCGCCAGAGCGGCTGTGGGTATCGCCACAGCCAACACCTTCCACCACGGCACACGGATCCATTTTACCAGCACGATGCCGAGGGCCACGGCGAAGGCTGCCGTAATGCGCCATTTCCAACTCCAGACCGCGTACCAGAAACCGCCGTCCGCGGCGGGCCGTCCCCAGTTTGCAAACACCAGAATCCCAATCATCGTGGCGAAATAAATCACGGTTTGCCCCAGGGGACGCTTCACCTCCGGCTCGGGCGTCATGACCGCGGCGTCGGCCTTTGCCTGTTCTTCCTTGCGAAAGATGAGGTGCATGGCCAGGCCGATGACGACGCTGAACGCCACCGCACCGATGGCGCGCGCGACGCCCAGCTCCAGCCCGAGAATCCGCGCCGTGAGAATAATGGCCAGCACGTTGATCGCGGGGCCGGAATACAGAAACGCTATGGCCGGCCCCAGTCCCGCGCCCATGCGCCAGATGCCCGCAAACAAAGGCAGCACCGTGCAGGAGCACACCGCCAAAATTGTGCCCGAAACTGAAGCCACGCCATAGGCCAGGACCTTGCGCGCCTTTGGCCCGAGATACTTCATCACCGACGCCTGGCTGACAAAGACGCCAATCGCCCCCGCGATGAAGAATGCCGGGATCAAACACATGATGACATGCTCGCGCGCATACCACTTGACGAGTTCGAGGGACTCCCGGATTGCGTTGTCAAATCGGGGTGTTCCGACTGGCAGGAAGAAGCACGCCAGGAACACGGCCACGATTGCAGCCAGCGGTTTCCATTCCT
The DNA here is from genome assembly GCF_049537155.1 of Limisphaera sp. 4302-co. Lineage (NCBI taxonomy): Bacteria > Pseudomonadati > Verrucomicrobiota > Verrucomicrobiia > Limisphaerales > Limisphaeraceae > Limisphaera > Limisphaera sp. 4302-co. Next base: position 66,014 of record NZ_JBMVQZ010000009.1, read on the forward strand.
TGCTCCATTCAGTTTTCATGTGTGCGAATTGCCCCATGTCAAAGCCGCGGAGGCTCGCTTCGGAAGCGTCCGCGGACTGCTGTGGTATGTTTGCGCGCTGTTGATCGCGCCGCGGGGCAGGGCGGGAAACGCCTTGAAAAGTGGGGCTTTCGGGCCGGGACCTCGTTTGCGTGGCGGAGGAATCCCTGTTGGGAAGCGCGAAAGGCCGGAACGTGGCGGTGGTGCCCGTCCGTCTGCCCGGGACGGTGTCCCTGGGCTTGGCGCCGTGGGAGGGACCAGCTCTGTGTCATGTCGCAAAGATATTTAGCCAACTGGCTAAGAATGTCAAGGCCCGTGGTGTGCGCAAGGGGGTGGCCGGATCGCCGGGGCCCGAAACCGACCTTGCCGAGGCGGGGTTTACCCGGCAGGCGGCCCAGGGATGCCGGAGCAACAGGCACGCCGATCCCGGACCTGCCGCGGCGGATCCGGGCCGGGCCCTGCGGGAATCGTTCGCCGTCGGGTTGCTTCGGGCGTGGTCCGGCCCCGACGAGAGGCACGGACCGGCCGCTGTGCGGAGGCATTGAACCGGCCCCGCAGGGGCTGGGGTTGGACTTGTCTGGAGCCGGGTTTTCAAGTTGTCTTCGGGCATGTCACTTCTGCGCGTGGAGCGGCTCAGCAAAAGCTTCGGAGCGGTTCGCGCGGTGGACGGCGTCAGCTTCGAGGTGGGTGCCGGAGAATTGTACGGGTTGCTCGGCCCCAATGGCGCCGGCAAGACCACGACGATTGCCATGATTGCCGGTCTTTTGCGGCCGGACTCCGGGGAGGTGTTCATTGACGGACGGCCCCTGGGCGCGGACCCGCAGCGTGCCCGGCGCATCCTGGGTGTGGTTCCCCAGGAGTTGGCCCTTTACGAGGAGCTGAGCGCCCGGGAGAACCTGGAATTTTGGGGGCGCCTGGGGGGCCTCTCGTCGCGGGACGCCCGCAGGCGCGCGACCGAGTTGCTGGAGGCTCTCTCGCTTGCCGATCGCGCGCGCGAGCCGGTGAAGACCTACTCGGGCGGGATGAAGCGGAGGGTGAATCTTGCCTGTGCGCTGCTGCACCGGCCCCGGTTGTTGTTGTTGGACGAGCCGACGGTGGGCATTGATCCCCAGGCACGCCTGGGCATTCTCGAGTTCATTCGGCACCTCCGGCACGAAGGCACGGCCATTCTGTACACGACGCATTACCTCGAGGAGGCCGAGGCGCTCTGCCAGCGCATCGGAATCCTTGACCAGGGACGCCTGCTGGTCGAAGGCACGCTGGCCCGGCTTCGGGAGCGGGTGGGGGGTGACCGGCTGTTTGTACTGGAGGGCGATCTGCGCGGGGCACGGCCCGAGGCGTGGCCCGGGTTTGCCGACCGGTTTCGGGTGATTCAACTCACGGAAGACCACATGGTCACCGCGGCGCGTGACGCCCGCGATCCGGTGGAGTGCCTGCGCGACCTGTTGAGCCTTCCTGTCCGTGTGGAGAACGTGACTGTCAAGCGCCCGAGTTTGAGCGACGTGTTTCTTCAGCTCACCGGGCGGGAGCTGCGTGAATGAACCTGCTGTGCCTGTTGGTTGCCAAGGACCTGCGCCGCGCTTTGCGGAATCCCCTGCCGTGGGTCATCCACCTGGCGATTCCGCTGGCCATCACCGCACTGTTGGGACTGAGCTTCGGGGGTGGAGGCAGCGAGGGCAGGGGACTGGGACGCGTGCGGTTCGCCCTGGTGGATGAGGACGACTCGGCGTTGAGCCGGTTTTTGCGGGGTGCACTGCTGCAGGGGCAGGCGGCGGGCCATTGGGAGCCGGTGGTGCTGGACCGGACATCGGCCCTGGCCCGGTTGGAGGCCAACCAGCTCAGCGCCGTGCTGATCCTGCCGCCGCATTTTACGCGCGACTACCTCACCGGCCGTACACCGGTTCGGCTGGAGCTGATCAAGAACCCTGCCCAAAGCCTTCAGCCGGCCGTGCTGGAGGAGTTGTTGGGGGTGGTGGTGACCGGACTCAATGCCGTGGCGGGCAATCTGCGTTCCGAGTTCCCCGCCTGGCGCCAGGCGCTGGAAAGCGGCGCGGATTACCGGCGCGTGGCCGATCTGATTGTCCGCACCGGTGAAAAACTCGACACCCTGAGGCCCTACCTGGATCCGCCGCGGGTCTGGTACACTCGTGAAGTGAGGTCCGCCGGAGAAGAGCGGTCCGGCGTTTCGGGTACGGTGTCGGGCGTGAACCTGTTCGGTTACCTCCTGGTGGGGTTGAGCACCATGTTCCTGCTGTTTCAGGCCAACACGGCCCGGTCGGACCTGCACCGCGAGTTGGCCTGCGGCACCTTCGAACGCTACCACACGCTGCATGATCGGCTGTGGCCGTTTCTGGTGGCGAAGGGGGTGTTCGTCGGTGCCATGGTGCTGTTGAGCGCGGTTATCCTTTTGGGCGGGGGCGGCCTGGTATTTGGAGTGGCCTGGCAGCGTCCGTGGGTGATGGCTCTCTTGGTGGTGGGATACGCCGTATTTGCCGCCGGGTTCTCGGCTTTGTTTGCTGCGTTCGTGCCGGATGCACGGGCGGCCGACGCGCTGGACAACCTGGTGGTCATGGCGCTGGGATTGGCCGGTGGCTGCGCCTTTCCGCCGCAGTCGCTCCCTGTTTGGGTGCGCGACCACATCACGCCCATGTTGCCGACGGCCTGGTTGGCGCAGACCCTGCGGGAGATGGAGTTCGGCAGCGGCTCGCCGGCCTGGGACCTTGTGCTGCTGCGGCTGGTGGGGTTGGGCCTGGCTCTGCTGGGCGTGGCAGCCTGGCGGTTCCGACGTCGTTTTGCGGAGGGCGGGGTGTCATGAGGGCGATCCTGACGCTGGGCCACAATGATCTGCGGCTTTTTCTGCGGAGCCGGATGGCGACGGTCTGGCTGTTCCTCATGCCCCTGGCGTTCGTGTACTTCATGGGTTTTGCGAATCGGGGTGCGGACGACCCTGCCGATCCCCGGTCGCCCGTTCTGGTGGAGAATCACGATGGGGGTTTTCTCAGTCGGCTCTTTCTCGACGAATTGGGGGCGCAAGGGATGGCGGTTTTGGACCCTTCTCAACGCGCACGCGCCCGGCGCGGCATACGAATCCCGGCCGATTTCACGGAGCGGGTATGCCGGGGCGAGACGGCCCGGGTGGAGTTCTTCCGGGTCAGTGATGCCCTCACGGGCGGGGATGCGCTGATCGAATTCCGTTTGCTGCGTACGGTCATGGCCATGAACGGCCACCTGCTCGAGCTGGTGACGCGCCACGGTTGGGCAGCCGTGACGAACGAGTCGGCCTGGCGATCTGTGCTGTCCCTGGAAGATCCGGTGCGCTTGGAAAGCCGGTTCGCGGGTCGTCGCCCCGTGCCGGCCGGCTTCCATTTTTCGCTGCCGGGCGTCCTGGTGATGTACCTGTTGATGAACCTGACGGTATTCGGCGGTGCGGCCCTGGGGGCCGAGCGGCGCAACGGCGTGCTGCGCCGGTTGGCGGCGACGGCCCTGCCACGGGGCGCGATGATCGCCGGCAAACTTTACGGGCTCGGACTGCTGGGCGGGGTGCAAATTGTCTTTTTGTTGGCGACCGGACGCTTTCTGTTCGGCGTACCGCTGGGTGCGAACCTACCGGCCGTGCTGGTGACGCTGCTGCTCTTTGCCTGGGTGGCTGCCGCGATGGGAGTTCTGGCCGGCAGCGCGATACGCAGCGAGGATCGCGTGGTGGGCATCTGCGTGCTGGCCAGTCTGTTGATGGCCGCGCTGGGCGGCTGTTGGTGGCCTCTGGAGGTTGCGCCGGGCGCGTTGAAGACAGTTGCCCATTTCCTGCCGACCGGCTGGGCCATGGACGCGCTGCATCAGCTCATCAGTTTCGGAGCCGGCTGGACGGCGGTGATCCGGCCGCTGACGGTTCTCACGGGGTTTGGCGCGCTTTTCACCACGTTGGCTGTGCGCGCATTTCGCGTGTGAGATTCCGGCCGTGGCAAGAGAGTCCGGCCCATTCGGGCGGGGCCCGGTCCATCCGGGATCGCGTGCGGGAGGACATCGGCTGGCAAGTGGTCGCGGGGCGGGCCGAACCGGGCGGCCAAGCTTTTCCGGGGGCCTGCGGACCGGGGCGGTCTCGTCTTACTTCGCGTGGCGCCGGCAACAGAACCGTCCGATTGCGAATCCGCTCGGTTCACGGGTGGGTGGCAGAGCAGGCGGACCTGCAATCGCCGGTGGCGACGGCGCGCTGGGAACGTACTCTTCACGATCGGAGGGCAGCGAATCCGCGGGACCCGACGGGTTGCGAGAACCGCACGCCCAACCTGTGGCCGGTGTGGACCGAAATTCGAGCGCCGGCTTGCGCTCCGCGCTGATCCCACGCGCGCGTGGCGTTGCAGAGCTTGCAGACCGAGAGCATCACCGGCACTTCGACCAGCACGCCCACCACCGCGGCCAGCAACACCAGCGAGGTGACCAGGTGGGGTTTTTCAGATAGCCTTCGACGATGTTCATCGGATCCCCTCCGGACGTTTGGCTTCCGCGACTTCAAGGACATGCATTCCTTCCGCCAGGGTCATCAACCTGGCGGGCCGGGCGATGATCACGCGGTCGCCGGCTTTCAATTCGCCCTCGACCACGGCGCGGTCCAGCTAACGGTCCACCACCTTCACCGTCACCGGATGCACCATGCCGTCACGCACCACGAACACATGGGCGCCCTGGTCGCCCTCCAGCAACGCGTCCGCGACCACGGACAGTCCTTCGGCCGTGCTCGAATGCACATCCACCCCGACCGTGGCTCCGGAGACAAGGCCCGGCGGTGGATTCGTTAGATCGACTTCTAAAGCAGCGAGATGAGCGGCGGTCATGGCCGGGAACACCCGCGAGACCTTCTCCTCCAACTCGAGGTCGTCGGGCGTAAGTGTCACCGGTTGGCCGACCTGCAGACGTGGCAGGTCCTCCGTGGGCAGTTGGGCCCGAATGCGAACGGTCTGCTGCCGCACCAACTTGAACAACGGCTTGCCCGGAAGCGCTGGGTCGCCGCTATCAATCCGCACTCCCGCGAGACGCTGCCCGCGCGCGGCCTGCACGCACCGCGCCGCCTTGGTGGCGATGAGCGTCTGAAAATTCAGCACGTTCAGCAGCAGCGTCTCGAGCGGTTGCGCCTCCAGCAGGCCGCCCTCGACGCGCGCCACCGGCTCGAGCGGAAACACCGCCTCGCCCTCCGGCGGCAGCCCGAGCGAACCGCGAAACCGGAATGCCCCCAGCGCCTCCACAAACGCCGCCTCGAACCCCTCGCCCCGCAGAAACGCCTGTTCGGCCTCACCGAACCGGAACTGCTCCAGCGCCTCAACCAGCGTGGCCGCGCCGGCGAAGACGGCGTAACCGCCGCCAAACGGCAGCGTGCGGAAGAAGTAATCGAACACCGCCGGCACGTCGGCCCGGCCCTCCCGCCAGTACACCCAGGCCATGCTCAGCTCGTAACGGTCGGTGTAAAGGCCGCCGAGCATCGGAGGCGCTTCGGTCTGCGGCGCGGTCATGGCCGAAGATTACGGTTGCCGCCGGGTTGCGGCAACGGCCTCCACCGCGCGGGCTCACAGCCAGCTCTTGAACCGGCGGATGTAAACGGCCTTTACGGCTTGCGTCAGCAGACAATAGGCAACGAGCACCAGGGGCAGGTAGAGGAAGTATCCGGCCGGCAGCGGCTGCAACCTGATCGCGGAGGCGATGGGCGAAAACGGCAGCCACACGCCCACGGCCATCACCGCCGCCGTGGTCGCCAGCACCACCGGCGCGGCGGTGCTTTGCAGGAACGGAATCTTCTCCGTGCGGATCATGTGGACGATGAGCGTCTGCGTCAGCAGGCCCACGACGAACCAGCCGGATTGAAAAAGCGACTGCTGGGCAACCGTGTTTGCGCCGAACACGTGCCACATCACCCAAAAGGTCGTGAGGTCGAAGATGGAGCTGATCGGCCCGATGCAGAGCATGAAGGTGGCGATTGTGCCCGCGTTCCACTGCCGCGGCGTTTTCAACCAGTCCTCGTCCATCCGATCCCATGGGATGGCGATTTGGGAAATGTCGTAGAGCAGGTTTTGCACGAGCAGTTGCACCGCCAGCATGGGCAGGAACGGCAGAAACGCGCTGGCCACCAGCACGCTGAAGACGTTCCCGAAGTTGGAGCTGGCGGTCATCTTGATGTATTTGATGACGTTGCCGAAGGTGCGCCGGCCTTCCACGATGCCGCGTTCCAGCACCAGGAGGCTTTTCTCCAGCAGGATGATGTCGGCCGCTTCCCTGGCCACGTCCACGGCGGTGTCCACCGAGATGCCCACATCGGCCTCGCGCAGGGCGGTGGCGTCGTTGATGCCGTCACCCATGAACCCGACGGTGTGGCCGCGCGCCTTGAGCACGCGCACGACGCGGGCTTTTTGCATGGGCGAAAGCTTCGCGAAAATGGTCGTGCGCTCGGCCAGTTCGCCCAGGGCCACGTCGTCCAACGACTCGACCTCCGCGCCGGTGGCGATGTGCGCCACGTCGAGGCCCACGTCGCGGCAGATTTTGCGGGCGACGATGGCGTTGTCGCCGGTGAGGATTTTCACGGTCACGCCGTGTTCGCGCAGCAGGCGCAGCGCCTCCGCCGTGGTTTCCTTGGCCGGGTCGAGAAAGGCCACGAACCCGGAGAACACCAGATCGCACTCATCCGCGGCTGAAACCGGCGGTGCGTCGGGCGGCAGCTTTTTGTATCCCACCGCGACCACTCGAAGGCCATCCTCGTTGAGCCGGTCGCGCAGCGCCTTCAACTGCTCGCGCAGGACCGGCGAGAGGGCGGCGATGCGCCCGTCGTCTTCGACGTGCGTGCAAATATCCAACATTTCCTCGACCGCGCCCTTGCAGTAAAGAACACGCTCCCGCCGCGAGCGGGTCAGCACCACGGACATGCGCCGGCGGACGAAGTCGAACGGGATTTCGTCCACCTTCCACCATTGCTTGGCGACCTCGCGGAGGCCGAGGGCTTCGGCGCGGTCAATCACGGCGCGATCGAGCAGGTTCTTCAGCCCCGTTTGGAACAGGCTGTTGAGGTAGGCATGCTCGAGCACGCGCCGGCTGTCGCTGCCACGCAAGTCCACGTGGCGAATGAGCACCACCTTGTCCTGCGTGAGCGTGCCGGTCTTGTCGGTGCACAGCACGTCCATCGCGCCGAAGTTCTGGATGGCGTGCAGCCTTTTGACGATGGTTTTCTGGCGGGCCAGCGCGATCGCCCCGCGGGCGAGGTTGGCGTTGACGATCATCGGCAGCATCTCCGGCGTCAGGCCCACGGCGATGGCGACGGCGAACAGGAAGGCATCGAGCCAATCGTGTTTGAGCAGGCCGTTGATGAGGAACACCAGCGGCGTCATCACCAGCATGAATCGGATCAGCAGCCAACTGACCTGACGGACGCCGCGGTCAAAGGCCGTTTCGGGCCGCTTGGCGCTGAGTTTTTCGGCCATTTGGCCGAAGTAGGTGCGGTTGCCGGTGGCCAGCACCACGGCCTTGCCCGTGCCGCTGACGATGCTGCTGCCCATGAACAGCAGGTGCGGCGAATCCAGCACCTCCGCCGGCAGAACCTCGCGCGCGGCGGCCTCGCGCCGGGGCAATTGGCGCTCCGGTTCGTATTTCTCCACCGGCATGGCCTCGCCGGTAAGCGCAGATTGCGTGACGAACAGGTCGCGCGATTCGAGCAGGCGCAAGTCCGCGGGGATCATGTCGCCGGCCGAGAGCAGCACGATGTCGCCGGGCACAAGCTCCCGCGTGGGAATGTCGGAGGCGAGGCGGTTCAAGGCGTTCGGCTTGCGGTTCACGCCCGCGTTTTCCGCGCGCAACACGGTGGCCTCTGTGCGCATCATCCGGCGCAGCGACTCGGCCTGCATCTGGGATTTCAGCTCCTGCCAGAACCGCAACCCGACGCTCAGCACAATCATCGCCAGCATGACGACCGTGGCCTTCAGGTCACCGGTGACGAACGAAATCACCACCAGCACACCGAGCACGGCGTTGAAGGGATGTTTGAGCGCGCCCCACAGAATCACCGGCCAGCCGGGTGGTTTCTGGGCGGACAGCTCATTCGGGCCGAATTGTTCGAGCCGGCGAACTGCTTCGCTCCAGGACAAGCCCTCGGGCGAGGTCTGCAGACGTCGCAGTACCTCGGCCAGGTCGGCCCTAGCCGCTTCGACGAGGGTGTCAAACAGCCGCAGGTGACTGTCGCCCGGAGCAGTCATGTTTCCTCCGACAGCGTGTCGTGCTGCCGACCAAACGTCATCTCGGCCCGCAACAAGTCATGCAGCGTCACCACGCCTGCCTCGCCGCCGTCTGGCGAGTCGCGCTGACCGCTGTCCACAGGCGAAGGATATGGTCTGCGGTTTTTTGGAACAACGCACTTTCGTTGGGCGCAAGCGCGTCGGCGGATACACTGGCCTGACGCAGCCTTGCCGCGCGCATACCGGGGTTGGCGCGTGTCAGCTCTTGACGATCAACACGCTGCAATGGGCGTGGTCGCTGATGCGGTCGGTGGTGTCGCCCAACAGCCGCCCCCACAGTTCCGAATGATCGCTGTGGCCCACGACGATCAGGTCGTAACCGCCCTCTTTGGCGAAGTTGACGATGATTTTGGCCGGATGGCCGTGGCGCGTCTCGCACCGGATGGTGATGCCGTGTTGGGCGGCCACGTCGGCAACCTCCCGCTGGCGTTCGCGGAAGTATTCGTCCGCCGCATCGGCTTCGCCCTCGGGTTCGCCGGGCAGGTCGGTGTAACGCGACAAAGGCTCGCGCACCCAAAGGGCCGTGAGCTGTGCGCCGGATTGTTTCGCCATGACGGCCGCGCGCTGGAGCGCCGCTTTGCCGCCTTTCGAACCGTCGTAGCCGACGAGGATTTTCGTGAACATGGTTGCCTCACTTCTCTGCGGGTTGAACTGCGGAGTCGGGCCGACCCCGGCCCGGCCCTCGATGCCGCTGTCCCCAGGCGTTCATTTGCTCCAAGGTTGGCTCGAAAAACTTCTGCGCGATCACCGTCGGGACAATCGCGCTCAGGATGACGACGGTGACCAGGATGGAATACTGCCGCTGGTCAATGATCCGGTTTTGCAGGCCGAACAGGGCCGAGATTGTGCCGAAGGTCAGGCCGGTGGACATGAGCAGCGTGGTGTAGTTGGCCTCACGCGCGCGCAGGTGGAACAGGCGCGAGAGCGGCAGCACGCCGATGAATTTGGTGATCATTTTCAGCGCCAGCAACAGGCCGATGACGCCCAGGGCTGTCCAGAGCGCGGGCAACGCCACAAACGAGCCGGCCCGGATGAAGTAAAACGGCGTGAACATGGCAAAGGCAATCGAGCGCATCCGATGCACCAGCGTCTTGTCCCGCAGAAACACCCCGGCCAGCACCAGCCCGAGCAGATAGGCCGGCAACACCGCCTCGCTTTTGGCCGTGGACGCCAGCCCGCCCAGGAAGAACAGCACGAAGAAGATGAACTTGATTTCCGGCTCGCTCACGCGCGTTGCCCCGAACCGGGCCACGATCCGGTGCATCCAGCGCGGCATCAGCCAGAGCGCCAGGGCGGTGACCACGACAAACACCAGCAGCCAGAGGTTGAAGTTGGCGAAGATCAGGCCCAGGGCGACCACCGTGCCGAGGTCGTTGATGAAACAGGCGGCCAGGATCATCCTGCCCAACGCGGTTTCGCTCTGCCCGGTTTCGATCATCACTGCATCAACGACGGCCACGGAAGTGGTCGAGAGCGCGATGCCGGCGATTTGGGCCTGGGGCATCGGCCAACCGAGCGCCAGTTGCGTGAAGGCCCACACGCCGCCAAAGGGCAGCAGAAACGCCGCCGTGCCGATGGCCAGGCTGGGCCGCAAGTTGGCCCGCAACGCCACCGGATCAATCTCCGCCCCGGCCAGAAACGTCAGCACCCCGCTGCCGAGCATGGCCAGGAAGTTGGTCCAGTCGGTCGAGCGGAGCAGTGAATGGCCGTCGCCAAAGTGGAGGTTACCGGCGGCGACGCCGACGAGGATTTCGATGAGGGCAACCGAGATGCCCAGCCGTATTGAGATGAGGCTGGCCAGCAGTGCCAGGCCGATCCAGATGGCCGCGATGAACCAGATGTTTTCCAGCATAAACACAAACTCCCGCCAAAAGCGGTTTTGGCAGGAGTCATCAGCGCTGAACCCGGTTCAGGCGGTTCTCTCCGCCGCTCGTGGCGGAGACGGCAAACTCCATTGCCGACCTGTTCAAAGCGGCCGTTCGTTCCCTGGCCGTCAAGAAAGTCCGCCAATGACCACCGCCGCACCCGCTGCCCCTTGTGATCGAAGGGCGCACTTGATCTTGGTCCGGCTCGGTTGCGGCTTCAAATCGTCGTGCAATGAGCCGACGCCGTTTCGGTTCGGGAAATGGCCGGGGCTCATTCCCGTGCCACGATGACCTGTTGGGCAGTCACCGGGATGCAGTTTCTTGCGGGCATACCGCCGGTTCTTGGCAGCATCGGGTGAAGGCCTCGAGCCGCCGCATTTGTTCCTTCAGGCCCGGCAGGTCGGAAGGGGTTTGCGCGAGCAGTCGTTCCAGGTCGTTCAGTTCAGCGCGGGCAGCGGCCTCTGCCTCGCGTGAGAGCCGGGTCAGGGCGGCTTGAATCCGGTCACGCCACGCCGCGGCCAGGCGCGAGATGTTTTTTGCGACCTCGTAACGGGCCTTGCGCGCAAGGACGTGTTCGATTGGCCTCCGAAAGAGGCGCGTCGGGATCAGCCAGGCCAGGGTGCTGAACATCACCTCCGTGGCCCAGGCCACGTCCACCGGCGGCGCTTCGGGTGGGGCAAGCTGTAGAGTGAACTCGCGCGGCGCCAGCGAGACACCCAGGGCGGAGCGGACGTGCCCGGACAACCGGTCGTGGAAGGCTTGCAGGGTGCGGTGCAGATGCGTGCGGGTTCGTTCCAACGGCTCGAGAAACAGGTCCGCCTGGTCTTGGGAAATCTCGCTCAATTCATGCCGCAGCCAGTCATGCAGCCACGCGCGCCAGGTCTCGAGGATGCGCGGCAGGGGCAGACGCCACTCGAGCATCCGTTGATGAAGTTCGGATGTCACTCGGGCCTGAAGGGCGGCCTGCGTGGGCTGCAGCTTGAGGAGATAATCGTCCAGCGCCCGGGCGGCGGCGTCGTGCGGGAGCAGGCTCAGTTCGGCTCGCAGCAGGTCGAAGCGGGAACGTTCCTCGGCCAGACGCTGCCGCAAGGCCTCACGTGCCGATTCGGTTTGGGCGGCTGCGGCCAGGGCCACCTGGAGATGTTGCAGCAGTTGCATCCGCAGTTCCTCCAATTTATGGAGCAGGATCTCCCGGCCTGCTTCGGTGGCGTGCTGTCGCAAGGGCTCGAGCAGTTCGGTCCGCAGGAGGCTTTTCAGTGCGGCCAGTTCGGGTCGGACGGAATAAAAGAAGACGGCGAGGTCGCTCAGCCCTCTATGGTGCAATTGGGATGTGACGAAAGACCGCACCTCGGTTCGTTGGGTTTCGGTCAGCAGATCGGCCTTGGTGAGTAACAGCGCCACGCGAGGGGTTTGACGGCGCAACTCCGCCAGCAGATTCAGATCGCGCTCCGAGAGCGGCGCATCGGAGCTGATCGCCACCAGCGCCGCGGCGGCTTGCGGCAACCAATTCCAGGCGACCTCGGTGTTGTGTTCCAGAGCGCTGCCGAGACCTGGCGTGTCCACGAAGGTGAGCGGGGCAAGGGGCTTCAGTTCGGGCAGCGCCACTTCCACCTGCGCAACCTGGCGCCGGTTTTCCGGATTTTCTTTCTCGGTGACATACAGCGCGAGGTCGGTCACCGGAATTTCCCTTCGCGTCCCATCCAAGAATTGCACCTCGGCGCGGTCCTGCTCGCCCGCTCGCAGCCGGGTGATCACGGCGGTGAGTGGGATCACCCCGACCGGCAGGACCGCTCTGCCGATCAGGTCGTTGAGAAACGAGCTTTTCCCGGCTTTGAAACGGCCCAAAACGGCCACCTCCAGAGATCCGCGGCTTTGCATCAGCCGCCGGCAGGATTCCACCCGCGCCGCCAGGTGGCCGAGACGCCATTCAGCCACCAAGGGAGCCAAAACATTCAGCATGGTTTCAGGCTGATTCATGGGCAAGGAGGGCTTTGCAGCCTCGCGATCAGGCGGTGGATGGCTTCCTCCAGCACCGCGATTTCGCGCTCGAGATAATCCGCTGTTTCCGTCGGCACGTCGCCGTAGCCCCGTAAGCCGTGCTCCGGGCGACATTCCTCCAGACCGATGGCGGCCAGCTCCAGGCCCACCACCAGAGAGCGGCGCACCGATTCATTGGCGGCCGGCAGGGCCAGCGCATCCGCCAGCCGCCAAACCCTCGCTTCCACCTCGCTCACCTCTGGCATCAGACTGGCGGCCTCGCGCGGATCGAAGCACTCCTCGTAACGGGTCAGGCGCAGATTTTGCGGTGGGTGTTGGAGGTGGGTTCGCAACTCGGCCAACAGTTTTTCCAAGGTCGCCAGCGTGACGCGCACGTGGCGTGCCTGGGCCTCGTTCAGGGGCGGAAACGCTTCAGGTTTCATCGGGTGGGGAAAGGTCAAAGGTATCGCTGAAAGCAACGGGTGAAGGCCGGGGCGTAAAGGGAACAATTCGCGGCCTTCGTTGTCCGCCCTGCTGCGCGTCCGGCCAAGGTGCGCAACCCGCGGCGGCTGCATCCGGGCGCTTCAAGCCGGCCCATTCCGCGGTTGGAGGGAACGCGGGAGGACAACCCTTCAGCCCGTGCGCGGAACATGGTTGCATGACTCGCTGCCGTGTCACTTGTTGCGGGCGGTAGGAGTCATCAGTCCGGTGTCCCAGGACGGTTTCCCCGAAGGGGCGGCAAACTCCATTGCCGTGTGACAGGTTAGCGGATCGCACCTTCAGGTGCAACGCCATTGCCCTCGGGATCTCCACACGTTTCTGATGGGGAACGCCAGCTTGAAGGCCACGGGCGTTGTCTGCCGCTGCGCGTTGGCTCAACAGACCGTGGGGAACGAGACCCACAGGCAGCATCGCGTGGTCGCGATCATCGCGGTGGGCAGGAGCGCAGCACACCCGCGGGTTGGCCCGCAGAGTGGGAGGCGGCCAAATCAACCAGCTCTACGGATCTCGTTCTCCACCGCGGGATCACGACCGGCTATACGCTCAACCCTGGGTTCAAGCCCCTGCTTCCAAGCCGCGCTGATACCACGCGCGCGTGGCGTTGCAGAGCTTGCAGACCGAGAGCATCACCGGCACTTCGACCAGCACGCCGACCACGCAGGCCAGCGCTGCGGGCGAACCCGGGCCGAACAGCGTGATGGCCACGGCCACCGCCAGTTCGAAGAAGTTGCTGGCGCCGATCAGCGCGCCGGGTGAGGCCACGTTGTGGGGCACTTTGAACAGCCACATCAAGCCGTAGGCCAGGCTCGAATTGAAATAGACCTGCACCAGAATCGGCACGGCCAGCAGGACGACGGCGAACCACTTGGTCGTCAGATTCTCCGCCTGGAAGGCGAAGATCAGCACCAGCGTGGCCAGCAACGCCACCACGGTGACGGGATGGAATTTCGGCAGGAAATTCTTTTCAAACCATTCCCGGCCGTGCGACTTCAGCAGCAGCGTGCGCGTCAGGTACCCTGCCGCCAGCGGGATGACGATGAACACGACGACCGAGGTGATGAGCACTTTGCTGGGCACGACCACGTTGGCCACGCCGCACAGGAACATCACGATGGGCGCAAAGGCGAAGAGCATGATCAGGTCGTTGAGCGCCACTTGCACCAGCGTGTAGGCCGGGTCGCCATCGGTGAGGTAGCTCCAGACGAACACCATGGCGGTGCAGGGCGCGGCGGCCAGGATGATGAGGCCGGCGGTGTAGTTGCGGGCGGTCTCGGGGTCAATCCACGGGGCAAAGACGTGTTGAAGGAAGACCCAGGCGAAGAAGGCCATGCTGAAGGGCTTGACCAGCCAGTTGACGAACAGGGTGATCAGCAGGCCCTTGGGGCGTTTGGTCACGCCCACCAGCGAGCCGAAGTCAATCTTGAGCATCATCGGGTAGATCATCAGCCAGATGAGCACGGCGATGGGGATGTTCACCTGCGAGCCTTGGCCGAATTCGAGCCGGCTCAGGGCGGCGACCGTGCCCGGCATCAGTTTGCCGAGGGCCACGCCCACGACCATGCAGATCAGCACCCAGATTGACAGGTAACGCTCGAAGAAGTTCAGCCGCTTGGGTGGTAAGGTCTGCGTCATCGTTGTTCGGTTGCCCGTTCCTACGGCGGTGCTCATGGGGAGTCGTGTGTGGACTGTGATTCGTGGGGGATTACGCCGGGTCGTTGCCACGGCCGGATACGGCCGGTTTGCGCGCGGTGATTTCGAGGCTAGTGATGAAGTCGCCGGGCTTCGTGCCGGGCGGCAGGTGGGCGAGGATTTCGCGGTAAAGCGGGTCTTGCCAGTCGGCCATGCTGTCCACGTAATCCGAGCGCGGTGTCAGCACAATGTCCACCAGGCCGGCCTCGCGCGCCATGCGCTCGGTTTCGCTCACCAACACCGCGCCGGCGATGCAGCCAACCAGCGCTTGCACGCTTTCGACAATGGCCGGCGGCAGCGGCTGCAGCAGCGCCAGATCGGACACGGCCACACGCCCGCCCGGTTTGAGCACGCGGACAATCTCGCGCCAGACCTGCGGTTTGTCGGGCGAAAGGTTGATGACACAGTTGGAGATCACGACGTCCACGCTGGCGTCGGCCACGGGCAAATGCTCGATTTCTCCGAGCCGGAACTCGACGTTGTCCAGCCCGGTTTGCTGGCGGTACACAGCGGCGTTGCGCCGGGCTTTGGCGATCATTTCCGGCGTCATGTCCACGCCGATGACGCGGCCCGTGGGGCCGACCTTGCGTCCGGCGATGAAGACGTCGAAGCCGGCGCCGCTGCCCAGGTCCAGGACGACCTCACCCGGCTTGAGTGCCGCCAGAGCGTTCGGATTGCCACAGGACAGGCCCAGGTTCGCGCCTTCGGGCAGCGCAGCCAGTTCATCGGCGGAATAGCCGATGCGCTCGGCCAGGGTGTCGGGCGCTGCATTGCCACAACAAGAGGTGGCCGGACCACAACACGAGTCGCCTTCCCGGGCGATGGCGCCGTAGCCGGCGCGGACCTGTTCACGGATTTCCTGAGCGTGGAGTTCGTTGTTCATGGAGTGGATGGATTGAATTTGCGATTCAAGCTGGTGAGTTCGCTAACGGTGGTCGTTTCGCACAGCGGCAGACCGGCGGTCTGCGCTTCGTGGCAGTGGCGCGCGGGTTTCATGCCTGATTCCCCGCGGGTTTTTGGCCGGCGCGGAGCTGGTCGCGCCGACCGGCGGCGTATGCTTCGAAGACCCGACGGATTTCGTCGCGCACCCGACGGAACACGGCGAGTTTCTCCTCGTCGGTGCCCGTGGCTTTGGCCGGGTCGTCGAAGGGCCAGTGATGGCGATTGACCTGCCCGGGAAAGGTGGGGCAGGCCTGGTCGGCGTTGCCGCAAACGGTGATGACGGTTTCGACGGGGCGGTTGAGAAACTCGTTCAGGTGCTTGGAGCGATGGCCGGAGATATCAATCCCGATTTCGCGCATGACCTGGATGGCCAACGGGTGCACGTAGCCGGCCGGATTCGAGCCGGCGCTGGCCACCTCGAGAAAATCGCCGGCGGCGGCGCGGAGGATGCCTTCGGCCAGGTGACTGCGACAGGAGTTGCCGGTGCAGAGGATCAGAACGAGCGGTTTCATGCGCGGAGTTGTTTGCGGCAAAGGTCGGATGGGTCGCATCGGCGGATGGCCGCCAGGCGTTTGCGGTCGGCCACGGCCTCGGGAGAGCGGCCGAGCGTCATGACGACCCAGTCCAGTGCCTTGCGCACGGCCGCGGGCGCGTGGCGGCCCGGCAGCGCGTAGTAGATCCAGCGCCCCTCCCTGCGCTGGGTGACCAGGCCGGCCTGGTGCAGGATGGCCAGGTGTTTGGAGATGGTGGAGGGGGCGAGTCCGAACAACTCGGTGATCTGGCACACGCACAGCTCGCCCTCGCGCAGCGCCAGGAGCGCCCGCACGCGTGTGGGGTCGGCCAGTGCCCGGGTGATGCTCAAGAACTCGTGCATTTTTCGACATATTGCCAAACGACGAAATATCGTCAAGACCCCGACCGGTGCGGCTGGCCGCGCCCGCCCGGTGCGGCCCCGGCGGGTCCGTGTCGCGAGCGAACCGCGGAACGGACGGCGTGCGGCGGCGCGGGCGGGAAACAGGCCGGCGGTGAATCCCGCGCACGGGTGGAATCGGGGTCTGCCCGGATTCCTCGCCCGCCTGATCCGGGGCACGAGTGCGGTGAGTTGCGCGTGAACCGCACTCCGGTCCGACCCGGCACGACAGAGCCCCGGTGGGCCGCGGCCGAATCCACGAGAGGAGCCGCGTCGTGTGGGCCACGCATGCTGCGTCCGCGTGGTGCGGCGGCCTTCCGGAGTGTTTTTTCCCGGTTTGGGGCCTGTGTGGATGATTGCGAAACGGCTGCGCGGGCGGTGGCGTGGTGGCGGCGGGTGGGACGACCCCGGGGTCGGCTCCTCTGTGAATGCCTCCGTCCGGACGGTGGGCCCTGCGGCACCGGTGCTTGGCGGGGCGGGGCTGGGAAGTCGGATGGGCGGTGGGTGCGGGGAGACACGGTACGACCGGAGCGCCGCCGTTCGGTTGGGAGAAACCCGCGGCAAGGGAGGGGTCGGGGACTGGTGGAGGGGCCTGAGTGCAGCGCTTTGTGTCGGTGTGGAAACAAGGGAGTGGGCCGAGGGGGTCGTCGGGGGGCGTCTACACGCGAACTTTCCGCCGGGGATTCGCATCAGTGCGACCGGGGCGAGGGCGGAGGTTCCGTGTGCTCACCGGCCGGAATGCGGGGAAGGTGCGATCCGTGGTGTTTGGCTTGACGCAAGCGGAGCAGGGACATAGGCGTGTGGGAGCCGGTTGCCAGTTGGATCCCGACGGGGCGGCATGTGGTTGGCTTGCGAGCGTCCATGGAAGGTCCTCAATCGTTCGAAAGAGGGGCGGTCAGGTGCAGGGGTGGAGCCTGCCTGCTGGGGAAACGACTCCGGAGAGTTTGCGGGCTCTTCCTGGTGGTCCAGGCGGCGGGACAAGCCGTGGTTGGCGGTGCGGGCCGGGATTGGGACGAATATCTGGGAGATCCGGGTCGATCGCATTATTCGGAGTTGCGGCAGATTCACCGGCACAATGTGCATCGGTTGAAGGTGGCGTGGGTGTACCGGAGCGGTGACGCTCGAACGAACCCGCCCTCGCAGATTCAGTGCAATCCTCTGGTGGTGGAGGGTGTTCTGTACGGGACCTCGCCGGGTTTGAAACTCTTTGCTCTGGACGCGGCGAGCGGCCGGGAGCTGTGGAGGTTCGATCCCGTGGCAGCGGGTCTGCCCGGGACCGACGGCGGGATCAACCGGGGCGTGGCGCTCTGGAAAGACGGCACGCGCGCGCGGCTGTTCTACATCGCAGGCCCCTGGTTGTTGTGCGTGGACGCGCGCACGGGGCGGCTCGTGCCGGAGTTCGGTCGCGAGGGCCGGGTGGATCTGCGTGACGATCTGGGGCGGGACGCGCGGAACCTCTACGTGGCGGGAACCTCGCCTCCCGCGTTGTACGAGGACCTCGTCATCGTGCCCGTGAGAGTGGGCGAGGGGCCCGAGCCGGCCGCGCCGGGGCACGTGCGTGCCTATGACGCGCGCACCGGCCGGTTGGTTTGGCGGTTTCACACCATTCCGCAACCGGGCGAGCCGGGCCACGAGACCTGGCCGCCGGATGCGTGGCGTCACGTCGGGGGCGCGAATTGCTGGGCCGGCATGGCCGTGGACAGCCGCCGCGGCATCGTCTTCGTGCCCACCGGATCCGCCACCTACGACTTTTGGGGCGGCGACCGAATCGGCGAGAACCTCTACGCCAACTGCCTGCTCGCCCTTGACGCGCGGACCGGTCGGCTGCTCTGGCATTTTCAGTTCGTGCATCACGATCTGTGGGACCGCGACCTGCCCGCCCCGCCCACACTCTGCACCGTCCGCCGGAACGGGCGCCTGATCGAGGCGGTGGCACAGGTCACCAAGTCGGGGCATGTCTTCGTTTTCGATCGTCTCACCGGCCGGTCGCTCTTTCCCGTGGAAGAACGCCCCGTGCCGGCGAGTGATCTGCCGGGTGAATCCGCCTGGCCCACGCAACCATTCCCGCTGCGCCCGGCTCCGTTCGCCCGCCAGTTGTTCACCTACTCGGAGATCACCGACCGCTCGCCGGCCGCGCACCGTACGGTGCTGGACCGGTTTGCGCGGCTCCGGCCGCACGTGCCGTTCCAACCGCCGAGTCGCGAGGGCACCATCATCCTGCCCGGTTTCGACGGCGGGGCGGAATGGGGTGGCGCAGCCGTGGACCCGGGAGGGGTGTTGTATGTAAACGCCAACGAGATGCCCTGGGTCCTGACCATGGTGGAGGTGCCCGCACCGGGCAGCGGTGCAGTTCCGGACGGGCCCTCGCTCTATCTGCAGATCTGTGCGGCCTGTCACGGGACGGATCGCAAGGGCCGGACCGCCCACGGCCAGGAGGTGCCGCCGCTGCTCGAGATCGGTCGCAAGCTGGACCGTCACGGCTTCCTCCAACTGTTGGAGACCGGCCGCGGCGGCATGCCTTCCTTCGCCTTCCTCACACCGGAACAAAAGGCCGCGCTGGCGGATCACCTGCTCGGCACCGGGGAAGCCGCTTCCCCGCCCGCGCCCATCCGCCGGTCCGCCACCCCCGTCCATGCGCTGGGACGGGTGCCTTTCGTGTCCACCGGCTATCACCGTTGGCTCGATCCGGACGGTTACCCCGCCATCAAACCGCCGTGGGGCACGCTCACCGCGATTGACCTCAACACCGGCGAGTTTCGCTGGCAGATCCCCCTGGGTGAATACCCGGAGCTGATCGCACGAGGCGTCCCACCGACGGGAACCGAGAACTACGGCGGCCCTCTCGTGACCGCGGGTGATCTGCTGTTCATCGCCGCGACGAGGGACCAGAAGTTCCGTGCGTTCGACCGCCGCAACGGGCGCCTGTTGTGGGAGACGCGACTGCCCGCGGGCGGCTACGCCACGCCTGCCACGTACCAGGTGAACGGGCGCCAGTTCGTGGTCATCGCCTGCGGCGGTGGAAAAATGGGGACACCCGCCGGCGACGCTTACGTGGCATTTGCCCTGCCCGAAGCGGACTGAGAGCGTCCGCCCGCGCGCGGGCACCACCGGCGCTTGCTTCCGCACGGCGGGAGCGCCTCAGGCATGGCGATCCGCGCCCAGGTATTTCACCACCGCCTCCGTGCGCGACTGGACGTGAAGCTTCTCGTAGATCGTGTGGAGGTGCGTGCGCACCGTGCTGAGGCTGATGCCCAACAGGTCGGCGATTTCCTTGTACAAATAGCCGCGCGCCAGCAGGGCCAGGATCTCCTGCTCGCGCTTGGTCAACTGTTCGACCTCGGAGCGGGGCTGGTGGATCTGTTGGAAGTAGGCCACCACCTTGCGGGCAATCCGCATGGACATGGGCGCCCCGCCCGCATGCACCTGTTCGATCGCCTGGATCAGCTCGGAGGCGGGCTGATTCTTCAACAAATACCCGGTGGCGCCGGCCCGGAGGGACTCGAAAATGAGTTCGCTGTCCTCGTACATCGTGAGCATGAGCACCTGCACCCCGGGCCGGCGCAGTTTCATGCGCACCACGCATTCGATGCCGCTCATGCCGGGCAGGTGGATGTCCATCAGGACGACGTCCGGCAGTGTTTGATCGAGATGCCGCAGGGCTTCCTCTCCCGTGGCGTGCGCGCCGGCGCACACCAGTTGCGGTGCCTGCGTCACCAGGGCGCACAGGCTCTCCCGCATCCCGGCGTTGTCTTCGACGATCAGTACGCGAATCGGCATCTTCCTCCGTTTCCCCCTCACCGAACATGTCCCGGCACGGTCCCCGCCGCCATCGGCCAAACGTTCGATTCAGCGCGGGTCGTCCCGCCACGGCACGAAGAGACGAACCGTGGTGCCCCGGCCCGGTCTGCTGAGGATCTCGCAGCGACCGCCGACCTCGGCCATCCGCTGGCGCATGTTCCGCAAACCGTCGCTGCCCGCAGCTGCCGGCGCCGCGTCGAAACCCCGGCCGTTGTCCTCGATCTCCCAGTACAGCCCTTCCGGTTCCACCCGGGCCCGGAGCTGCACCTCGGTCGCCCGCGCGTGTTTGACGACGTTGTGCAGCGCCTCCTTCACGGCAAGGAAACAATGATGTCGCAGGTCCGGAGGCATCGGTCGTTCCGGCGTCGGTTCCGGGAACTCCAACCGGCACCGGACACCGGCCGCGTGCAGGTAGTCCACGGCGTACTGGCCGGCATAATCAATCATCTGGGCCAGCGTGTCGTTGCGCGGGTTCACCGCCCAGACGATCTCGTCCAGCGAGCGGACCACCTGGCGCGCCGTGGCTGCGATGCGGACCAGCAGGGGACCGTCCTGGGTGACGTCGCTCCGGCCCTGTTGGGCCAGGTCACACAACAACGCGATCCGGGTCAGGCTCGCGCCCACGTCGTCATGGATGTCCTTGGCGATGCGTGCCCGCTCGCGGAACAGGGCCGTTTGCTGTTCCAACTCGCGCAGTCGCCGGCGCAACCGGCGGAAGGAGACCCAGCGCACGGCGCCGGCCAGACCCAGGGCGACCAACGCGATCGCGCCGGCCCGGAACCACCACGTCTGCCAGACAAAGGGCCGCACGACGAAGGCCAGCTGCGCCTCGCTTTCGCTCCACACCCCGGCTGCCGTGACCGCTGCGATCCGGAAGCGGTACCGTCCAGGCGGCAACCGGGGGTAACCGGCGACGCGCCTGGTTCCGGCCTCCACCCACGCGTCGTCAAAGCCGTCCAAGCGGTACCGGAAATGCACGTTCTCCGGAGCCGCATAGGTCAGGGCCGTGAAGGCGAACTCCACCTTGCGCGGTCTCGGCGGCAGGCGCAGCTCGCCCTGCCAGCGGCGCAAATCGCTTGGAGGCGGCCCCTCGTGGATCCGGAGCGGGAACTCACTGTCGTACAGCGCCAGCGTGTGATCGTCCACCGTCACGCGTTCGAGCACCACCGGCGGCGGTGCCGCGTCACGGGCCAGTGCTCCCGGATGAATCACCACCAGACCCAATCGCGTGGCCATTACCACCCGGCCGTCCCGGCGGCGCACGGCGCCCGGTGCACTGTCATAGGTGGCGGGTAATGCCGGCAACCCCTCGCTGCGGCCGTAGGAGATCGAATGCACATATCCGGTGCCGGCCGCGGCAGCGGCCAGATCCGCCAGAGAGGCCTGAAACACGCCGCGATTGCCGCCGAACCACAGCCGCCCTTCACCGTCGGACATGATTTGGGAGATGTAATCCTCGCTCAGACCGTGCGCCGTCGTCAGTCGGACCCATCTGCCTCCGCGCCACCATCCCAGCCCGTACCCTGCGTAACCCACCCACACCGATCCATCCGGCGTGGCATGCAAACACCGGATCGAGGGGGTTCGCCCTTCCACGCGCACCGTCCGGTTTTGCAACCGCTCGTGCTCGATTTCCAGCAGCAAGCCGTCGGCCGTGCCCACCCACACGTGACCCTCCGCGTCCACCGTCATTGCCCGGATCGAACGTGTGCCGGCCGGCAGCGCAAACGTCTCCCAGCGACCGTTCCTCCAGCATTGGATCCACGGCCGCGCCCCGCCGGCGATCCACACCTCGCCCGGGCCGGTCACACAAAGCGAACGCACGGCCGGGTCCGCCAACCCGTCGCTGCGACGGAGGATCCGTGTCCATTCCCCCTTCCACAGATACACCCCCCGATCGCGCGTGCCCACCCAGACCCCGCCTGCGGGATCGGATGCCACACACACGGCGGAGCCGCCGGGCCAATCCTGCTGCTGGGTGAGGACCTCCCAACCCCCTGCCGCCTGCTCCCGCACCAGTTGCCCGTCCATCGTCACCACCCACAAGCGGCCCTCCACATCCTCGCAGACCGAACGCACGGCGGCAAAAGGCAGGCCCCGTTCCGTGCTCCACAGCTCGATCCTCCGCGGACGCAGCCGGTTCAAACCCCCGCCGGCCGTCCCCACCCACAGGTTACCCTCGTGATCCTCCGTCAGGCACAGAATCTCCGGATGACTCGTCTTCACCCATTCCCAGCGGCCGGAGGCGTAACGACCCAACCCGTGGGTGCCGGTGCCGACCCAAACCCCGCCGGCCTGGTCCTCCCACAGCAATCGCGGTGTCCAGGACCTGCCCGTCGCAGGCCATCGAAACACCATCTGCACCGGCGACGAGGTGGAGAGGCGGTAGAGTCCTCCGGCAGTTCCCAGCCACAGCCCGCCCGTACGGGCCGCCACCATGCATTCCACCGGTTCGCCAAGCTCGAACCGAGGTTGAAACTGTCCCCGCTCCATCACGCCCACCCGACTCCCCTGCGCGCACCAGAGCCGGCCATTCGGCTCCGTGGCCAGCACCGCCCGGCCACCGGCGGCGCCCGGCCGATCCGGATGGCGTTCCACTTTTTCCCCCTCGATCCGGGCCAACCCTCCATTGGCGTAGACCACCCACACTGCGCCGGAGGTTTCCTCTGCAAACCCCACGATCCGCAAATCCGGCAAACCGTCCCGATCCCCGTAAACCCGAACCCTACGGCCATCCACACAAACCACCGGACCGCGGTCCATGCCGAGCCACAGCCGCCCGAACCGATCCCGGTACAGGGCCCGCGCCACACGATTCGGCACGCCCGGCAGATGCGTGAGCGAGAACTCCTCGAACCGGACACCGTCGAAGCGGGCCAACCCACCGTGCGTGGCCAGCCAGAGATAGCCCGTTTCGTCCTGGACCACGCCGTAAACCGTATTATCGGGAAGGCCCTCGTCAGTTTGCCACACCCGCGCCGCCCATGGGGAAGAGTCTCCGGCGGGTGCGGTTTTTTCGACCGCCGGTGCCGCCGCCGATCCGAGCAGCGCGAGAACCCACGCCCACACTCGCACGCAGGCATGCTACTTCACCGCCGCCCGCGGGCAAGTTGCCAGCGCGCAAGGTTCGAGCCGGGTCTCGTCCGATGCCCCGGCCACATCGGAGCGTGACGGATTGAATCGGGCCGCTGCTCAGGGCTCCATCGGGGTTTTTGGTGGATGCACCGTGCTTGTCCGTCGAGCCTTCCTGCGGAATCGGAGCAGTGCATCGGGGCGCAAGTGGACGCCAAGGCCGGATATATGTGGCAAAGGCACGGGGTCCGGCGTCTGAGGCCGAATCTGACCGTGGGTTCGGGGGACGGGTCTGTGCACCTTTGGCGGGTTTGTCGGTGAGGCGGGTGGCGAGCCGTGTGTGGTCTGTTGGCCCGGGGCGCATTCGCTCAAGCGTGTGCTTTGCGCCTGCGCGACGGGTGGGTTTGGCCGTTCCCTTGGGAAGGGGATGCCGGGGGAGGTCCGGATGCTGCGCCGGTTTTCTGACGCGGCGCCACGCCGCTTGTGGTGCCGGGCGTTTCTTCCTGCACGGCAGCAAGACATTCGAAAAAGCGCAGGACACACGGCGTGCGCAGTCGGTAGAAGACCTGGGGACCGCGTTTTTCGTCCTCCACGATGCCGGCCTGGCGCAGCAGGGCCAGATGCCGCGAGACGGTGGGCATGCGCACGCCCAACAGGGCGGCCAGCTCACAAACGCACCGTTCCCCGCGGGCCAGTTCCTCGACGATGAGGAGCCGGCCCGGGTGTCCGAGCGCTTTGAACACGCGGGCTGGTTCCTTCCACGGCCTGAGGCGCGCGGCATCACTCATGAGTGCATCATTAGCGGATGTGCTAAATATGTCAAGAGGATGCATGGTTCTGAGCGAGCTTCCAGGTTTTCAGTTTCCGAGCTGGTTGCCACAGATTGGATTGAGCGTCGCCTGCCACGGCCTGCCCAGGGTTCGCCGGCCGGGTTCCCCAGGCAGACCGGATCGGGCACGCGCGGCTCGACGGGGAAAGATAGCATCCGTCCGCCCATGTCCCCGGAAGTCTGATCGGGACGCGGCCATGGTCCACGGGTTTGGGCCCATCATTCTTGAACACCCACCGGAGTCCGGCTTGCGGTTCGGTTACGTTCGATGCCGTGGCGGGATTCAACGAGCCGATCGGCGCGCCGGGGCGGCCCCGGGCGCCAGCAAGGCCGGTGGAGCGGCCGCTCTTCCCGGGACCGGGCAGTTGTGGCGGTCGGAGCACGGGGCAGTGGAATCATGTCCGGGGGATGGCCAATTTTGGCCATGGCGGGATTGGGGGCGACGCACCAGGATCAGCGCCTGAACAGCCCGAAACAATGGAGAGTCAACCATGAAAAAGCTGACATCCCTGACAGTGTGTTCCCTCATGCTGAGCCTCCAGCTCAATGCAGCCACGGCCTACGTGACCCGGTCGGGATCCACCTACACCGGAAAAGTGGATGGAAGCGTGGTTTACAGCGGCCCGAGCTACAACGCCGCGATACAGGCGTGCATTGACAACATGAGTTCCGGGACCATTTACATACGGAACAGCGGAACCTGTGAGCCGACCTACGGAATTGCGCCCAAGGACGGGTTGACGCTCGACTACGGTGGGACGCAGGCGACGGGGACATCGTCCACCATTTCCGTGATCCAACTGGACCGGAAAAGCAACGTCACCATCCGGAATCTTCGGATTGCAGGCAATCCGCGCTACGGTATTTGGTCCAGGAGCAGCAGCGGGATTACCCTGAGTGGTTGCAGCGCCCAGGTGACCGGGGGGCTCCCGTTCCGATTTGACGACAGCAAAAGCGGGGGATCCCGGAACATCAACGTCAACAGCATCACTTCCAACGGGCAGACGGCACACGGACTCGAGACCTACACGGTGGACGGGTTTTACTGGAGCACGGTGAGCGCCAATGACTCGGCGGGCTGCGGGCTGTTGCTCAACAACACCATCAACTGGTCGGGGGGATCCGTCTACGCCTACAACTGCAATTACGGTGGTGGATATGCGGGATTCCGCGTGGCGAACAGCAACGGACGGGGGACGGTGAACTACGTGGACGCGAACCGTTGCGGGCGGGGCATCTTCAGTCTGACCCAGAGTCGGGATGCCACGATCAACAATTGTTACATCCGCAATTGCAGTGGGATCGGCATCTGGCTGCAGGATTCGTACAACACGCGCGTGTTGGCTGGCACCGTAGAAAACAACGGTGGTGGTTGTTACAGCATCACGGGCGGATCAGGCAATTCGGTGAACGTGTCCTGCCGCTGAGCCTTGAGGACGCCGGCAGGTGGGGCATCCCGGGCCTGAGCTGTTGGATCGGGTCGCAGCGGCATGAATGGTTCCCAGTGAGGGTCCGGGGTGCCCGGTTGCGTCTGATGTGTTTCGAAGGGCTTCACTCCCATGCGATATCGGATCTTCCTTCTGGTGGCGGTGACCTTGGCAGCCGGATTCACCTTGGGGTGGATCGGGCGGGCTCGTTTCGATTTCACGACGCGCGCCCACCCGGAACCTCAGGTTCCACAGTCCGTGTCTGATGTTGTGGCGCCACCGTCGGCGCGGGAAGGTCGTAGTCCGTCAGATCGAGTGTCGGACCTTGTGCGCCGTATTTCACTGGCCTGCGAAGGTCGCGTTTGGCGAAGGTCCGCAGCGTGGGAAGAAATCCTGGAGTCGTTAAGTGCCGGTGAACTTGAGAGTGTGGTCCGGCAACTGGACTCGTTGCTGCGACAGCCGGCGCAGAAGGAACTGCGCTCCTTTCTGATCGGGCTCTGGGCCCGGCGGGACGCGGCTGCGGCGCTGCGTTGCGTCGTCGAGTGGCCCGGTTCACACGACCGGGACCGGCTGGTGGTCATGTGTTGCCGGGAGTGGTTGAGGCAGGATCCGTCTCAGGCAAGCGAATGGGTTCGGGCGTTGCCGTCCTCGTCATTGCGGCACGAGCTGGTGAACCTGGTGGTTGAGGCGTGGTCGGCCACGGATCCTGTGGTGGCGCTGGAGTGGTGCCTCGAGCTGCCCCCGCTGATGCGGGGAAAGAGCTACGGGATGGTTTTCAGTGCCTGGGGGGCCTCCGACCCGCAAGAGGCCTTGAGTCATCTGATCGGACTGAACCTTCCACCTTCAGTCGGCCACGAAGCGGTCAGTGGGTTGTACCGTTCGTGGGCGTTGCTTTCGCCGCGGGAGGCATTGGAGGCGGTGGGGCAGCTCGGGCGCGGTACGCTTCAACAGGCAGCCCTGCGGGCCGCACTCCAATCCTGGGCCGAGGTGTCCCCACGGGAGGCAGCGGCGCACGTGGAAAACCTGCCGGAGGGGCTGCAACGCAATCGGGCCATGCTGATCCTGGCGGAGTTCTGGCCGGAATCGGATCCGGAGGGGGTGGTGGAACTCTTGCAAAGGCTTCCGCCCGGGACGGCCCGCGAAGAGGGGCTTCGGCTGTGGCTGCCGCAATGGGCTCAGGTGGCTCCCGATGCGGCCTGGGGCTACGTGGGCAAGCTTCCCGACGGGCCGGCAAAGATGGAGGCGGTCTCGCAGGTCCTTCAGCAGTGGGCGATTGACGAGCCTGAGAAGGCGCTGGAGAAGCTTCGGGAACTTCCGCGCGGCAAGGCGCGCACGGCACTGCTGGAATCGGTCTTCCTGCAATTGGCTCAGAAGGATCCGCAACAGGCCTGGGCGCTGGTTCATCAGTGGTCGGTCGAGGTTGAAAAGCCCGTGTTGTATGCGGCCATGGCTCGGGCGTGGATTGAATTGGATCCCGCCCGGGCCGCGGGGGCGGCCGCAGGCCTGCCACCGGGCCCGCTTGCCATGGAGATCATTCCCGAGATCGTGTCGGCCTATGCGCAGGCCGATGAGCGCGGCGCCCGGCAATGGGCACTGGGCCTGCCTGAGGGCCCGGCCCGCGATCTCGCCCTGGGCCGACTGGTGCAACACATGGCCGCTGCGGATCCGGTGGGTGCCCTGGAATGGGTGCTTCAGGCGCCGCGGCCTGCCGAGCAAAGGAGGCTGGTGGATACGGTGCTCCAGGAATGGGTGCGGCAGGATTCCCATGGAGCCCTTCAGTGGTGGAACCAAATCCCGGATCCGGGTCTGAGATCCTACCTGGCTCCTTCGGTCGTGAACGAGCTGGCCTACTCAGATCCCGTGCGGGCATTTGAACTTGCGGATGCAATTCCGGACCCATTGGAGAGGCAGGGAACTTTGGAACGGTTGGGACGGATCTGGGGGTCCAGCAACCTGGATGAAGCCCTGCAACGGATGGCGGGGATTGGAGACCCGGCTGCACTGGACGCGTTTCTGCAGGGGGTGATCCGCTCTGTCACCGAAGTGGACCCGGCGGAGGCGTGGGCGCTGTGGCGGACTCATGGGGCGGGCAAGACTTCCGCGGACGTCCTGGTTCAGGTGTTCGGAGAATGGGCGATGTACGATCCGGTCTCAGCCAGCCGGCACGTGCAAGGGATCCCCGACCCGGATGTCAGATTGCGGGTGGTTGAACAGCTCGTTGCATCCTGGGTCTCAATGAACCCCGATCAGGCCTCAGACTGGCTCCAGCGGTTGCCCCCGACGCCCGAACGGGACGTGGCCTTGGTTACTTTTGTCCGTCACCAGGCAGGAATGGACCGGGCCGCTGCTGCTGCTTGGGTGCCGTGGATTCAAGACCCCGGCCTTCGTGCCGCGATGGAGCGTGAGCTGGCTGGAGCGGCGGCGGTGGCCCCGTGGCCGATGCCCACCGGTGGCGCGGGTGCCGGCTCCGGAGTCGGGCCCTGATCCGATGACAGCGGTGGGTGTGCGGCAGCGCGCGGGCGGCAAACGATCCCATGCCGCCCGCTTTTTGCATGGCCCGCGGAGGTTCGGGCTTCATACCCGGGGGGATTGTGAATGGCGGCCGCAATCTCCGTTGATTTGAGTCCGGGCGGTGGCGGTGGTAAGAGTGCACGGCATGAGGCGAGGCAGGCAGGCGCTGGCTGCGGCGGCGCGCAACGCCATCGTGGTGCAAGGGGCGCGGGAGCACAACCTGAAGGATCTGACGGTGGTCATCCCGCGCGGGCGGTTTGTGGTGATCACCGGCGTGAGCGGTTCGGGCAAGAGCACGCTGGCGTTTGACATCCTTTTTGCCGAGGGGCAGCGCCGCTTCCTGGATTCGCTCAACGCCTACGCACGGCAGTTTGTGGAGCAATTGCCGAGGCCGGAGGTGGACCGGATCCTGGGCCTGCCGCCGACGGTGAGCATCGAACAGCGCACGAGTCGCGGCGGGGGCAAGAGCACCGTGGCCACGGTGACGGAGGTTCACCATTTTTTGCGCCTGTTGTACGCCCGGCTGGGGGTGGTCCATTGTCCGGAGTGCGGGCTGCCGGTGGCGCCCCAGACGCGGCAGAGCCTGGTGAACCAATTGCGGCAGGAGAGCCGGCGGCGCGGGCCGCTGACCCTCCTGGCGCCGGTGGTGCGGCATCGGAAAGGTTTTCACACTGAAGTGGCCGAGTGGGCGGCGCGCCACGGTTACGGCTGGTTGCGGGTGGACGGGACGATTGTGGCGGCTGATGCATTCCCGCAGCTGGACCGTTATCGCGAACACGATGTGGAGATCGTCGTGGGGCGGCTGGCCGCCGGGCGCGGAGTGTCGGGTCGGGCCGGGGCGGGCGATACCGCGCTGGTGGACGCGGCTCTGGAGGTGGGCCGGGGTGTGCTGTTTGCGCTGGATGAGGCGGGGCATCTGACGGTGCATGCCACGGAGCGGGCGTGTCCGGGTTGCGGGCGTTCGTACCCGCCGCTGGATCCGAAGCATTTCAGTTACAACTCCCCGCTGGGCTGGTGTCCGCGGTGCCGGGGGTTCGGCGAGCTGTTTTATCTGCCGGATGCCGAGCGTGGGGCGGATGCCGAGCAGATCGAGGAGACGTGGTGGAGCTGGGCGGAGGAGCGGGAGGTGTGTCCGGAGTGTGGGGGGACGCGGCTGAATCCGCTGGCGCGGTCGGTTCGCCTGCCGGTGGCCGGCGATCCTGAGGGTGTGCCTGCTGAGCCGACGTTGGTGGATCTGGGCCGGCTGCCGGTGGACCGTGCGGAGCGGTTTTTCCAGCGGCTCCGCTTCACGGGTGTGGCGGCGCGGATTGCGCGGGACATCCTGCCGGAGATCCGGAGCCGGCTGCGGTTTCTGCAGGCGGTGGGTCTGGGGTATCTGCATCTGGACCGCGGGGTGCCGACATTGTCCGGCGGGGAGGCCCAGCGCATCCGGCTGGCGGCGCAGTTGGGGTCGAACCTCAGCGGGGTGTTGTATGTGTTGGACGAGCCGACGATCGGGTTGCATCCGCGGGACAACGAACGGTTGTTGGATTGCCTGGAGCGATTGTGTGCGCGGGGCAATTCGGTGGTGGTGGTGGAGCATGACGAGCAGACGATGCGGCGGGCGGACTGGGTGATCGATCTGGGGCCCGGGGCCGGCATTCACGGGGGTCGGGTGGTGGCGGAGGGCACGCTGGCGACGCTGCGCCGTCATCCCGCCAGTGTGACGGGGCGATACCTGCGGATGCGCCGGCGCTATCCGCGGCGTGGATCGCGCCGGCCCGTGCCGTGGCCTCCGGGCAGCGGGGCCGGGCCGGGCGGGGAGGGACTGTCCTGGCTGCGATTGGTCCATGCGCGGAAACACAATCTGAAGGACCTGACGGTGTGGATCCCGCTGGGGCGATTGGTGGTGGTGACGGGTGTGAGCGGTTCGGGCAAGAGCACGCTGGTGCATGATTGTCTCCTGCCGGCGTTGCGCCGGGCGTTGGCCCGGGGACGCGGTCGCGGGTCGGACCGGCCGGCGGGCCCGGCTGATGAGGGGGAGGAGCTGCAGGTTTACGGATTCGAGGCCCTGCGTGCGGTGTACGAGGTGGATCAGAGTCCGATTGGCCGGACGCCGCGTTCGATCCCGGCGACGTACGTCGGGTTTTTCGACGAGATCCGGTCCTTGTTTGCGGGGACGCCCGAGGCGAGGATGCGGGGGTTCGGGCCGGGCCGGTTTTCGTTCAACAGTCCGGAGGGTCGTTGTCCGGCCTGTCAGGGGGCCGGGCAGATTCGTTTGCAGATGAACTTCTTGCCGGCGGCATTTGTGCGGTGCGAGACCTGCGGGGGGACGCGATTCCATCCGACGACGTTGGAGGTGCGGTACGCGGGACGGAACATTGCGGAGGTGTTGGATCTGACGGTGGAGGAGGCGCTGGAGGTGTTTGGCGCGGTGCCTCCGGTGCGGCGGGCGCTGGAGGCGTTGCGCGACACGGGTCTGGGTTATCTGAAGCTGGGCCAGACCAGTCCCACTCTCAGTGGCGGGGAGGCGCAGCGGGTGAAATTGGTGACGCATTTGCTGGCCGGTCTGCGCCAGGCGGCCGGGAGCGGCCGGGGTGGGCCGGGCGCACAGCCGCCGAAGGGTCATTTGTTCGTGCTGGAGGAGCCGACGATCGGGTTGCATGCGGCGGACGTGGAGCAATTGGTGGGGGTGCTGCAACGGTTGGTGGATGGGGGGCACACGGTGCTGGTGATCGAGCATCATCCGGAACTGATCGCGGAGGCGGACTGGGTGATTGACCTGGGGCCGGAAGGTGGCGAGGGCGGCGGCCGCGTGGTGGTGAGCGGTCCTCCGGAGACGGTGGCGGCGTGTGCGGAGAGTCACACCGGCCGGTTTTTGCGTCCGTTGCTGGACCGGTAAACGGCCGGGATGGGTGGGCCGGGTTTCAGCGGCCGGGTTGGGGTGGTTGGGCGGGCTCGGCCAGTTTGCGGGTGATGAGCTCGGAAGCGTCGCGCATGTCGTAGGGTTTGGCCAGGACACTGACGTTGAGCTGGCCCAGACGGGCGCGCAGGGCGGGGTCGAGGTAGCCCGAGGCCAGGACGCAGCGCATGCCGGGCCAGCGGTGGAGCACGGCCTCGATGAGTTCGAGGCCGTTCATGCCGGGCATGCTGTAGTCGGTGAAGAGCAGGTCCACCTGGGGTTCTGCGGTTTCGAGGATTTTGAGTGCCTCGGGGCCGCTTTCGGCGACGAGGACCTCCAGTCCGGCGGCCTCGAGGAAGCTGCGGGTGAAATCGCGGAGCAGGTCGAGGTCATCCACGACCAGGACGCGGCCGCGGCCCTGGGCGAGGGGCGGGACGGTGCGTTCCGGTGTGGCTGCGGGCGGCTCGGAGGAGAGGGGGAAGAAGAGGTGAAAGGCGCTGCCCTGGCCGAGGGCGCTTTCGACCTCGATGAAGCCTCCGGCTTCCTCGGTGATGCGCTGGACGATGGGCAGGCCGAGTCCGGTGCCCTTGCCGCGGCCCTTGGTGGTGAAGAACGGGGTGAAGATGCGGGGGAGCAGGTCGGGGTGGATGCCGGTGCCGGTGTCGCGGACGGTGCAGCGTGCGTAGGGTGTGCCGGGGACGAGGTTGTGGCGGCGGGCCTGTTCGTCGGTGATGCGGACGCGTTCGGTTTCCAAGGTGATGCGGCCGCCGTTGGGCATGGCGTCCTGTGCGTTGACGCAGAGGTTGAGGATGGCCTGGCTGGCCCGGGTGGCGTCGATGCGGACGGGCAGGGTGTCCGGTGTGGTGGAGGTTTCGAGGGTGACGTTGCCGCGGAGGGTGCGCCGGACGAGGACGAGGGCTTCGTGGAGGATCTGGTTGAGGTCGAGGACGGCGCAGTTGTCGTTGCTTTCGCGGCTGAAGGAGAGCAGCTGCTGGGTGATGTCGGCGGCGCGTGCGGCGGCCAGATCGATTTGTTCGATCTCCCGGCGCAGGCGGTTGTCGGTGCCGGTTTCGCGCAGGAGGAGTCCGCAGTTGCCGCGGATGGCCTGGAGGAGGTTGTTGAAGTCGTGGGCCACGCCGGCGGCCAGCGTGCCGATGATCTCCATTTTCTGGGCCTGGAAGAGCTGTTGCTGCAGTTCGTGGTAGTGGGTTTGGTCGGTGATGCTGCAGATGAGGCCACGGACCTGGGTGCCGTCCACCCAGGGGGAGACCTTGAGCAGCCAGTGGCGGCCGTCGGCGGTTTGGTAGCGATTGTCCACGGGTCGACCGGTTTGGAGGACCTCGCGGAAGACGCGTTCCAGCTCGGCGCGTCGGGCGGGGTCGGGCACGTAGTCGAGGAGGCTGCGGCCGAGTGTGGGGGGTGCTTCGATGCGCAGGCCGGCGTGTTCGGCGGGCAGATGGCGCCAGCCGTCGTTGGCGTGGGTGAGGCGGAACTCGCAGTCGAGGCTGTAGATGGCGCCGTCGAGGGACTGGAGGATGCTGTGGATGAAGTCGCGTTGGATGCGGAGTTGTTCCTGGAGTTGGATGCGGAGGGTGATGTCCCGTTCGCAGGCCACGTAGCCCATGAAACGGCCGGCCATGTCGGCGATGGGTGAGATGGTGGCCTCGACGTGGTAGGGGGAGCCGTCGCGGCGGATGTTGACCAGCTCGCCGATCCATTCGCGGCCTGCGGTCACGGCTTCCAGGTAGGCTTGGACCTTTTCCTGTTCGAAGGGCGCGCGGAGGAAGGCGTCGGGGCGGCCGAGGACTTCCTCCATGCTGTAGCCTGTGAGGGTTTGGAAGGCCGGGTTGACGAAGGTGATGCGGAGGTCGCTGTCGGCCAGGAAGAAGGCGTCGGGCGTGGCGTCGATGGCGGTGATGAGGCGTTGGATGTGGGTTTCGAGGCGGAGGCGCCGGCTGACGTCCTTGAAGAGGAGGAGGTAGTGGTCGTGACCGAGCGGCACGTACTCGAGGTCCACGGGCAGGTGCGGGGCGCCTTCGCGCAGGGTGATGACGGAGTGGAGGATGTCGGGTTTGCGGGGTGCCTGTTGGAGGGCGCGGCGGAGTTTTTGGTCGGCCGGGGGCGCGACCCATTGCCAGAGGGAGAGGGTTTCGGGTGCGGTGCCGGGCGGGATTTGGAAGAGGTGGGCGGCGCGGCGGTTGAACTGGAGGACAAGGCCGTCGGAGCGGCAGACGGCCTGGGCATGCTCGGCGGCCTCGAAGGCGGCCTGCCACCACTGGCACACCGCCTCGGTGCCCGGAGCGTCATGTGGTTCGGTCCGGTTCAGCATGCGGCACAACCCTGTGTGCGGTGGTCCGGTTCAACAATAGACCACCAGCGATTGGGTTATCGGCTGAATCCGGTGATGGTTGAGGAGTTTTTCGATGAAGGTGGCGTTGAGGCGTTGGCCTTCGGGGATGAGGAGCAGGCCGTTGGCGGTGTAGACGCCGCGGGCCAGGACCATGCCGGGCCGCAGTTCGGCCAGGGTGACCTCGCGTTCGCGTCGGGGCAGCTCGACGGATGGGAGTGCCTGAAGGAAGACGCGGACGGCCTCCGGGTCGAAGGCGCTGCCGGCCTGCTGTTTGATGCGTTCGACGGCGTCGGTGGGGGGCAGGGGGCTGGAGGCGTAGGCGACGGCCACGGCCAGGAGGCGGGCCAGCCAGGGGATGTTCTCGCCGACGAGCTGGTCGGGGTAACCGGATCCGTCGAATCGTTCGTGATGGGCGCGGATGATCTGGCCCACCTGGTCGAGGTCGCTGGTGAAGGCGGCCAGTTCCTGGCCCAGGATGGGGTGCTGTTCGATGAGTGCCTTTTCGGCGGGGTTGAGGGAGTGGGGATCGTCCTGCCAGCGCCGGATGATGTGGCGGGGGACGCCCACCAGGCCGATGTCGTGGAGGAGGGCGCTGCTTTCGAGCACGCGTCGGTCGTGAGGGGAGAGCTGTGCGGCCTGGGCCATGCCCTTGCAGAGCGCGGCCACACGGCGGGCCTGGCTGCCGAGGGAGGGATAGAAGGTCTGCATGGTGTGCACGCAGAGCTCCAGCGAGCGCATGAGGTTGCGTTCGAGGGCGGCGTTCACCTGGGCGAGTTGTTCGTTTTGCTGGGCGACGAGTTTGACCTGTTGTTCGAGCGAGCGGTTCAGTTCCACCAGTTGGCGGTTCATCTCCTGGGTGGCGGCCTGGAGATGGGCGTTCTGGCAGATGAGTTCGTACCGTTGGACGGCGTTTTTGACGGTGGCGAGGAATTCCTCGCGCAGCCAGGGTTTGACGATGAACCGGTAGATCTCGCCCTTGTTGATGGCCTCGATGACGGTGTCGAGGCTGAGCACCGCGGTGATGAGGATGCGGGTGGCAAAGGGTTGGATCTGCCGGGCCCGGGCGAGCAGTTCGAGTCCGGACATGCCCGGCATGCTCTGGTCGGTGATGATGACGGAGAACTCCTGTTGTTTGAGGAGCTCGACAGCGGCGAGGGGATCGGCCTCGGTGACGACCTCGTAGGGGGTGCGGCGCAGCGTTTCGCGGAGGGCGGCCAGCACGATTTCCTCGTCGTCGACCACGAGGATGGGCGGCGCCGTGAACTCGTTGTCGGGTTGGGGTTCGGTGGCTGGGTTCATCGTTCAGTCTGCGTCGAGGAGGCGGTGGATCCGGTTCTGCCATTCCGGCGCGGGGAGGTCGGCCGGCAGGACCATGTCCACGCGTTCGAGGAAGGTGGTATCCAGTTCGTCCTGGTTGCAGGCGGCCAGGCAGAGGACCTTGAGCGGCAGGTTGGTGGAACGGACGCGGTCGAGCAACCGGCCGAAGGACCGGCCGTTTTCCGCGCAGAGGAGCACCAGCCCGGTGAAGTGGAAATAGGGCGAGTGCAGCAGTTCGAGCGCCTCGGCCTCGGAATGGGCGGGTGCGACGTACATTCCGTTTTCGCGCAGCCGGGCGACGACCTGGTCGAACGCGGGTCCTGCGGGGCCGAGGGCCAGGAGGGTGTGCCGGACGGTGCGGCGATCCGGCGGCTGGACCTGGAGGTCTGCCTGGAGATCGGCCAGCGGGAACCAGAAGTGGAAAGTGGTGCCGCGGTTTTCGGCGGTTTCCACCGAGATGGCCGCGCCGTGGCGTTCGGCGAAGAGGCGGGTGTTGTACAGGCCCAGGCCGGAACCCTTGCCGAGCGGTTTGGTGGTGAAGAAGGGGTCGAAGATGGTGTTCAACAGGCGTGCCGGGATGCCGACGCCGGTGTCCTGCACGGAGAGTCCCACCAGGGGCAGGCGGGGCAGCGAGCCTTGCAAGGGCGGGATGGGCGGGGGCTGTTGATGGATGGAAGTGCGGAAGGTGAGCTGGCCGCCCTGGGGCATGGCGTCCACGGCATTGAGGGCCAGGTTGACCAGCACCTGTCTCAATTCGACGGCGTCGAGGTAGACCGGGCATTGGCCCTCGGCCAGCTCGGTGACCACGCGGACACGCCGCGCCAGCACCTTGCGGAGCAGATCGGCCATGGAGCGGACGATTTCGTTGAGGTCGTGGAAGTTTTTCTCGCCGGGGGTGCCCTGGTGAAGCTGACGGAACCGGTGGGCGAGTTGACTGGCTTCGAGGGCGGTGGCGCGGATGAGCTCGAGCCCTTCGCGGAGGCGGCTGTTGCCCTCCAGCTCGGACTGGTAGGTCTCGCTGAGGGAGATGATGCCGGTCATGATGTTGCAGAAGTCGTGTGCCAGTCCGAGGGTGAGGGTGCCGAGGGTTTCCTTCCACGACATGGTCAGAAGCCGGCGTTCGGCGATGGTCTGGCGTGTGATGTCAAGCCAGAGCCCTTCATATCCGAGGAGGAGTCCGCCGGCTGTGCGCACCGGTTGGCGGTATTCCCAGAGGTAGCTGACGCGTCCGGTTTGGAGGTGGCGGATGCGGTAGGTGGTGGCGCCGCCCTCGGGTGGCCAATCAGCCCGGCGGAGGCGGTTCATCAGCATCTCCACGTCCGCCTCGTGGACGACGCGCCAGAAATACTCGGAGCTGCGGCGCCATTCCTGCGGGGGCACGCCGGTGAGTTCCTCGACGCGCGGGCTGATGTAGCGGAAGGAGAAATCGGGTCGTTGACTGAAGAGGATGCCGGGCCAGTGGAGGGTGAGGTTTTCGAGCTGGGCCTCGGCGCGGAGGAGCCGTTGGTAGGCCTGATGGGCGGCCATGCGGCCCCAGCGGTCGGGGGGGAAGAGGTTTTCCCATTCGCGTGCCGGGGGGAGGGCGGTTTCGAGGCGGACGAACAGTTCCCTGCCGTGGCGGCAGACGTCCACGATCAGGCGCTCGGCGTCGGGTGCGAGGTCGGCGGGCAGTTCGAGCCGATCGAAATCGGACGCGGTGGCGAGGAAGTCGCGCAGGTTGGTTTCCCAGCCGGGATGGCGCTGGCCGAGCAGGCGCGGGAGGGAACATCCCGGCAGCTCCCAGGGGGAGATCCGCAGCCACAGGGCCAGCGTATCGTTGGCGCGGAGGATGCGGCCTGCCTCGTCGAGGACGGCCTGGCCGTTTTCGAGCAGGGCGGGCGAACCCGCTCCTGTAGGGGAAGTCACAGGTTCAAAGACCGGACCCGGGTTCTGGGCTGCGGGTTCCGGTTGCCGCTGTCTGCCGCTTGCCGCCTGCTTCATAAGTGGGTCACTGCCGCGGGTG
Organism: Limisphaera sp. 4302-co; assembly: GCF_049537155.1. NCBI lineage: Bacteria > Pseudomonadati > Verrucomicrobiota > Verrucomicrobiia > Limisphaerales > Limisphaeraceae > Limisphaera > Limisphaera sp. 4302-co. The sequence continues at coordinate 102,364 of NZ_JBMVQZ010000009.1, forward strand.
ACCCCGGCTGCGCCGCTTCAGCCGGTGTCCCGGTCCGGACGAGCCGGACCGCGGTTGGTGCTGCAACCGGGGGTTTGGGGCGCGTGGCGCCCGGCCGCCCCGGCTGGCCCGGTCGTGGGGAGCCCCGCGTCCGCGGGGAACCCGCATGATCCGTAAAACTACTGACAGATTTCCGGGGATCGAACAAGTGGCATTTTTGTGTCGGATGCAGGCGCGGGTGACGGTCGCACCGATGGAAAAGGATGGAGAGGGCGTGCTTTCCCGGACGTGTCGGCCGGGTGGGTTCGGGCAGCTGACCGGCGGCGTTTTGGGCTGTGATTGGATCCGGGTTTACCCTTAAATGCGGGGCGGCATGGCATGGTGGAATGATTTGGAACCGTTGAAGCAGGAGGCCCTGGCGGCGTTTGCCGCGGCCAGGGACCTGGCCGCGTTGGATCAGGCCAAGGCGGCCTGGTTGGGTTCGCACGGTCGGCTGACGGCCCTCATGAAACAATTGGGCGGTCTGCCCAGGGAGGAACGTCCGACCGCGGGCAAGGCGATCAACGCGGTGAAGGCGGAGTTGGAGGCGGCCCTGGTGGGGCGGCGCCGGGAACTGGAGTTGGAGGCGGCCCGGCCGAAGGTGCCGTTTGACTTCACGTTGCCCGGACGCCGGCGGCCGGTGGGCCGGTTGCATCCGTTGACGCAGGTGGTGGAGGACATCGTCCGGAGCTTTCGGCGGCTGGGTTTTGCGGTGGCGGACGGCCCCGAGTTGGAGGACGAGTACCATTGCTTCGACGCGCTGAACACGCCGGCGGATCATCCGGCGCGGGACACGCAGGACACGTTTTATCTGCCTGATGCGCCCGGGCCGCACGGCCGGTGGTTGCTGCGCACGCACACCTCCAGCGTGCAGATCCGGGTGATGGAAAGCCAGCCGCCGCCGGTACGGATCATCGTGCCGGGCCGGGTCTACCGCCGGGACAATGCCGATGCGACGCACAATCCGACCTTCCACCAGATCGAGGGTCTGTACGTGGACCGGGGTGTGACGGTGGGCGATTTGAAGGGGACGGTCGAGCATGTGTTTCGGGAGCTGATGGGCCGGGATGTGCGGATCCGGTTTCGTCCCCACTACTTCAGTTACACCGAGCCCAGTTACGAGATCGACTTCAGCAACGCGCTGACGCGGAAGATGGGTCGGGAATGGCTGGAGATCGCCGGGTGCGGCATGGTGAACCCGGTGGTGTTCGAGACGGTGGGTTACGATCCGGAGGTGTGGACCGGATGGGCTTTTGGGTTTGGTATCGAACGGATTGCCATGCTGCGGTACGGCATTCCGGACATCCGGCTGTTTTACGAAAACGATCTCAGGTTCCTGCACCAGTTCTGAGGGATCGAGGTCTGCATCCCGGCGGGTTTCAGTCCGTGGGAAAGGAGGGACTGGTCCGGGCGACACGAAAGGAGGGCGGAACGTGAGGTTTCGGGCGTGGGCGGGCGCCACTCCGTGTGGCGGGGGGAGGCGCGATCTCGGGCTTGCCATGGGTTGGCTGCTGGCGGTGGCTGCGGCCTTGCCGGCGGGGGCGCAGGTGGATCCGGTGGCCCGGGATCTGATCCAGTTCGGTTACAACCAGGCCTTTCAGGGGCATGCGCCTTTCTCGGGCTACGCCTTTTACTACCGGAATGAGCCCGGGTTTTTGAGGTCGAACCTGACGCTGCGGCTGGCACTGGCGCCGGTGTATGTGGACGGCGAACTGGCGGCGCGGGATGCACTGGGTCGTGACACACACGTGGCCATCGGCGTGGCCGGAGGCGGGTTTGGCGAGAGTTACAACGAGATCCGGCGCGGCCGCTATGTTCCGGCTGAATCGTTCGTGGGACACGGTGGGACGGTCTCGGCGAGCGTTTATCACCGACTCGATCCGGGCTGGCGGGTTCCGTTGCACGCCCTGGTCCGGGTCTCGGGGTTTTACACCGAGTACGACGACGAAGACGACACCGCGGCCGGGTTTGCCCTGCCGCCGGATCATTTCGGCGGCCGGGTGCGGACCGGTCTGCGCTGGGGCGGGAGCGAGCCGGTGTTGTTTCCGCGGTCGGCGCTGGAACTGTCGGTGTGGTATGAACTGGAGCGCCGGGGTTCACACGGGGCGTACGGTTTCGCGGGCGACCGCGAGCTGGAGTCCTGGAGTCATCGGTGGTGGATCCGGGCGTTGATGGCGTACACCCATCCGGATCTCGGCGCGCATCTGTCCGGCGGGGTGACGGCGGGCGGGAGCGCGCAGGCGGATCGGTTGAGTGCATTTCGGTTGGGTGCCGTGCTGCCGTTTGCGACGGAGTTTGCGGTGGCGTTGCCCGGTTACTATTTCCAGGAATTGACGGCCGAGGGTTTTGTGTTGGGGCATGCGTCCCTGTCCTGGCCGCTGGACCCGGCCGGGCGGTGGTACGCAGTGCTCACAGGTTCGGCCGCGTGGGTGGATGACCTGCCCGGGGTGCCACTGGCGGGGCGATGGCACCAAGGGGTGGGTGTGGGGGTGCGATACCGGAGCGATGCCTGGCAGATGGCGGTGGCCTACGGTTACGGGGTGCGGGCGCTGCGGTCGGACGGGTTCGGGGCGCACAGTGTGGCGTTGCTGGTGCAGGTGGATCTGCAGAGGAGCCGGGCGGCCCTGATCGGCCCGGAGAGTCCGTTCCGGTCCCGTGCGTTCTTTCGGTGGTGGGGCGGCGATTGAGGCTCACGAGGGCGGCGGTGGCGGGCGGGTCCCCCGAACGGGGGAGTTGCCGGGCCGGGCCGATTGTGCGATGGATGGGGCGTCATGCCTGCAGGTGGGTTTTGGGTTTCGAGGAGGTGCCCTGGTCGGTCCTGGTTGTGCTGGACGATGCTTTTCGGGCTGGGTGTGCGACTGGCCGCGCAGGACCGGGTGTTCGACGGGGGCGTGGTGACGTTTCCGGCATTGACCAACACCTTTGCGGTGGTGACCGGCCGTTGTGAGCTGCGATTGACAGCGGGGGTGCAACCTTTGCCGGGCAGCACGGTAAGTCTGGATTCTCCCGATGCGTATCTGGTGTTCACAGCGATTCGGCCCTCGGTGGTGGCGGCATCGTATCTGGGGCAGGTCCGGATCCAGCGCCTGCCGGCGGTGCATGGGAACAACTGCCGCGTGGTGGCGTACGGGGATGGGACGGTGATCGTCCCGCACGGCAGCGCATTCCGCCCGCTGGAGATCTTCGAGGGACCGCACTTTACCGGGGCAAGCACTTCGCTGCTGTCCTACGTGTATTACCGGGGCAACGCGCTCGGTGCGTTCCAGGCCGGGGTGAGGTCGTTCCGCCTCCGGCGCGGGTACGCGGTGACGCTGGCCGAGTGGGAGGACGGGACGGGTTACAGCCGCCATTATGTGGCGGCCGATGGGGAGGTGGAGATGGGCGTGTTGCCGGCCGAACTGAGCGGTCGGGTCCGGTTCGTGTACGTGGTTCCGTGGCGTTGGAGCTCGAAGAAGGGGATCGCCGGGGACATTGAGGCGGGGTTGAACGTCGGATGGAAATACAACTGGAACTTGAACCAGAGCTCGACCGCCGACGTGGAGTACGTGCCGATTCGGCAGAACCGCTGGTGGCCGGGTTTGAATCAGGACTGGCGGGCGCGCGGTTCGGTGCACCTGCTGGGGTTCAATGAGCCGGACCGGCCGGACCAGGCGAATTTGAGCGTGGCCGACGCGTTGTCGGCCTGGCCGGAGCTGCTGGCCACGGGTTTGCGCGTGGGTTCACCCGCGCCTTCGGACGGCGGTCGCAACGGTTGGTTGTATCCTTTCATCCAGCAGGCGGATGCGGCCGGGCTGCGCGTGGATTTCGTGGCGGTGCATTACTACTGGTGTTTCAACCCGGCGGATCCGGCGGGGGCGGCCAGCCAGTTTTACAATTTCCTCAAGGCGACCTACGACCAGGTGAAGCGCCCGATCTGGATCACCGAATGGAACAACGGGGCCAACTGGACCGGTTGCGCCGATCCGACCTTTGCGCAGCAGCAGGCGTGCATTGCCGCGATGATCCAGATGCTGGAGGAGACGCCCTGGGTGGAGCGGTACGCCCTGTACAACTGGGTGGAGGACGTCCGGCGCGTGAAATGGGACGACGGGAGTCTGACGCCGGCGGGTGTGGTCTATCGGGACCAACCCTCGCGCATCGGTTATTTGCAGACGGGTTTCGACCCCGGCACGCGGGGGATGGGGCAGTACTCGTTCGACGGTCATGTGCGGGACGAGTCGGGTCACGGGCATCACGGTGTGACCAGCGGGAGTCCGGTGTTCACCAACGGCGTGCGCGGCCAGGCCCTGGTGTTCGACGGTGTGCAGACCCGGGTGTCCCTGCCGCCGGGGATCGCCCGGGGCAACGGGTTCACGTTTGCCGCGTGGGTGTACTGGCGCGGGGGCGGGAACTGGCAACGGATCTTTGATTTCGGCAACAGCACCACGGAGTACATGTTTCTCACACCGCGCAGCAGCGCGGGCACCCTGCGGTTCGGCCTGCGCAACGGCGGCAGCGAACAGATCGTGGAGACCGCGCAACTGCCGATCAACCGGTGGACGCACGTGGCTGTCACGCTCAGCGCCTCCGGTGCGCAACTGTACGTCAACGGGGTGCGCGTTGCCGCGGCGGCCACGTCCATCACGCCGGCACAGTTCCGGCCGCGCTACAATTTTCTGGGGCGAAGTCAGTGGCCGGCCGACCCGCACTTTGCCGGGATGCTGGACGAGGTGCTGATCACCGACTACGTGATGACGTCCGATCAGATTGCGCGGCTGCTGACGAATCAACCGCCGCAGTTTACCAACCGGGTGTTCGACCTTGGCACGGCCGTTGCCGGTGAACCTTTTTCGGCCACGCTGGCTGGGACGGCTTTCGATCCCGATCCCGGCGACACGTTGGTGGGTTTCCGGAAGGCGGCCGGTCCGGACTGGGTCCAGGTGTCGTTGGAGGGCGGGATCAGCGGTGTCCCGGACGCCGCCGCGGCCGGGCCGCAGTACGTCACCGTGCGCGTGACGGATGCAGCCGGGCAGAATGATTACGCGGTGGCGGTGGTGCGGGTCCGACCGACGCGCGGCAGCGGCCGGTGGGCGGCCGACGCGGACGGTTTCTGGAGCGATCCGGCCCGGTGGGAAGGCGGTTGGATCGCTTCGGGTGCGGGACAGACCGCGGATTTTGCCTCGCTGAACATCGGTGCGGCGCGGACGGTCTGGTTGGACACCAACCAGACGATCGGCGTGCTGCGCTTCGGCGATCAGGCCGGTGCGCAGGGCTGGACGCTGGCGGGCACGAATGATGCCGTCCTGACGCTGGACTCCGGCACGAACGAACCGCCGCGGATCTTCGTGACGAATTTTGTGACGCTGGCGGTGCCCTTGTCGGGGACCAACGGTTGGGCCAAGTCGGGGCCGGGGGTGTTGGTGCTGGCAGGGGAGAACAGCGTGACCGGGACGGCCTTTCTGGACAGCGGCGGCGCGGCGGGGTCCGACGGCATCGTGCGGGCCGTGCATCCGCGTGCGCTGGCCACGTTGCAACGGCTGAGCCTGCGAAACAACAACAGCGGCGTTTCCACGCTGGAGCTGGACGGTTCGCAGGGTGGTGTCAGCGTGGTCGGCGCGTTGGTCATCCACTGCCGCAACCACGGCACGGCAGCGGTGCGGAATCTTGCGGGGACGAACACGTTGGGCGGGCCGGTTTACGTGGACGTGGGGGGCGACCGGGTGGTGTTCGAGTCCAGTTCCGGTCAGTTGCGGATGCTTGGGCCGGTGCAGTACACCGGCGCCCTCACCGGCGGGCGCAGCGTGGTTTTCACGGGTGCGGGCGACCACTGGGTGACCGGATCCATCCGTGCCTCGACCAACGGTGCGCCGATCGGGCTGATCAAAAACGGCACCGGTACGCTGGTTCTGGGCGGCTTGCACACCTACACCAATGCCACGCAGTTGCAGGGCGGGACCCTTTGGGTGACAGGTGTGTTGGGGCCCGGGCCCGTGACGGTGGGTGCCGGGACGGTTCTGGGCGGGACCGGCACGATTCCCGGCACGGTCCGGGTTCAGGCCGGCGGGGTGTGCTCGCCCGGGCTGGATGGGGCGGGCCGGTTGACCGTGGTTCAGGCCCTGGAATTCCAGCCCGGCAGTCATCTGCGCATCGGATTGGATCCGTTGCACCGCACACAGGCGGTTTTGGCGGTGGTGGGCGGTCTCACGGGCACGGCGCACCTGACGTTCACCAATGTGAGCGGCGAGCCCGGCGCATTCCGTGCGGGCGAGGTGTACGCATGGTTGGAGCACGGGGAACCGGCCGTGCAGTGGGCTTCCGTGACGCTGCCGGCCCTGCCGCCCGGCCTGGACTGGAACACGAACCTTCTGTCGCAGGGGCGTCTGGCGGTGGTGCGTGCGCAGGTGGAGGAACGTCCGCGGCTGGCGTTCCAATGGGAACCGGCCGGGGGGAGCGGCCGGTTGACCTGGCCGAGTGCGTACCGCGGTTGGTTGCTGGAGACCAATGCCACGGATCTGACCGATCCTTCGGCCTGGTTCCCGGTGCCGGAATCTGCCTTTACCAACTCGTGGGTTTGGCCGGCCGGTTCGGGGCCGGTGTTCTACCGGTTGCGGGCGCCCTGAGAAGATTTTGCCGGCCGGTTGCCGGTGGCGGGGTTAGCCACCGCGGGAGGGTGGGATGGTTTCTCCCAGCAGGAGGCGCAAGAGCTCGGGACCATCACGGAAATCGGGGATCAACACCTGGGCGCCCGCGTCCTGCAACATGCGGCGTTTGTCGGCGTCGAGCCGGCCCGAGCCGGGTGCGGTTTCCTCCACGGCCACGCCCACGGCCAGGCCGTCCACGGTCCGGGTGTCGCGGATTTCCACCACGCCGTCGCCGAAGGCCAGGAGTTGTCGGCCCGCGATGTGATGTTGGCGGAGGATGGACCGGATGACGGCGGCCTTGGTGAAGGATTCCTCCCGTGCGCCGTGGATGTGCGGCCCGAAGAACCCGGCCAGGCCGAGCAATCGGACCTCCTCGAGCAGGGCTTTTTCATCGGTGCCGCTGGCCAGGTGCAGCACGAGCCCGCGCTCGTGGAGGTGACGAAGGAAGGCCCGGGCACCCGGGACCAGCCATGTGTCCGGCGGGGTGCGGCCCGAGCGGATGGCGGCTTGACGGGGCCCGGTCAGTGCGGCGAGTCGGTTGAGGAACTCCTGTTTGTAATCGCGGGGATCGCGTGGCCGGCCGCCGCGCTCGCGGATGCGTTCTGTCAAACGGATCATTTGATGGAGGGTCTGGCGGCCGTTGAGCTCCAGGATGTCCGACCGCGCCAGGCGGTGTCGTGCTTCGGCGCTTTCGCCCGGCAGGGGTGGCAGGGCGGCGGCGTACAGGTCGGTCATGACGTCGGCCCATCCGGATCGCAGTAGCGAGAGGGTGCCGTCCCAATCGAACAACACCACGCGCAGCTCTGGACGGGGCTCGAAATCCGGGGCCAACTCGATTCTGGCTGGTTGGTGGAGGTCCTCGGGCATGGTTGGGAGGGCCGGGGCCGGGCCCGCTGGTTCGGACTCAGATTGTGCGGTCCCTGCCGGGGGAGGTGGGGGCGGGGTCGTGTTTGGTCGGTTGCCGGGTGGCCGCGGGCTGGATGGCGGACGGATCAGGGCCGGGCAACGGCACGGGTGCGCGGAGTTTCTTGTAGAGCCAGGCCTCCAGCGGGCGCAACGGGCGCAACCAGCGGTAGAAGGGCGAGTAGATCAGGCGGATGCGGATCACCGACAGCAGCATGGTCAGCGAGGTGCGGAAGAGGCGGACCTTGGACCCGATCTGGTCGGTCCATTCGGTGGGGACCTCCAGGATGCGGAAGCCGGCGCGTTTGAGGCAGTAGAGCAGGTTGATGTCGAAGGCCATGTCGGCGATGGTGAGGCTGGCGTGGATTTTTTCGACTGCCTCGCGGCGCATTACCTTGGCCCCGCACTGGGTGTCGCGAATGTTCATGCGGAAGAGCAACTGCACGATGGCGTGGAAGACGCGGCTGGCGAAGCGGCGGGGGCTGCTCTGGGGGATGTGCAGGACGGCGCCGGGCAGCCAGCGGGAGCCGATGACACAGTCGGCTTCCGGGAGGCGGCGCACCAGGGCATGGAAGGCCTCGGGCGGGGTGGCACCGTCGGCGTCCACGTAGCCGATGGCCTCGGCCTGGGCGGCCAGTTTGAGTCCCTCGATCAAGGCGCCGCCCTTGCCGATGGGCTCGGGGAACTCGAGCCAGCGAATGCAGGGGTGTTCTTGCGCGACGCGTTCGACCACGGCGCGGGTGTTGTCCCGGCAGCCGTTGAGCACCACGACGATTTGGAAGGGGCCGGTGTAATGGCGCGCGAAGTACTCGGCGTAGCGGCGCAGCACCGGTTCGATGCGGCGCTCCTCGTTGTAAGCGGGGATCAGGAGCAACAGGCTTGGCTCGGCCACGCCCATGGACTAGCACAGGCTGGCTCCGGGGGGAAGGCCGGCCTGGCGGGGGCGCAGCGCTTCTGCTGCTGCGGCGGGGGTGCCGGCCCGCAGCCCTCCGTCCGGTCCGGCGAGCCACACGGCCAGGTTGAAGCGGTCCGGCTGAAGGCACCATGTCACGTCATCGCGCAGGTCCGGATGGGCGGTCAACCGCCGTGCGTTGGCGGAGTCCCGCATTGCGTCGGCAGGGTTGGTGCCGGCGCTGCGCCAGAGATGCCGCGCGGCGGCTGCGGCGTCGGTGAGGTGCACGGCCGGATCGGCGGTGCACCAGCGTTCCACCAGTGCACCGGCGGCCAACAGGTCTTCCAGGGCGAATTCCTCGCCGGTTCCCGCGCAGACCAGGACCACGTGTGGCGGCCGGAGGAAGCGCAGGGTTTCCAGTGTGGCCCCGAGGTTCAGAAAGGCGCCCGTCAGGACCGCGTCGGCGGCCTGGCAGGCGCGGAGGGCGCGGCTCCCGTTGGTGGTGGTGAAGACGATGAGGCGGCCCCGGACACGGTCGGGGAGGAATTCCCGTGGTGAATTGCCGAGGTCGAACGGGATCCCGCCGGTGAGATGGGGAGAGGGTCGCACGCCACTGCGTTCGCCGGCCAGGAGACAGTCGGGACGGCGCTGTCGCCATGCGACGGCTTCCTCCAGTGTGGCCACAGGTATGAGGGCGGCCGCGCCGTGGGCGAGGGCGGTGACGGCGGTGCTGGTGGCGCGGAGCACATCGAACACCACGGCTGTGGTGCCGGAGCCGGGTGCGCGGGCGGGGTCCTGCCACTCCGCGGGGCTGAGCAGCACGTGGAGCCGGGTGGGCATGGACGGGCCGTGCGGCCGGGTGGGACCGGCGTGGGGCGGCGGTCAGCCGATGAAGGCGGCGTGGACGGCGCGCATGGCGTCCTCGGCCCGGGCCAGATCGATCACCACCGAGATCTTGATTTCGCTGGTGGAGATCATGTCGATGTTGACGCCCTCCCGGGCGAGGACCTCGAACATTTTGCCGGCCACGCCGGTGTGGCTTTTCATGCCCACGCCCACGATGGAGAGTTTGCCGATGTTTTCGTTGGCCAGCACCTCGCGGAAACCCAGCTCGGGCTGGAGCGACTCGATCACCTTGCGGGCCTTGAGCAGATCGGCCTTGTCCACGGTGAAGGAGAGGTCGGTCTGGGGCGGGCCCTCTCCGTGACTGATGTTTTGGACGATCATGTCCACGTTGACGGCGGCATCCCCCAGGGCCTTGAAGATGCGGGCGGCCACGCCGGGTCGGTCCGGCACGCCCACCAGGGTGAGCTTGGCCTGGTTTTTGTCGAGTGAGACGCCGCGGACCACAACGCCTTCCATACTTTTGGTTTCCTCTTTCACGATGGTTCCCGGGTTGTCGTTGAGGCTGGAACGGACTTCGAAAACGACTCCGAATTTTTTGGCGAATTCGACCGACCGGCTCTGCATGACCTTGGCGCCCAGGCTGGCCAATTCGAGCATTTCGTCGTAGGAGATCTCGTCGAGTTTTCGCGCGGTGGGGACGATGCGCGGGTCGGCCGTGTAAACGCCGTCCACGTCGGTGTAGATCTGGCAGAGATCGGCCTTCAAGGCCGCGGCCATGGCGATGGCGGTCAGGTCGGAGCCCCCGCGGCCCAGGGTGGTGATCTGGCCTTCCGGTGTCTCGCCCTGGAAGCCGGCCACGATGACCACGGCTCCGGACTCCAACAGTTCGCGCACCGCCTTGGGCGTGATGTTGCGGATGCGGGCCTTGGTGTGGACGCCGTCGGTGACGATGCCGGCCTGGGCGCCGGTGAGCGACACGGCGGGCACGCCGAGCGCGTGCAGGGCCATCGCAGTGAGCGCGATGGTCTGCTGCTCGCCGGTGGCCAGCAACATGTCCAGCTCCCGCTCGTTCGGCAGGGGCGTGATTTCCTTGGCCAGTTTGATCAGGCCATCGGTCACGCCGCTCATGGCTGATACGACCACCACCACCTGGTCACCGCGCCGATGGTAATCGGCCACGCGACGCGCAACGTTTTTGATGCGCTCGGTGTTGGCGACCGAGGTCCCCCCGTACTTCTGTACGATCAATGCCATAGAATCTGCGGGTCCCGGGCGAGGCGGTTTCCCGGCCGGGAAACCGGTCGCGCCGGTTTGCCGAACCGTCACACTAGGGCAGCGCCGGTCGGTTGGAAAGTTCCGAAACGCCCGGGCGACGGTGGCGGGGCGGGCGGCCTTGCGAGCCCTCTTGATTTTTCTCGGGCGGCCGTGCATATATAGGGGCGTGAGTCGGGGCGTAGCGTAGCCTGGCTAGCGCGCTTGTTTCGGGTACAAGAGGTCGTGAGTTCAAATCTCACCGCCCCGACCACTTCTTTTTTGTCTCGTTTCGGGCGGGTTCTTTTTCCGGTTTGCGGCCGATCGGACGCCTTGGGGGGAGGTTTTGCGTGCGGTTGGGTGCGGGGCCGGGCGGCGGCGACCGGCGCCTGTCGGGTTGCGCGCGGCAACGCCTTTCACTAGGTTGCCGGGGACGGACATGAAAGTGTACATCAACGGCAGGTTCTACCGGGAGGCCGAGGCCAAGATTTCCGTCTTCGATCACGGGTTGTTGTATGGCGACGGCGTGTTCGAGGGGATCCGCGCCTACAACGGTCGGGTGTTTCAGCTCAAGGAGCACATTGACCGGTTGTACGCGTCGGCCCGGGCGATCCTGTTGTCGGTTCCGATGACGCCCCAGGCGATGACCGAGGCGGTGTTGGAGACGTGCCGGCAGAACCGGGTTCGGGACGGATACATTCGGCTGGTGGTGACGCGCGGGGTGGGGACGCTGGGGTTGAACCCGTACAATTGCAAGCGGGGCTCGGTGATCATCATCGCCGGAAAGATCCAGCTCTATCCGCAGGAGTTCTACGAGAAGGGGTTGTCGATCATCACGGTGCCGACCACGCGGAATCTGCACAACGCGGTGAACCCGGCGATCAAGTCGCTGAACTACCTGAACAGCATTCTGGCGAAGATCGAAGCCCTCAATGCCGGTTGCGAAGAGGCGGTGATGTTGAATGCGGAGGGGTACGTGGCGGAGTGCACGGGGGACAATCTTTTCGTTGTTCGAGACGGGGAGTTGCAGACGCCGCCCTTGTCGGCCGGTGCCCTGCGGGGGATCACGCGGCGGGTGGTGATGGACCTGGCGCGGGAACAGGGCTGGCGGGTGAGCGAGCCGAATCTGACGCGGTACGATCTGTTCAACGCGGACGAGTGTTTTCTGACCGGCACCGCGGCGGAGATCGTGCCGGTGGTCAAGATTGACGGGCGGGTGATCGGCAATGGACGGCCCGGCCCGGTCACCCGGAGACTGATGGAGCTGTACCGGGCCTTGACCCGGAACAGCGGCGAGCCGATTTATCCGGGACGGGTATGAAATGTTGCTTGTGCAAGGAACGCGAGGCCACGGTGCATCTGACCCAGATCGTGGGGGACAAGATGCAGAAGCTGGACCTCTGCGAGGAGTGCGCGCGAAGCAAGGGGGTCAACGATCCCACGGGTTTTTCTCTGGCGGACCTGTTGCTGGGGTTGAGCGGGGCGCAGGAGACCGAACCGCGGCCGCGCAGCGGCGATCTGCGGTGTCCCCACTGCGGGTTCAGCCAGGCGGAATTCAAGAAGCTGGGGCGGTTCGGCTGTCCCGAGTGTTACCAGACGTTTGCCGAAGGGCTGGACGATCTGCTCAAGACCATGCACAAGGGGGTCCGCCATGTGGGCAAGGTGCCGAAGGCCTACCGGGGGGTGGAGGATCTGAAGCGGCGGCTGCAACGGCTGCAGCAGGAGCTGGCCCGTGCCGTGCAGGAGGAGAACTTCGAGCGGGCGGCCGAGCTGCGGGACGAGATCAAACAACTCCAGGCCCGCCTGACGAGCCCGCGGGGACATTGAACCCATGGAACTGAAGGAATTCCTGCCACCGGCTTCGGAAGTCGCCCGTCGCACCGGGCCGCAGGACCGGATCGTGCTGTCCAGCCGGGTTCGACTGGCGCGGAATCTGAAGGGATTTCCCTTTCCGGGCTGGGCCAAGCGTGCCGACCGCCTTCAGGTGTACGAGAAGGTCGCCGGTGCGGTGGCGGAGGTGCCCGCGCTGGCAGGTTGTTTTTGCGAGACGTTGGACAAGCTTTCGGCGCTGGAGCGGCAGCTGTTGGTGGAGCGACACCTGATCAGCCGCGAGCATGCTGCGCGGACCAGCGGGGGCGGTGTGGTGCTCAACCGGCAGGAGACCCTCTGCCTGATGATCAATGAGGAGGATCATCTGCGGATGCAATCGCTCCGGCCCGGCCTGCAATTGCGCGAGGCCTGGGCGGAACTGGACGCATTGGACAGCCTTTTGGAGGAGCACCTCGAGTACGCGTTCAGTCCCGAGTACGGTTACCTGACCGCCTGTCCGACGAACGTGGGGACCGGCATCCGGGTGAGCGCGATGCTTCATCTACCGGGTCTGGTGTTGAGCGAGCAGATCAACGCCATCATCCAGTCGGTCAACAAGCTGGGCCTGGCGGTGCGCGGTCTCTACGGGGAGGGGACCGAGGCCCTGGGGAACGTGTTCCAGGTTTCCAATCAGATGACGCTGGGCGAGTCCGAGCAAACGATCCTGGAGAAGCTCGACAAGGTGTTGCGTCAGCTCATCGAATTCGAGGAGAACGCCCGGGCCAGTCTCATCGAGAAGAACCCGAAGATGGTGTACAACCACATCGGCCGGGCGTACGGGATTCTGGCCAATGCGCACATCATCGCCTCCAAGGAGGCCATGAACATGCTTTCGTTGATGCGGCTGGGGGTGGACCTGGGGATGTTTCCGGGGGTGGACCGTTCGCTGACCGACGAGTTGTTCCTGTTGATTCAGCCCGCCCATCTGCAGTCGCTGCACGCGGAGAAGTTGCAGGCTGAGGAGCGCGACATTCTGCGGGCTGACATGATCCGGGAGCGGTTGCGCTCCGTGAGCCGGCCGGGCCCGCCCTTGCCGGCTCCCGGCTCGGGCGGTTGAGACGGTGGGGGGCGGGGGTTCAGGGTGCCGGGCTCCAGGCCGGCCGGGTCGGCTGCAGGATGGCCGTCCGGGGCGTGTCGCGTTCCGGGGCGGGATCCGGACGCAACATCATTTCTGCAGCCGCGTCGGCAAATCGCAGGCCCGCCTGGGTGAGCCGGAACCGGTCCGGTTCGCGCACGCCCCATCCCCTGCGTTCCAGCTCGGCCAGTTCCGCGGCCCATTCGGTGCGCAGATCGAACCCCGTCCGGCGCCGGAATTCCTCGTAGGGCCAGCCGGTGACGACCCGCAGTCCGAAGGCGGCCGCTTCTCCCGCGCGTGCCAGGGGGGAAAGGGCCTCGCGAAAGACGACGGGGCTGCGTCCCTGTTCGACGGCTTCGCACCAGGCGCGGGTGTCCGCCACGTTGCGGGTGCGCACGCCCCGGACGTAGGCGGTGGCGCTGGGGCCCAGCCCGTGAAAGTCGCCTGCGCGCCAGTAATTGATGTTGTGGCGGCAGGCGAACGCCGGGAATTCGCCCGACAGCCGGGCGGTCGGGGGTGCGGGCGGGCGACGGTCCCGGGCGAAGTTGGCCACCTCGTACTGGAAGAAGCCCGCCGCGGCCGCGCGTTCCAGCAGGCGCTCGTACTGGGCGCAGACCAGGTCCTCGTCCACGCTGAAGGCGCCGGCCTGCAGCTGGGCAAACAGCGGGGTGTCCTCTTCGTAGATGACCTCGTAGCAGGAGAGATGCTCGCTCTGGAGGGCCAGGGCCTCGTCCAACGTGGCGTCCCAACTGGCCAGGGTCTGGCCGGGAATGCCGAACATCAGGTCCAGGTTCAGGTTGTCAAACCCGGCGCGGCGGAGGATGTCCCACGAACGGAACACCTGCCCGGGTGTGTGGATGCGTCCCAGACGTTCGAGCAGGCCGGGGTCCAGTGATTGCACGCCCAGGGAAACGCGGTTGACGCCGTGTTCGCGCAGCAGCCGGGCTTTGTCGGCCGAGATCGTGGCGGGATTGGCTTCCACGGTGAACTCGGGCACCGGCAACAGACCGAGCCGGTCGAGGGTTCGGAAGATCTGTCCCCAATGCCGCAGGGTGAGCAGGGTGGGCGTGCCGCCGCCGAAGAAGATGGTACGCGGGCGCAGATCGCCGGCCACGGTCTCCAACTCGCGCAGCAAGGCACGCACGTACCGATCCATCAGCCCGCCGTCGGACGCCTCCGAGTAGAAGGCGCAGTAACTGCACTTGCGGGCGCAGAAGGGCACGTGGACATACAGGCATGGCACCGGTTCCTGCATCGCCAGCGGCAGAAAGGTAGCTCGGACCGTTTCAGGGTGCCAGGCGGACCGGTTCACCGTCCGGGCCGGCCCGGGTGGTGCCGGATCCCGGCTCGGCAGCCATCCGCTGCTCGATCTGGTGGCGCAGTGCGAACAAGAGCCCTTTCACCGCCAGCTCGGAAAAGAGGAACGGCTTGGCGATGAAATCCGTGCCGCCGCTCATGGTGGAACTGGTGCGGGCCTGGAAGTCGTTGAGGCTGGTGACGAACACCACCGGCGTTTTGGCGTAGGCGGGCAGGCGACGCAGGCGCGTGCAGAGGGTGAACCCGTCCATGCCCGGCAGGTCCACGTCTAGGATCACCAGATCGAACCGGTTCTCGCCGGCGAGGCGGAGGGCGGTCTCGGCGTCCTCGACGGCCACGGATCGGATGTGCGCCTTTTCGAGTGAATGGGTGACGGCGCGGCGTGCGAGCGGTTCGTCGTCCACCACCAGGGCGGTGGCCTGCGGCAGGGTCTGGAGTTCCGGCAGGTGACACCGACTGGCCAGCCAGTGAAGGAAATCCACCACCGAGGCCACCGTGCGGAGCGTCGAGGCCGTCCATGCCTGGGGTTTCCCCACCAGCTCGCGCAGCAGGGCTTCGAACAGATCGGCCACCTGGGCCATGGAAGGTACGCCGGCCAGGCCAGCCCCCCCGGCCAGGGCCCGTGCGCGGTGTTGGAGGGCCTGCAACTGTTCCAGCCGCTGGGCTGCGTCGGCGCGGTGCAGGGCCTGGAGCGCCTGGCGAAACGCCGCGAGGGTTTGCGGCAGTGTCTTGAGGAAGTCGCGGCGCAGCTCGGCCTGAAAATCCTCCGCGCCCGGGGCCGGAGCGGCGGGGCCGGTGACCGCCGGGGCGGCTGCGGGAGCGGCGGGGATGGACTCGGCCGGTGCTTTCAGGTTCAACACGCTGCGGATGGTGTCCACGACCACCTTGGGCGTGGTGCTGGATTTGGCCAGGCATTTGGTGGCTCCGGCCTTCCAGGCTTCCTGGATCATGGAGGTCAGGTAGGTGCCGCTGAGCACGATGATGGGGGTGGTTTGGAAATCCGGTTCGGCCCGCAGGGTGCGGATCACTTCCAGCCCGGTGAGTTTGGGCAGCAACAGATCCAGCACGATCACGGCTGGTTTCAGCTCCCGGGCCCGTTGCAGGCCGGTCTCCCCGTCGGCGGCCAGTTCCACTTGAAACCCTTCGAGAGTGAGCTTGTTCCGGTAGATGTTGGCCACCACCGGGTCGTTTTCGATGAAAAGCACCCGGTTCATGGCGAGGGAGGAGAGGATGGGGATGAGGATTGCCGCGCCAGCCAGGCCTGCACCTGTTCCCGGATGACGTGGAACTCCTGTTCGATGTCGGCCAGCATGCGCGGGCCTTCCGAGAGGTCTCCGGCCTCGGCCTGTGCCTCCATTCGGCGCAGCATGGGTGTGATCCGCCGCATGCCGCAGGTTGCGCTGGCCCCGGCGCAACTGTGGGCGACGCGCCGGACTTCGGCGGCGTTGCCCGCGGCCAGGGCGGTTCGCAACTGGTTGATCTGTTGCGTGGTTTGCTGGATGTACAGCGTGACCAGTTCCTGGAGATTGTTCAGGTCCCCTTCGGCGAATTCCATCAGCCGGTCGAAGTCCACCGCCGGTTCGGACGCGGGCTGTTGTCCGGGCGGGGGATCGGCCGCGGGTGCGGCCGCGGCGGTTTGGGCTTCCTGGAACACGGGTCCCCAGCGTTCCACCACGCGGCGGATGTCCTCGGGTCGGATGGGTTTGGCAAGGTAATCGTCCATGCCGGCAGCCAGGCAACGATCCCGGTCGCTCTGCATGGCGCTGGCGGTCATGGCCACGATGACGATGCGCCGGTCGAAGTGGGGTGCGGGCCGGGCGGCTTTCTGTCGTTCCCGGATGGCCTGGGTGGCGGTCAGCCCGTCCATCTCCGGCATCTGCAGGTCCATGAAAACCAGGTCGTACGGCTGGCGTTCGATGGCTGCCAGGGCCTCGAGGCCGTTCTGGGCGACGTCGGCGCGGTAACCGAGTTGCTGCAGGAGGCGGAGCGCCACCTTTTGATTGATGACGTTGTCTTCACACAACAGGACCCGCATGGGCAGGCGCTGGGCGGTGGTGGGGTCGAGCTTGCCGGGTTTGGGAGGAGCCGGGGCCGCCGCCGGTGGCGCAGCCGACTGCGCCCCGAGGATGCGGGCCAGGGTGTCACGCAGGACCAGGGGCTTGGTCGGCTTGATGAGACAGGCGGCGAACCTGGCGCCGGCGATCTCCGGCGCATCGGCTTTCAGGCCCATGGCGCTCAGCAGGACCAGATGCAGCGTGTCCGCGCCGGGGTGTTTGCGGATCTGATGGGCCAGGGTGACGCCGTCCATTTCGGGCATGCGCAGGTCGAGGATCGCCAGATCGAATTTCTCGCCCTGCTGGATCCGTTGCAGTGCCTGGAGGGGGCTGCCGGTGGCGTGGGGTTGCATGCCCCAGCGCGTGAGCGAACGGGTCAACTGTTCGCGGCAGGTGGCGTTGTCGTCCACGATCAGCACGCGCCGGCCGCGCAGCGCGTCCACTTCCGGCGGCGGCGCGGCGGGCTGGGCGGGCCCGGGCCGCAAAGGAAGGGTGAAATGGAAGGTGGAACCTTTCTGCACCACGCTTTCGACCCAGATCTTGCCGCCCATGGCCTCGACCAGGCTGCGGCTGATGGCCAGGCCCAGACCGGTCCCGCCGTACTGCCGCGCCGTGGCGGCGTCCACCTGGCTGAAGGATTGGAAGAGCCGCGGCAGGCGATCGGCCGGGATGCCGATGCCGGTGTCGCGGACAGAGAAATGGAGCCAGCACGGTGCCTCTGCCGAGGCGGATCCCGCCGTGCCCGAGAGCAGTCGCACCGTGACCACAACCTCGCCCACGTGGGTGAACTTGACCGCGTTGCCCAGCAGGTTGACCAGGACCTGCCGGATCCGGTTCGGATCGCCGATGAGCGTTTCGGGGATCTCGTCGTCCATCAGGTAGGTCAGCTCCAGCTTCTTCTCGGCGGCTTTGGCGGCCAGCACGTCCAGGGCTTCCTCGACACACGACCGGAGAGAAAAGGGGCGCTGTTCGAGCTCGAGCTTGCCGGCCTCGATCTTGGAGAAGTCGAGGATTTGATTGATGAGGCTCAGCAGGGCTTCGCCGCTGGAATGGATCGTCTCGACGTAGGTGCGTTGCTCCGGGTTGAGCGGTGTCTCGCGCAGGAGGGCGCACATGGCGATGACACCGTTCATCGGGGTGCGGATTTCGTGGCTCATGTTGGCCAGGAACTCCGCCTTGGCGCGGGCGGATTCCTCCGCCGCGCGCCGTGCCGCCTCCAACTCGCGGTTGGCACGGGTCAACTGGTCCTGCAGGCGCTTGGTTCGCAACACCGCGCGGATGCGCGCCCGCAGTTCCGTGGCCTCGAACGGCTTGGTGACGTAATCGGAGGCACCCGCCTCGAATCCGCGCAGTTTGTCCTGCGGATTGTTCCACGCCGTGACCACCACCACCGGGATGTGCTGCGTCTCGGGCGTGCCCTTCAGCCGCTGGAGCAGTTGCAGGCCGTCCAGATCCGGCAACCCCAGGTCCAGAAGAATCAACTCGGGTTCGCGCGCCCGGACCTTTTCCCACGCCTCGGCTGCCGTGGCCGCGTATTCCAGCTCGATGCCGTCATGGACGAGGAGGCTTCCCAGCACCTCGGGTAGCTCCGGATCGTCCTCCACCAGCAACACCCGCGCCGGAGGCTGGTGCGAGGGCCGACCCGTGCTCCCGTTCCATGCTGTGGCTCCACTCGTTCCGTTCATGGCTCCCAAGCTGTGCCCCCATTGAACACCAAGCGCCTCCGCGCGCCAATGGCTTTCTTGGACGGACGACGGCCCACCGGGGGCCCGACCGAATAAACCAACCGGACCTTCAGAGCGCGCTCGCGGGCGCGTCCCGAAGGTCCGGCAAAGATGGCGGGCTACACTCCGCCCGGGTCCCGACCCGGCCGGTCGAGGCGCGGATCGATCCGCCGGGACGGCTCAACCCTGGCGACTGCGGCGGAGGGCCAGGGTGGCAAGGCCCAGGCCGACCAAGGTGGCCATCGCGGGTTCCGGCACCACGGCAATCCGCACCTTGCCGAGCGACTCCACGGTTGCCGGGTCGGCGTTCGGACCGGTCAACATGAAGCCGAACTGAACCACGTTACCGGCGGCGATGGTGCGGGAGACCGTGAAGGGAGACCCCGGGTTCAACGGCGCGGTGTCCATGCCCACCCAGCCATAGCTCGAGGTGAACTCCTTGATGAAAGCCACCGCGGTATACGGGGCCACCAACGAATTGTCCACGGTCTGGCCGGAGAAGGTGACCGTCTGACCGCCCCAGGCCGTGCCCATGTCCACGTAGAAATTCGCCTCCATCCACTTGTTCGGCTGCCCGTTGTTCACCCAGTACGGGTCACTCGGATTCCAGGTGCTCGTGTTGGGGCTCAACACCAGTTCGGCACCCGACCACAGGGCCGGCAGATCATTCACGCCCCATGCCTGGCCGAACAGGTAGTTCCCTGCACTGTTCCCGCCCACCAGTTCGTAGACGTTCATCCAGCCGAGCCAGGAAAGTCCCGGATCCACCGAGCCGGTCTGTGCCGCCAGACGCACGTTGCTCAGGAACAAGACAGCCGCCAGGCTCATCGCCAGGGAGAGGACGCGCAGTTTTTTCATGGCTTGCATTTCCGCGAGGTTCGTTTGGTTGTTGGTTGACAGGACGTCGCCATTCCAGCACCGCGCTTGCGTCCCGTCAAGCCTCCCCTTTCCCCGTCAGTTTGGCGCCCAAGGCGGGTCGGGTCGCGGCGTGCCCGTTCGTCGTTTCACAGGGAAGACTGGGGCTGGGTGTTCCACCGCCGGACGCCGGTCGGGATGAGCCTCGGCACGGGTTGTTTCCTCGGGGTGCTCTTTTCCATCCCCGGCCTGGCCGGAAGCTGTCGGGACTGGGGCAAGAATTGTTGCAGGTTGAGCAACGGGTGCAATGCCGCGCCCGGGCTTCGGGCGTACGGTCGGGATGCACGGTGGGTCAGGTAAATTGCCGGCCCGACGCCTGGCTGTCCGGTCCGTGCGGGCCGCCGCCGGGCGGCCGGAGCGGGCAGCGGGAAGGTTGGTCCTTGTGCGAAGATGCAAACCGGAGGTGCCATGGAGACAGGCCCTGACACCGCAAATCACGAACCGGGGCGAGGGCAACCGCCACTGATCCGGAACTGGTGGAGCTTGACCGGTTTGGTGATCGCGGGTGGTGCGTTGTTCTCTTTTCTGCTGCTGTTTGTGTTGGATTCACTGGCCCGGTTTGGGAATCCGTACTTGGGGATCCTGACGTACCTGGTGGCGCCTGGTTTCCTGTTTCTGGGTCTGCTGCTGACCGTGTTGGGGATGTGGTGGGAACGGCGCCGGCGCAGCCGTCAGGCTGGGGGCCCGGTTCAACTGGTCATTGATCTGTCGCGGGCGCGCGACCGAAAACGCCTGGCGTGGTTTGTCGGTGGGGCGGCCGGTTTTCTGCTCCTGTCGGCCGTGGGGAGTTATCAGACCTACCATTTTACCGAGTCCACCCAGTTTTGCGGGCAGGTGTGCCACACGGTGATGGAACCCCAGTGGGTGACGTATCAGCAGGGGCCGCATGCCCGGGTGGCCTGCGTGGAATGTCACATCGGACCCGGCGCCACATGGTTCGTCAAATCGAAGCTGTCCGGCACCTACCAGGTTTATGCCACGCTGGCGGACAAGTATCCGCGGCCGATACCCACGCCCATCAAAAACCTCCGGCCGGCCCGGGAGACCTGCGAGCAGTGTCACTGGCCGCAAAAGTTCATCGGAAATCTGGACCGCACGTTTCACTACTTTCTGGCCGATGAGACGAACACCCCCTTCGTGGTGCGGATGACCTTGAAGGTGGGCGGTGGGGATCCGCGGCACGGACCGGTGGAGGGCATTCACTGGCATGTCCATCCCACCAACCTGGTGCAGTACATTGCCGCCCGGTTGGAGGACGGAAAGTGGGTGCCGGACCCCACCCGCCAGAGCATTCCCTGGGTGCGTTTTGTGGACGGGCAGGGGGTGGTGACGGAGTATCGCAAGCCCGGCTTCGGGGAAGACCCGTCGAAGTTTGAAATCCGCACGATGGACTGCATGGACTGCCACAATCGTCCGGCGCATCAGTATCAGGCCCCCAGCAAGGCGGTGGACCGTGCCCTGGCGCTGGGGCGCATCGATCCGACGTTGCCGTGGATCAAGTCCAATGCGGTGTATGTGCTGACGCTGGATTATACCAACCGGACCGGGGCGTTGGAGACGATCGCCACGTTCCTGGCGGCTGCTTATCCGCGCGATACGTACCCGGATCGCCAGAAATCCATCCGCGAGGCCATCGCGGTCGTGCAGGAGATCTATCGGAACAGTTTCTTTCCGGACATGCGGGCCTCGTGGGACAAGTATCCGGTCAACAGCAGCCACATGTTCTGGCCGGGTTGTTTCCGCTGTCACGAGGGGGAGCACAGCACGCCTGACGGGAAGCAGACGATTGTGAAGGATTGCAACGCCTGCCATTCCATCCTTGCCCAGGGTTATGGCGAGGCGTTGAAACGACTGACGCCCGAGGGCCAGCCTTTCGAGCACCCCGGCGGGGAGGTGGACGGCGGTTGTTATGATTGTCACACGGGCGGCTTGTAAGATGATCCGGAGTTCCAAGTTGCCAGTCCGGGGTAAGCCTTTCCTGCGTTGTTGGATCCCTGTCTTGTTGATGGCGATCGCGTGGGCGTCCGCCGGCCGGGGGCTGGCTGGAGAGGTTGCGAGCCAGCCGCCCGCCTTTTCCTCGGCGGATTGTTTGGACTGTCATTTGGACCCCTCGACGACCCGGACCGTCGGGGGACAGGAGATCCCGCTGGTATTTCCCACCAACGCCTTTGCCCGGTCGGTTCATGCCGTGCTCGATTGTGTGGATTGTCACGAGGGGATTCCGGAGCTGGTTCATCCCAGTCCGTTGCCGCCGCCGAACTGCGCGGGATGTCACGAGACCGAGGCGAAGGAATATGCCGGCAGCATTCACGGCGTGAGCCATCAACTCGGTGCCAGCGCCGCTGCCCAGTGTTGGGACTGCCATGGTTCCCATGACATCCGGCCGGTGCGGGACCCCGAATCGCCGGTCTTCAAACTCAACCTGGCTTGGACCTGTGCGCGTTGCCACAGCAATCCCGGCCTGACGGAGGAGTACCGGATGAAGCATCCGGAGGCCGCCAGTCATTACCAGGACAGCATTCACGGGCAGGCGCTGCTGAAAATGGGGCTGGTGGTGGCACCCTCCTGCAACGACTGTCACGGCATCCACGACATCAAGCGCAGCGTGGACCGTGACTCGCCGGTCAACCATCTGAACGTGGCGCGCACCTGCGGGAAATGCCACCTGGGGGTCCAACAGGTGTACGAAACCAGCATCCACGGCCGGCTGCTGCTCCGGGGCGACAAGCGGGCTCCGGACTGTACCACGTGTCACTCGGCCCATGAGATCGAACCGCCCCACACCGGCCATTTCAAGGCCACCAGCGACCGGAAGTGCGGCCAATGCCACCAGGACCGGCTAGAGTACTATCATGAGACCTACCACGGCAAGGCAATGATGTTGGGTCGGCCCAATCGCGCCCCGGACGTGGCGGCCTGTTACGATTGCCACGGCCATCACGATGTGCTGCCGGCGTCCGATCCCGCCTCGCACCTGTCGGCCGCCAACATCCTCAACACCTGCCGGCAGTGCCATCCCGGCGTCACGGCCGGCTTCACCCAGTATCATCCTCACGCCAACCCGATGGACCGCGAGAACTATCCTCTGTTGCACGCGGTCTTCGTGGGCATGACCTCGCTGGTCGTTGCCGTGTTCGTCTTTTTCGGCGCGCACACGCTGGCCTGGCTGGTTCGAACGCTTTACCTGTACTGGCACGATTCAAAGACCTTCCGCGAGGCCAAGATCCGCGCGCAGAAGGATGACGAATGGTTCACCCGCTTCACTCCTTTCGAGCGGTTTCTGCACCTGCTGGTGGTCAGCAGTTTCCTGCTGCTGGTGCTGACGGGGATGCCCCTGAAGTTCTACTACACGGAGTGGGCCAGGGTGCTGTTCGGGATCATCGGCGGCCCCGACACCGCCCGGGTGTTGCACCGGTTTGGCGCGCTGGTCACGTTCCTCTATTTCGGGTTGCACCTGCTTTCGCTGGCCGCCAAGGCCTGGCGCGGTCGACACACCCTGCGCGATCCGCAAACCGGTCGCTGGCGGCCGGGCCGGCTGCGCGAAGTGTTGTTCGGGCCCGATTCCATGCTGCCCACGTTGCAGGACTGGCGTGACTTTGTGGCCCACAACCGCTGGTTCTTCGGCAAGGGTCCCAAACCCCAGTTCGACCGGTGGACATACTGGGAGAAGTTCGATTACCTGGCGGTTTTCTGGGGCGTGTTCATGATCGGCACCTCGGGATTGATCATGTGGTGGCCGGAATTCTTCACCCGGTTTCTGCCGGGCTGGGTGATCAACGTGGCCCTGATCATTCATTCCGACGAGGCCCTTCTGGCCGCCGGATTCATCTTCACCATTCACTTCTTCAACACCCACTTCCGGCTGGAGAAGTTCCCGATGGACACCGTGATCTTTTCCGGGCGCATCTCGAAGACGGAGCTGTTGCATGAGCGCCGGCGCTGGTACGACCGCCTGTTGGCCTCCGGCAAACTCGACCAGTTCCGGGTGCGGGATGACTGGGAAGGATGGAAGCGCATCGCCCGGGGTGTGGGTTATCTCTTCTTCAGCGTGGGACTGATCCTCCTGGTGTTGATCCTTTACGCCATGGGCAGGCGCCTGGTGCACTGAACCGAAGCCGTCACATGGCAGGCAGCGGGCGGCTGCCCCGGGGCGCCGGCGTGGCGGCCGTCCGGGCCCGCTGCTCCAGGGATTGACAGGTTTGGGGCGATCTGCTATCTGGAGGGCCGGCTTTCTGATCAGGTGCGGGTCCGCACGAAAACCCGGAAAAGCATGAAAACGTACCTTGCGGCACTGGGCGCCGCGGCTGCGCTGGTTGCGGCTGCTTCCGCCCAATCTCCCATCACCTACGTGGACATCACGGACGGTCCCACCGGCAACACCCTGCAGTTCACCAACGGCGGGTGGGGCCTTTGGGAGGCCGTACCCCAGACCTCCACGCCGAATGACGGTCTGTGGGACGAACGCGCCTTTGGCAATTTCGCCACCATCTATCAAAACGCGGGCGTGGCGGCCGGGGTGGACACAGCGGCCCCCCGGCTGCGCACGACCCTGACCGTGCCCGAGGCGCCGCCGGGGATGTTTTACAACGTTTACGTGCTGTTTTGGACCGACACCAGCTTCGGCTGGCGGGTGGGCGCTTCGTTGTCGGACGACCCGGGTCAGTTGCCGGTTTACACGGCCAACACGCCCGGGGTGACGCAGTTCCATACCGGCGGGGACGGCACGTTTTACAGCGACAGCCTCTCGCCCAATCCCTTTACGACCCAGGTGATGATCTCGGAGGGCAACCGCCGGCTGTTGATGACGCCGTCGCTGGGACAGGTCACCGGTCCCACCATCACGGTGTACATGGAACCGGACCGGAACCAGCAGAACGTCAACGAACGAACCTGGCTGGATGGCGTCGGCTATCAACTGGTGCCCGAGCCGGCCGGGGCGGCGCTGATGGCGCTGGGCGCGGCAGCCCTGGTCGGGCTGCGCCGGCGCCGGTTGTGAGAGAGTTTGGCGCTGACCGTTGCAAGCCCGGCGAGGAAGGCCGGGCTTTTTCTTTCCGACCGGACGAGGATTTCGAACCCGGCGGCTCCGACAGGTTGATATAAAGGCCGGGCCCGCTGGAGTCGGTGCGCCGGCCCGGATCGGCATGTGCAACGACCGAAGGACCGGCCCTGCTGAACGGGCGTGGGCGCGGGAGGCCGCGCCGTTCACGGGCCGCCGCGAGTTTGAACGTCTTCATGCCGATGGCCGGGCGCTTGACAGCCCGGGCGGGGGCCTTCTACGGTGGAAACGCCAAACGCGAGTTCAACCCGTTGACCAAACCCAGGCCTGCCATGAAACGAATCTTCCGTGTCCTTGCCTGTTGGGGACTGTTGCAAACCCTCCCACTCTCTGCGGCCAACATTGCCTTCGTCAGTTTTCATCCGGCTGATGATCAGCCGGACGCCAGCGCCGCCGGCGCAGGCTTCACCAACGCACCCGACGCTGGTTACACCCTTTTGCTGAGCACAAACGGACACACGGTGACCCGGTTGGTGACCATGGACAGCGCCGACACCAACCCGGATTTCATCAACGCACTCCAGACCAACGACCTGGTCATCATCAGCCGGTCCGTGCCCAGCGGTCATTATCAGCAGGCCAACGAAACGGCTTTCTGGAACGGGTTGGACAAACCGGTCATCATCCTGGGCGGTTACATCATCCGGGGAGGCACCGGCGGCGGCTCGCGCCTCGGTCTCACCACGGGTGAGACCATGGTGGACACCACCAGTTCGAACGTCTTCCTGCGAGCGCTGGTGCCGAGTCACCCCATCTTCAACGGTGTGAACCTGGACGCCAACGGCGTGATGGTGAATCCGTACGCCCGGCGGATCACGCACACCAATGCCTCGACTGGGGCGACGGTGCTCCAGAACGGGATTTCCCTGTGCAGCAACCCACTGATCGCCGGAGCGGCGCGGCTTGCCGTGGTCAGCACGCCGGGGGATGCGGCCAACAACCTGGTTGTGATCGCCGAGTTTGCTCAGGGGCTCACCACAGCCAACGGCCGCAGCGAGGTTCTGGGGGCCAAACGGCTGGTTTTCCTCACGGGCAGCCGCGAGGCGGGTGGCGTGCCTTCCAATGGTGCGGGCATTTTCGACCTTTTCCCGGACGGCCAGAAGATGCTCCTCAACGCGATCGAGTATCTGGTCGGCGCCACCGGCACCCCGCCGACGGTGACCATTGATCCGCCGCTGGGGACGAACCTGTATGTGGGCGAGACCTGGACGTTCAATGCGTACGCCACCGGGAGCGATCCGCTCTCGTTCCAGTGGTACAAGGACGGGGAACCGTTGTTCGGGCAGACCATGCCGTCGCTGGTGTTCCCGGCCCTGAGCGAAACGGACGCCGGCGATTACACGGTGGTGGTTTCCAATCCGTTGGGCAGCGCCACCAGTGCGGTGGCCCGGCTCGAGCTGGCGGTGTTGCCGCCGCCGAACCTCACCAATTCACTGATTGCCTACTGGCCGCTGGATGCCGTGGTGGGCGGAAAAACGCCCGACCTGGTCAGCGGTTATGACATGACCCTGGTGAACATGGGCGCGACCAACGTGGTGGCGGGCCGGTGGGGCAACGCCTTCGGGTTCAACGGCGCGGCTCAACAGGGGCTGGAGAGGATCCACAATCCGGGAGATGACCTCCCCGTCAACAACCACCCCAACTTCACCGTTTCGCTCTGGGTGAACGGTCTGCCGCAGGCCGACCGGCGCGTTTTCTCCGAGGGGTCGCTGACCAACAACAATCCGTTGTTCAACATCGGCACGCACAACTCGGGAGCGGATGGCACGGTGGACATTTACATCCGCAACGACAACGGGGCCACCGTGGGCGATCACCGGCATTCGTTCAGCACGGCCTACGACGGCACCTGGCACCACATCGCCTACGTGCAGCGGCAGGTCGGTCCCGGCTTGCTGCGGGCCCAGTTGTACGTGGACGGGTTCCTGGACCCGGTGGAGATCACGCCGGTGCGGCCCCTGACCGCCATGGCCACCTCCATCGGGATGATCCGGCGTGCGGCGGCCTCGGCCTGGTTTACGGGTCTGATTGACGAGGTGGCGGTTTGGAACCGGGCGTTGACGCCGGAGGAGATCCAGATCCTGCAACAGACGCAGATCACCAATCCGCCGTCCCGTCTGTTGCCGCTGGTGATCACGCGGTTCCGGGCGGATCTGCCGGCGGTGGTCCGCGGCGGCACCACCACCCTGCGGTGGGAGGTGAGCAAGGACGCCTCGCAGGTGGAGATTACCCCGTTGGGCAACGTGACCTCCGAGACGGTGGCGGGTGTCGGAAGTCGGCCGCTCACGGTGACCGAACCGATGACCCTGGTGCTGACCATCCGGCGCGGGGCGGACAGTCTGTCAGCCACCACCCATGTGGCCGTGGTGGACGGTGTGGCACCCAACTGGGTGGTCCTGGACACGTTCGATCAGTATGCCGAAGGACCGCTGGCGCCGCAGGGCTACTGGAGCGATGCCACCGGAAATTCGGGTCAGGTGATCATCACCAACGGACATCGCGCCTTGCGGACGCCCAGCGCCAACAGCGTTGGGTTCCTCCCGCTGCGGGAATTGTCCGTGCAACCGGGTCAGGCGCGGACATTGTTCTTCCGCGTCATTGCGGGTGAGCCGACGGCCACCGGCGTGACCAACGTGGTGGGACTGACCGACAAGAGCATGCGCAATTACGGCGACGTGTTCTTCAACATCGGTCCGGTGGTGTACTTCACGGCCTTCACCAACGAGCTGCTCGGGATCAACACCAACGCCTGGTACATCGGCGCCCGCAACGGCTGGTTCGGCAACAATTCCAGTCCGCCACCCGACTTCGCGCCCGAGCCGCTCGAGCCCGGCGTGGTTTACAACGTCTGGATCAACATCACCAATGCCGACGAAAACCTGGGCATGTTCGATACCTTCTGGGTCTACATCCAGAAAGAGGGCGCGGCGGAACGGACCCTGCTGTTCTCGGAGTATCTGAGCGATCGGGATCCCTACTATGTGGACGCCGTGCTGGGTGGCATGGGCCCGGTGATGGACAAACTGATCGTTCTGGGCAACAGCGCCACCTACAGCGCGATCTTCGACGACTTCTACCTGAGCACCGGCGGGTGGAACGACACCGTGCCCAAGGCTTATGTGTTCGCCCCGAGCGAACCGGCCACGATCTCGGTGCAGCGGGTCGGTTCCCGGGTCGAACTCCGATGGAACCGCGGTGTGCTGCAGCACGCGCCTGCAGTCACGGGCCCATGGACGGACGTCCCGGGCAACCCCGGGTCGCCGTATCTGGTGGAACCGACCGAGACCAGCCGGTTCTATCGTACGCGCGAGTGATCTGATGCGCGGGGTCTCGCCTGCACCACAGGGTGCGAGTTCCGTTTGCACGCCTGCGGACCGGCCGCCGGGACCGGTCCGCAGGCTCGTTTGAACCGCCGCAGGGGGAAGGTCCGGGATACACGGCGGATGCGGTCGGGCCCCGCGCGCCCGAGGATTCCACTTGCAGCTCCGGTCGGCCCGGCGTTCACTGCCGGCCATGAAACGTTTCTGTGAACCAGTGGGTCCTCTGGCCGTGATACTGGGGTTGTGTCTGACCGCCGGTTGCGTCTTCGGAGCCTCGCGCAGTTTCGAAGGGCGTTTTGCTCTCACCCTGCCGGACGGAGGGGCCGGTTGGTTGGGGATCAGCCGGACCAACGGAGGCTGGACAGGTTCCATCATGTGGGGCGCCGGCAGCGTGGTGCCCGTGCAGGCCGTCGAGGTTCGGGGTGACATGCTCGTGGTCACGCGCGTTCACGAGCGCAAGGAAAAGAATGCGGAAGGCCGCGAGGTCACCGTGCGCGAACAGGAGATCCTGGAGGGCCGTTGGGCGGGCGATCACCTGGAGTTCACCACACGGCGCCAGACCCGCGACGGATGGACGGAACCGCGCCGCTTCATCGGCAGGCCCATTCCGCCCTTGCCGCCGCCGCCCGACCTGAGCCGGGTCCGATTCGGCGAGCCGATTGGGCTGTTCAACGGACGGGACCTGAGCGGGTGGCGGCCGTTCGGCGGCCGCAATGGTTGGCGGGCCGCCGACGGCGTGCTGATCAATGACGCACCCCAGCCCGAGGGACGGCACATTGCCTACGCCAACCTGCGCACCGAACGCGAGTTCGAGGACTTCAACCTGCGTCTGGAGCTGCGCCTTCCTCCGAACGGCAACAGCGGCATCTACCTGCGCGGCATTTACGAGGTGCAGGTGGCGGACTCTTACGGGAAACCGCCCAGCATGCACGGGATGGGCGCCATTTACAGCCGCATCGCACCGACGGAGAACGCGGCCCGGCCGGCCGGGGAATGGCAGACCTACGACATTACCCTCGTGGACCGGCACGTCACGGTGATCCTGAACGGCCGGAAGATCATCGACAACCAGCCCTTGCTGGGTTGCACCGGCGGCGCCTTGTGGTCGGACGAACTCCGACCGGGACCGATCTATCTGCAAGGGGATCATACGAGCGTGGAGTATCGCAACCTTGTGCTGCGGCCGGTGCTCAAGTAGGCCGGGCCCAACCCGCCTGTCCGGCCCCCGGCAGGCACGCCGCCGGCCGCCCGGCCGCAGTCGGTGTTCCAAAGGTGACTTTCGGCGCTCTCGAGGTTCTGCCAGCTTTGATGCTGTGTTGAGGTTGTGCCTTCGACCGATTCGCCTGTACGCGCTGTCGGTTCTCGGGGTGTGCGGGTGGTTGCTTCTGGTGGGAGCCGGAACGGGTTGCCTGCCGGCGGTGCGGCAGGCTCCGCCCGCAGTGCGGCTGCCCGACCAGTTTCGGCGCTCGGGCACCGTGCCGTTGCCCGACCGGTGGTGGCGGAGTTTCGAGGACCCGGTGCTGGCGGAACTGATTGAGCAGGCCCTTCGAGAGCAGCCGGGTCTGCTGGCTGTTTGGGCCCGACTCGAGCAGGCCGAGGCGTTGGCGCGCAAGGCGGGCGCGGAACTTGTGCCGGCGATGGATCTCCGGGCACAAGGCTCCCGCACCTACGAGCGGGCCGCGGATGCCCACGGCCGGTACACCGTGCGACAGCGTGCCGATCTGTTCCTGGGCGCGGCCGCTTCGTACGAAGTGGATCTCTGGGGACGGGTCCGGTCGCTCCGGGAGGCGGCACTGCAGGATGCGCGGACTGCCGAGGCGCAACTGCAGGTATCCGCTCTGACCCTCTCGGCCCGGATCGCCGGCACCTGGTTCGAGTGGGCGGCCCAGCAGGCGCTGGTGGCGTTGTGGGAACGGCAGGCGCAGCTGCAGTCGAACATGCTGGTGTTGGTGGAGGCGCGTTTCGAGCGCGGCCAGGTGGGGGCGGCTGACGTGCTCCGGCAGCGTCAGGTGCTGGAGAGTGTGCATGGCAGCCTTGCGGTGGCCCGGGCCGAGGCGGAGGTCCTCCGGCAGCAATTGTCCGTGCTGGTGGGCGGCGCCCCCGGCGGTCCCCTTCCGCAACCGCCACCGACACTGCCTCCCCTGCCGCCCCTGCCACAGACCGGTGTCCCGGCGGATCTGATCCTCCGCCGGCCGGATTTGCAGGCCGGGTATCGGGCCCTTCTTGCTGCCGACGCGCGACTGGCCGCTGCCATTGCGGACCGGTTGCCGCGGCTCAGCCTCTCGGCCCAGGCGGGCGTCGAGGGCCGCAGCAGCCGGGTCCTCTTGGACCAATGGCTGGCCGCGCTGGCGGCGAATCTGACCGCGCCTGTTCTCGACGGCGGTGCGCGCCGGGCCGAGGTGGCGTATCGCCGGGCGGTTGTGGCCGAGCGTTTCCACCAGTTTCGTCAGGCGGCATTGGAAGCCGTGGCCGAGGTTGAAACCGCCCTGGTTCGGGAACAACAGTTGACGGAGCTCCTGGCCAGCCTGCGGCGGCAACTGGAGCTGGCCGATCGTACCGTGGAACGGCTCCGGGACAGTTACAGCAAGGGAACCGTGGATTACCTCCGGGTTTTGGACGCATTGTTGACCCAGCAAAGCCTGCAACGTGCGGAATGGGAAACGCGTCGGGATCTGCTGCTGCAGCGGGTGACCTTGTGCCGGGCGCTTGCCGGCGGCTGGGAACTGCCCCGGCCGGGTCCGGCGGGATCGGAGGTTGCCGGTTCTGCCGCTGCCGCGTCGGATCGTCCATCTGATGGGAGACCGACCTTATGAGTCCTCCTCATCATGCGCCTGGTTCGAAACCGCTGACGGCCGCCACGCCTTCGGTGGGGCGGCGGGTCTGCCGCTTTTCCCTGCCTCTGCTGGTGCTGGGCGTGGGAGCAGCGGTGGCCTACTGGCTGATCCGCACGGCTCCGCAGGTGGAGCGCCGGCCGGTGACCCACGGGGCCAGGCTGGTGGAGGTCGTGCGGGCCCGGTTCGCCTCGGAATCCGTGCGCTTGCCGGCGTTTGGGGTGGTGGTGCCGGCGCGCGAGGTGACGCTCTACCCGCGGGTGTCCGGCGAGGTGATCCGGATCGCGGAGGGTTTTCTGCCCGGCAACCGCTTCCAGGCCGGGGACGAACTTCTCCAGATCGATCCCCGGGATTTCGAGCTGGCGGTGGCGCGGAGGGAAACCGAGCTGGTCGAGGCGCGCAGCGCACTGGCTCTTGAACAGGGTCAGCAGGCCGTCGCACGCAAGGAATACGAGTTGCTCGGACGCGAGATCCCGGAGGCGGATCGGGAACTTGTGTTGCGGCTGCCGCAGCTTCGACAGGCCGAGGCGCGCGTTCGGGCGGCGGAGGCGGCGTTGGAACAGGCAAAACTGGACCTCGCACGCACCACTGTCCGGGCACCGTTCAACTGTGTGGTGCGGGAACGGTTCGTCAATGTGGGCAGTCAGGTGAGCCCCTCCACCCCGCTGGCCACGCTGGCCGGCACGGACGAGTACTGGGTGGAGGCCACCGTGCCGGTGGACGATCTGCACTGGCTGGCCATTCCGAACTGGAACGATACGACGGGTTCGGTGGCGCGCGTCTGGCGTGTCGGCACCTCGTTCACCCATGCCGTCTGGTCGGGCAGGGTGTTGAAGTTGCTGCCCGACCTGGAGAAGGACGGTCGCCTGGCGCGGCTGCTGGTGGCGGTGCCACAGCCCTGGGTGCGCGAGGCCGGCCGGGAGGGCCCGCCACTGCTCCTGGGCGACGCGGTCCGGGTGGAACTGGTGGGTCGCATGCTACATGCGGCCCAGGTGGATCGGCGATGGTTCCGCGACGGTGACCGGCTGTGGATCATGAACGAGCAGGATGAATTGGAGATCCGGCCGGTGGCGGTGGCGTTCCGGGGGCCGGAGACCCTGTGGGTCACCGGCGGTTTGCGGGAGGGCGAACGCATCGTGATCAGTGAACTGCCGGCGGCTGTCCCCGGTCTTCCCCTGCGGGTGTCCGGAGAGGCGGAATCGTCTGCGGCTGCCGGGCACCCGGCTGCGGCTGCTTCGTCGCCGGCGGGTCGGGCGGGCATCTGAGGACAAATGAGCGCTTCTGACGTCCACGTCTCCCGAGGTCCGATCGCCTGGATGGTGCACAACCGGGTGACGCCCAACCTGCTGATGCTGTTCTTGCTGGTGGGCGGCCTGGTGATGAGCCTGCGCATCCGGCAGGAGGTCTTTCCGGAATTTGATGTGGACCTGGTGACGGTGCGCGTGGCCTATCCGGGCGCCAGCCCGGAGGAGGTGGAGCAGGGCATCATCCTGGCCATCGAAGAGGCCGTGCGAGGTCTGGAGGGGGTCAAGGAGGTGCGTGCCCGGGCCGCCGAGGGCATGGGGACGGTGGAGATCGAGCTGCTTGCCGACGCCAACACCCAGAAGGCCTACATGGACATCAAACAGGCCATTGACCGCATCGTCACCTTCCCCCGGGACGCGGAGGAGCCGGAAGTGGAACTGGTCATGCAGCGGCGGGAGGTGGTGGTTTTGGCCGTGCACGGCGATGCCAGCGAATGGACGCTGCGGAACGTGGCCGAGGAGGTCCGGGACCGGCTGCTGCAGGACCCGCGCATCACGCAGGTGGACCTGCTGGGGGCGCGCAACTACGAGGTGCACGTGGAGGTGCCGCAGGATCATTTGCGCGCCTACGGACTCACCTTGGGCGACATTGCCGCGCGCATTGCCGCAACCTCGGTGGAGGTGCCCGGGGGCGGACTCAAAACGCCCGCCGGCGAGGTCCTGGTGCGGTTCAAGGAACGCCGCGACTGGGCGAAGGAGTTTGCCGACATTCCGGTCATCACGACGGCTTCGGGCAGCGTGGTTCGTCTGGGGGACATTGCGCAGGTGCGCGAGGGGTTCCAGGACGTGGACGTGGAGGCCACGTTCAACGGTCAGCCGGCGGTGAGCGTGGCGGTCTACCGCGTGGGCCGGGAAACGCCCATCGGAGTCTCGGATGCGGTGCGCGAGGTGTTGGAGGAGATTCGGCGGGAACTGCCGCCCGGCGTCCAGTGCAGCATCCGGAGCGATTCGTCCGAAATCTACCGGCAACGGCTGCATCTGCTGTTGAAGAACGGCTTTTACGGTCTCTGTCTGGTGCTGCTGCTGC
The DNA here is from genome assembly GCF_049537155.1 of Limisphaera sp. 4302-co. Lineage (NCBI taxonomy): Bacteria > Pseudomonadati > Verrucomicrobiota > Verrucomicrobiia > Limisphaerales > Limisphaeraceae > Limisphaera > Limisphaera sp. 4302-co. The sequence continues at coordinate 135,386 of NZ_JBMVQZ010000009.1, forward strand.
TGGGGCTGTTCCTCGAGTTCAAGCTGGCCTTCTGGGTGATGATGGGCATTCCCGTGTCGTTCCTGGGGTCCATGCTCCTGCTGCCCGGCATGGGGGTGACGCTCAACATGATCTCCATGTTCGCGTTCATCACGGCGCTGGGCATCGTGGTGGACGATGCGATCGTGGTGGGGGAGAACATCTACGAAATGCGCCAGCGCGGGGTGGACTTCATCACCGCGGCCATCCGGGGCGCGCGGCAGATGACGGTCCCGGTGGCTTTCAGCATTCTGACCAACATCGTCGCGTTTCTGCCGCTCTATTTCATGCCCGGCACGTTCGGCAAGATCTGGCGGGTCATTCCGTTGGTGGTGATCACGGTGTTCGTGATCTCCTGGGTGGAGTCGTTGCTGGTGTTGCCGTCTCATCTGGCGCACACGAGCAGTCGGCCGCGCACGGGTTTGACCGCCCGCCTGCATCATGGGCAGCAGGCATTTGGAGCGGCGTTTGCCGGCTGGGTGGAGCGGCGGTTCGGTCCTTTTCTGGCCGCCTGCCTGCGCCGGCGATTGTTGGTGGTGGCGGTGGCAGGTGCGGTCTGGATGGTGGTGGTGGCCTGGGTCTTGAGCGGTCGGATGGGCCTGATCCTGATGCCGCGGATCGAATCGGACTATGCCTACGCGGCGGCCACGCTGCCCTACGGCAGTCCGATCTCGCGCGTGGCGGAGGTGCGCGATCGGCTCCTGCAGGCGGCCCGCGCGGTGGCGGAGGAACACGGCGGGGAGAAGCTGGTGACCGGATTCCTCAGCGTGATCAACCAGAACATGGCGGAGATCCGCGTGTTCCTGACCGATCCGAACCAACGGCCGATTTCCACGACGGAATTCACCCGGTTGTGGCGGGAGCGGGTGGGACCGGTTGTGGGCGTGCAGGCACTGCAATTCTATTCGGATCGCGGCGGGCCCGGTGGCGGCGCGGCGCTGACGGTGGAGCTCAGCCACCGGAACATCGAGGTGCTGGACCGGGCCAGCGAGGTCCTGGCCGCGCAACTGGAGGAACTGCCTCATGTGCGCGACGTGGACGACGGGTACACACCGGGCAAACCGCAGTTCGATTTCGTGCTGCGACCGGAGGGCCGGCAGTTGGGCCTGACGCCGCAGGAGGTGGCGCGCCAGATCCGACACGCCTTCTACGGGGCCGAGGCGCTGCGGCAGCAGCGGGGTCGCAACGAGGTCAAGGTGCTGGTGCGCCTGCCCGAGGAGGAGCGGCGGCGGCTGTTCACGCTGGAGAATCTGCTCATCCGAACGCCCTCGGGCCGGGACGTGCCATTGCGGGAGATCGCGGAGGCGCGGCGGGGCCGCGCCTACACGGCCATCCTGCGGCGCGACGGCCGCCGAACCGTCCAGGTGACAGCCGACGTGGATCCGATCAGTGAGACTTCGAAGGTGAAGGAGGTGCTGGATCGCACCCTCCTGCCGCAACTGGCGCGCGATTTCCCGGGGCTGAGCTACGGGTACGCGGGCCGGCAGCAGGACATGTCGGAAAGCCTGCAGAGTTTGTACGGCGGGTTCCTGTTGGCCCTCATGGCCATCTATTTCCTGTTGGCGGTACCGTTCCGGAGTTACGGGCAACCGCTGATCGTGATGGCGAGCATTCCCTTCGGCATCGTGGGTGCCGTGTTGGGGCATCTGCTGATGGGTTACAGCCTCAGCGTGATGAGCATGATGGGGATGGTGGCGCTTTCCGGCGTGGTGGTGAACGGTTCGCTGATCCTCATCGAGTATGCCAACCAACGGCGGCGCGATTCGGGAGCGTCGGCCTTCGAGGCGGTGCATCAGGCGGCCTTGCGGCGGTTTCGGCCGATCCTGTTGACCACGCTGACCACGTTTGGCGGCCTGGCGCCCATGATCTTCGAGACGTCGCGGCAGGCACGGTTCATGATCCCCATGGCCTTGTCGCTCGGGTACGGCATCCTGTTTGCCACGTTGATCTCGCTGATTCTGGTGCCCTGCTTGTACGTGTTGTACGACGACCTGGTGCGGGGCGTGCGGCGTTGGTTTGCGGGCGAACCGTTGCGGGTACGGCCGGGTGAGTCCGAACCGGTGGTGGTCTCCCGGCCGGAACCGGTGGTGCGATGAGTGAGGGGCCTGCGGGCGCAAGGTCCGATGGGATGCCCATGAACCGCCGGCCCATGCCGGGCCGGTGGGATCAGACCTTGATCCCGTAGGCCTTGATTTTGTTGTAGAGGGTTTGGCGTCCGATACCGAGCCGCCGGGCGGCCTCCACCTTGTTGCCGCCGGTTTCCTTGAGCATCTGGATGATGGCGTTGCGTTCGACGCCCTCCAGGAGGGTGAAGTTCGTGTCGGGTGTGGTCCCGTTTTCCTCGTGGGTGCGGGCGATGGAGAGGTCGGACGCGTCAATCATCGGCCCGTCGCTGAGCAACACGGCGCGCTGGATCTCGTTCTGCAACTGCCGGACGTTGCCGGGCCAGTCGAAATGGAGCAGGCGCTCGATGGCCGCGGGGGTGAACCCGGTGAAGTTGCGGTTGGCCTGGGCGCTGAAGCGGCGCAGAAAGGTCTGTGCCAGCGGCAGGATATCGTCGCGCCGCTCCCGCAGCGGGGGCAGGTGAATGGAGACGGTGCTGATGCGGTAGTACAGGTCCTCGCGGAGTTTTCCCTGTTTGATGGCCTCCTGGGGATCGCGGTTGGTGGCGGTGATGATGCGGCAGTTGGTCTTGTAGGTGGTTTTGCCGCCGACGGGCCGGACCTCCTGGTCCTGCAGGACGCGCAGCAACTTGCTCTGGGTGTCCACCGGCATCTCGGCGATTTCGTCCAGGAACAGCGTTCCGCCCTCGGCCTGCCGGAAGAGGCCCTCCCGATCGGTGTGGGCGCCGGTGTAGGCCCCTTTGACCGAACCGAACAGTTCGCTTTCGATGAGTTCGCGGGGCAGGGCGGCGCAATTGACCTTGATGATCCGGTTTTTGTTGCGGCGACTGAGGCTGTGGAGCAGGTCGGCGATGACCTCCTTGCCGGTGCCGCTTTCGCCGGTGATGAGGACGGTCACGTCGGTGGGGGCGATGCGTTCCACCGTGCGGATGACCGCCTGCATGGCGGCGCTTTTGAACACGGGGGAGTTGGCTCCGGTGAAGGCGGCCAGGGCATCGCGCAGGGCGCTGGCCTCGGCGCGCTGCGCCTGGTGTTCCAGGGCGCATTTCAGGTCGGCCAGCAGTTTGCCAAGCTCGAACGGTTTGCTGATGAAGGTGTAGGCGCCCAGGCGCCCGGCTTCCAGCGCCACGTCCAGTGTGCCGTGCCCGCTGAGGATGATGATTTCCGTTTCGGGCCAGCGCTGGCGGATGACCGGCATGAGGGTGAGCCCGATGTCCTGGGGTTCGGCACCGGCTGTCTCGGGCAGTTTGTAATCCAGCAACACCACGTCCGGCGCCTCCGTGTCCAGGAGACTGCGCAAGCCGGCGGCGCTGTCCGTGGTCAGGACTTCGTAGTCGTTCTGGCTCAGGAAGGACCCGACCAGTTCGCGCATGTCCGGGTCGTCGTCCACCAACAGGATTTTCGCCTTCATAGCGTGGGTTGTTGCCGGGCTACGCAGGCTTCGACGAAAGCCGCGAAAATGGCCCGATGTTCCGGATACCGATCCTGCAAACGCTCGGGATGAAACTGGACGGACAGCAGGAATGGCAACGCGCGACGATGCGCCGGCGCCAGTTCCAACCCCTCCACGACGCCGTCCGGGCTCGTGGCCGTCGCCTGTAACAGGCCGGCGACACGGTTCACGGCCTGATGATGCGTACTGTTGACCCCGAGCACCTGCGTCCGAGTTATACTGTGGAGCTGTGAGCCGGGTGTCAACCGCACGTCATGGGCCACGTCGTCCTTTCGATCCTGCTGGTTGTGGTTGACCCCGCGCGGCCGCTGGGTGGGCAGGTCCACGATCAGCGTGCCTCCCAGGGCCACGTTCAGGAGTTGATGTCCCCGGCAGATGGCCAGCAGGGGTTTGCGTTGGCGAAACACTTCGCGAATCACCCACAGCTCCACCAGGTCGCGCCACCCGTCGTCCGGCGTGGGTTTGACCGTCTTTCGGAGGGCGGCGGGCAGGCCCTTGCGGTACAGTTGCGGGTTGAGATCGGATCCGCCGGTCAACAACACGCCGTCGCACCGCGCCACCAGCGCGGCCACGGTCTCTTCGGCGGTCACGGCCGGCAGGACGATCGGCAGAGCGCCGGCCTGCTCGAGCGCCCGGCCATAGGTCCAGGCGAGACTCAACGACCGGTCTCCGAACTCCGCACCCTCCGGATCCACGTCGGCCGTTACCAGCACCAGCGGTTTCGTCATCCGAGGAGAGGATAGTGGGTGAGCCCGGCGTGCGCGAGAGGTCGGGCAGGGTCCGGGGGTGCTGCCGCTCCTGCCAACCGGTCCCTGCCGGCCGGAGGGTTCACCTCTGGCGGGGGTGCAGGGGAGGCTTGCGTCTTGTGCCCCCGGGTTTCCGAGGTTCCGGACTTCCCGCCGTGCCGGACCGGGGATCAGGATCCGGCTGCCGGAGCCGGGGAGGACCGGTGGGCCACCGTGTCGGCGGGGGGGTCGTTGGGAGCCTCCGCTTCGGGCGGCGCAGGGAGGGTGAAGAAAAAGGTGGCGCCCCGGCCGGGCCGGCTTTCGACCCATACACGTCCGCCGTGGCGTTGGACGATGTGTTTGACGATGGCCAGCCCGAGCCCGGTGCCGCCCTGCTCGCGCGAGCGGGCCTTGTCCACGCGGTAGAACCGTTCGAAGACGCGCTCGCAGGCTTCGGGTGGCAGGCCGGGCCCGTCGTCGGCCACCGCCACGACGACGTGGTCCGGCGGCTCCGGCCGGGCCCGGATGGTGATGTGGCCGCCGTGGCGACCGTATTTGATGGCGTTGTCGAGCAGGTTGGCCAGGACCTGCTCGAGCCGGAGCGGGTCGGCCAGCACGGACAAGGGCGGAACGGCGTTTTCCAAGGTGGCCTGCCGGGCCGTGGCCCGGGGCTGGAATTCCTGCACCATTTTCTCCACGAAGTCGCGCAATGCGACCGGTTGCAGTTGGAGGGCCACCTGGCCGGATTCGAGCTGGGCCAACGTGAGGAGGTCTTCGATCAGCAGCTCCAATCGGTTGGCGTTGCGGGCGATGGTCTGGAGACAACGCTGTTGCAGGCCCGGATCGGTGGCCGCCCCGGAGAGGAGGGTTTCCACATAGCCCTTGATGTGGGAGAGCGGTGTGCGCAGCTCGTGACTCACGTTGGCGACGAACTCCTGCCGCACGCGCTCCAGTTGTTTGATCCGGGTGACATCGTGGAAGACGAGGATGGTGTGCAGCCGCCGGCCGTCGGTGTGGAAAAGTGCGGCGGCGCTGATGCGCAACCAGCGTTCGGGCGGGCCGGCCCAGATCAGTTCTTGTGTCCGGGCGGGTTCATCGGGATGAAGCCGGCGGGTCATTTCCTCCAGCTCATGCCACCGGGTGACGGCCAGCAGGGTTTGGCCTTCCGGGGGCGTGGGGGGTTGAAAGAGGAGGCGAAAGGCCGGGTTGGCCAGCACCACACGGTTGCCGGAGTCCAGCAGGAGGATCCCCTCGCTCAGATTGTGCAGCATGGCGGTCAGACGGGTTTGGGCTTCCTCAGCCAGTTGGGTGTGCATGGCCTCCCAGCGTGCGCGTGCGCGTGCGTACTCGTCCTGCAGGCGCTGATGCCGGCTCCGCCACAGCAGGTGGAGGATGGCAAGGCTTGCCAGCCACAAGCCGCAGAGTACGGCGGTCCACATGCTCTCACCATGCGCCTGGCCGGGCCCGGATCAAGGGGCAAAGCGATAGCCCACGCCGCGCACGGTCTCCAGATGCCGTGCGGCGGGTCCGAGTTTTTCCCGCAGCCGCCGCATGTGGGTGTCCACGGTGCGACTGTCCACCGTGGGTGCGTATTCCCACACGTCACGCAGCAGTTGTTCCCGGCTCTGGACACGACCGCGCCGCCGGGCGAGTGTGGCCAGGAGTTTGAACTCGGTGGCCGTGAGGTTGACGGGTTGGTTCTGCACCATGACCCGGTGGGCGGGCAGGTCGATGACCAGATCCTGAAAGTTCAGGACCTCCGCCGTTTCGGGCGGGGCACGCCTTTCCAGGAGCTTGCGCACCCGCAAGACCAGCTCGCGCGGGCTGAACGGTTTGGTCACGTAATCGTCCGCGCCCAGTTCCAGACCCAGCACGCGGTCCACCTCCGTGGCCCGGGCGGTGAGCATGAGGATGGGAATCGAGGTCGTGGCCGGGTCACGACGCAGCAGCTTGCAGACTTCCAGCCCGTCCACCTCGGGCAGCATCAGGTCCAGGACGATCAGGTCCGGCAGCCGCGCGCGGGCCTTCTGAAGGGCGGCGGTGCCGTCCTCGGCGCCGATGACTTCGAACCCGGCCTGGCGGAGGTGGATCTCCACCAGTTCCAGCGTCTCGGGTTCGTCGTCTACGACAAGGATGCAGGGTCTGGCAGCCATGGTTCAGGAAGTGACGGACGAGGGCGGGGGCGCGGCTGGCTTGGGCATGTGCCGGATGTCGGTGGCTTCGCAGAGGTAGACGACGTCCTCGGCGATGTTGGTGGCGTGATCGGCGATTCGTTCCAAACACTTGGCCACCGTCAGGATCTCCAGGCACTGCGGAATCGCCTCCGGATGTTGCTGCATGTGGGCGATGAGCTTTTCGCGGATCGCCTTGTGGGTGGCGTCCACGGCCTGGTCGCGCGGGATCAGGGATCGGGCGGTGTCCGCGTCGCGCTGGACGAAGGCGTCCAGGGAGGTCTTGAGCATGCTCCGGGCCTCCAGGGCCAGCGGGTCCAGGTCCACCTCGATGCGCACGGGCGGTTCATGGGCCAATGCCCGGGCGCGTTTGGCGATCTTGGCGGCTTCGTCCCCGATGCGCTCGAGGTTTTGGGAGATCTTCATGGCCATGGTAACGAGACGCAGATCACGGGCCAGGGGCGCCTTGGCCAGCAGGACGATGGCCCGTTCGTCCACCTCCACCTCAAGGCGGTCCAGGACGGAATCCGCGTCCCGCACGCGTGTGGCCAGGTCGGCGTCGCGCGTCCGGAAGGCCTGCAGGGCCCGGTGCACGGCCTGCTCGGCCAGGCTGCCCATGGTCAGCAGCCGCTCGTTCAGCTCGTTCAGTTCGCGTTCGAACGGGATTTCCATGGCGGGGTCTCCCTCAGCCGAATCGGCCGGTGACGTAGTCCTCGGTTTGTTTGTGTTTCGGGCTGGTGAAGATTCTCTGGGTGGGTCCGGACTCGACCAGGCGGCCGAGGTAGAAGAAGGCGGTGAAATCCGAGATGCGGGCCGCCTGCTGCATGTTGTGGGTCACGATGACGATGGTGTAACGCTGTTTCAACTCGAGGATCAGCTCCTCGATGCGAGCGGTGGCCACGGGATCGAGCGCCGAACAGGGTTCGTCCATCAGCAGGATCTCCGGCTCGTTGGCGATGGCCCGCGCAATGCAAAGGCGCTGTTGCTGCCCGCCCGACAACCCCAGGGCGCTGGTGTGCAGGCGGTCTTTAACCTCGTCCCAGAGTGCCGCGGCACGCAGACAGCGCTCCGCGGTTTCCTCCAGCACGGAGCGTTGGCGTACCCCGGCCACCCGGAGCGGATAAACCACGTTCTCGAAGATGGACTTGGGGAAGGGATTGGATTTTTGGAAAACCATCCCGATGCGCTTCCGCAGGGCGATCACTTCCAGATGCGGATGAAAGATGCTCTCGCCGCGGATGCGGATGTCGCCCCGGTGCCGGGCGCCTTCGACGAGGTCGTTCATGCGGTTGATGCTGCGCAGGAGGGTGGTCTTGCCGCATCCGGAGGGCCCGATCAGGGCCGTGACCCGGCGTTCGGGGATGTCCAGCTGGATGTCGTGCAGGACCTGGTGATCGCCGTAAAAGAAATCGTAATGCTCGATCTGAATGAGTCGGGGATCGGCTCCGTCTGTGGCGGCGCCGGAGGATGCTGCTCCGGGTGCCGTGGCGATCGGACGATCGTCCCTGCGGTCCGATGCGGCGGTGGCGGATGGGTCCATTTCCATGGTCATTCGGCTCCTCGAGAATGAAACGGTGCTGTTCATCGGCTCAATCCCTAAAAGGCGCCGGTGGCGTACTTCCGGCGGAGATGATTGCGGATCCCGATGGCGGCCAGGTTCAACCCGATCACCAGCCCGAGCAGGAACAGCGTCGTGGCAAAGACCATGGGTTGGGCGGCGTCACTGTCGGGTGACTGAAAGCCGAGATCGTAGATGTGGAATCCGAGGTGCATGAACTTCTGGTCGAGGTGGATGTAGGGGAAGGTGGTGTTGATGGGCAGCTCCGGGGCCAGTTTCACCACGCCCACCAGCATCAGGGGCGCCACCTCGCCCGCGCCGCGCGCCATGGCGAGGATCAGGCCGGTGAGGATGCCCGGCGCGGCTGCCGGCAGGACGACCCTCTGGATGGTTTGCCAGCGGGAAGCGCCACAGGCCAGGGACCCTTCCCGGACGGATCGGGGCACCGCGGCCAGCGCTTCTTCGGTGGCGACCACCACCACCGGCACGGTCATCAGGGCGAGGGTCAGGCTCGCCCAGAGCAATCCGCCGGTTCCGAACGTCGGCGTGGGCAGGCGATCCGCAAAGAACCACCGGTCCACCTGGCCCCCCAGCAAATAAACGAAGAACCCCAGACCGAACACGCCAAACACGATGGAAGGCACACCGGCCAGGTTGTTCACCGCGATGCGTACCGCGCGGGTGAACCATCCCTGCCGGGCGTATTCCCGCAGATAAACCGCCGCCACCACGCCGAACGGCGTGACCGCCAGGCTCATGAGCACGGTCATCACGAACGTGCCGAAAATCGCGGGGAAAATGCCCCCTTCGGTGTTGGCTTCGCGGGGCTCTTCGGACAGGAATTCCCAAACCCGCGCCCCGAAGACCTTCAGGCGTCCCCACCCGCCGAGGTCGTTGGGCGCGTACCAGGAGAGGATCCGGCCGATCGGCACGTGACGCTCGCGACCGTCCGGCAGGCGGCAGACCAATTGGTCGCGGTCCTGCAGCCGGCGCAGCTCACGCGCCTTCGCGGCCAGTTTCTGGTACGCGGCCTCCAACCCGGCCAGGCGGTTGGTGAGCGACTGCCACGGCGTCGCCGCCGGCAGGGCTTCGGGGGGACGGGCCTCGAGTTTCCGGAGTTCGAGGTTGATGGATTCGATCTCGCGGTTGATCCGCCCGATTTCCCGCTTTTCCAGTTGCCGGATTTCGCGCCGGCGTTGCCGGGCCTCCTGGAGCCATTCATCCAGCGTGGAGAAGAATGCCGGGTGCCCGGCCTCCAAGGGTTCCATCCCTGGCCGCAGCAGGGCCACCGGGTAGGCCAGCAAGGGCCCGTATTCTGTGCGTTCGAACCGCACGATCCCCTGGGGCTGGCGAACCTCGAGGATGTCCGCCACGTCCACGTATCGAAACGACTGGCCGTGGACGTCCTTGTTCCCGATGAACAACTGCCACTCGCGGGCCGGCCGGCCCCCGGCCCGGGCGGGTCGCGCCGGGCCCGCCTTGACGCGGTCGCGCACGCGTTCGCCCACGATCACCGTTGGTTCACCCTCTCCACCTGCGGGCCGCAACTTGATTTCCACCACACGGCGTGGCCAGAAGGCTTTCAACCCTTCCACCAGAACCAGGCCGAGTAGTCCGAGGATCATCGCCAGTCCCAGCGTGAGTCCCACGGCGGTGAACCAGACCCAGGATTCACCCGGCAGACGCACACGAGGGAGGAAGGAGGATCGCATGGCCATGGCTCAAACGGTCTTGAACCGCTCCCGCAGGCGTTGGCGGAGCACCTCCGCGGCCGTGTTGATCAGGAACGTGAACACGAACAACAAGAGCGCGCCGAAGAAGAGGGTGCGGTACAAGGTGCCGTGGTGGGGTGCCTCGGGCAGTTCCACGGCCAGATTGGCCGAGAGCGTCCGCATGCCCGAAAACGGGTTGAAACTCAAGATGGGGGTGTTGCCCGTGGCCATCACCACGATCATCGTTTCTCCCACCGCCCGGCCCAGCCCCACCATCAGGGCCGAAAAAATCCCGGCGGCGGCCGTGGGCACCACGATGTAGAGGGCCGTCTGCCAGCGGCTGGCGCCCAGGGCCAGGGAGGCGCTCCGGAGCGTGGCCGGCACGTTCGAGAGAGCATCCTCGGCCAGCGTGAAGATGATCGGGATCACGGCAAATCCCATCATGAAACCCACGACGACCGAGTTTCGCTGCTGGAAATCCGCACCGGTGAACCACGGCCACCACAGCCGGAAATCGGCCACTTTCTGACCCGTGACCGGGTCGGACACGACAAAAAGCCAGCGTTCCATCACCGGCCCCGTCACCCAGCCGATCCAGATGACCAGCAGCAGCACGGGCGCCAGGGCCACGAACTCCCATCCGTTTGGCACGCGCACCCGCCACTGCACGGGCAGCCGCGACCAAACCGCGCCCATGGCCAGGGCCGACAACGGAACCAGCAGGAAGACCAACAGCAGCGACGGCACGCGCGTCTCGATGCGCGGCGCCAGCCAGAGCGCGCCCAGGAAGCCCAGGACCACCGATGGCAGCGAGGCCATCACCTCCATGACCGGCTTGGCCACGTTCCGGAACTTCGGAGGCGCAAATTGCGACACGTACAGCGCGGCCAGCAAAGCCACCGGTACCGCAAACAGCATGGCATAAAACGTCCCTTTCAACGTCCCCACGATCAGCGGCACCATCGAGAGTTTCGGTTCGAACGCGTCCGATCCACCGGTGGACTGCCATTCGTAACGCGGCCCCTCGGCGCCCTCGTACCAGATGCGACCGAAGAACGCGCGCCACCCGGCTTCCGGATGGGGATCGTCCAGGCGCAGCAGGCGGAGCTCGCCGCCGTCGTCCCAGAGCGCAATTCGATCGTACTTGGTGTTGATGGCGCACAGGCGCACGGGCTGGTCCGGGCGGTCCTGCCACCGGATCGCCTCGGTGGTGGCGTAGCAGAGGCGAACCTCGTGCTGGTCCCCGAGCAGAAAGGCCTTGTTTCTCTGGCTGGCGGCGTAGAACCGGGGCGAACCGTCCAGTGGCGGGAAGGTGTGGATGAGACCAAACACGCGGTTGGTCTCCCCGGGCGGCCGGTGCAGGGAAAAGAGGCGGATCCGGCCTTCTGGATTGCCGAGCACCAGGGTCACGTCGCCCAACAGGTAGTCCGCGAGGGTGACCTCGGGACGCGGCCGGTCTTCGAACGGGCGGAAGACCTGACGGAGTTCCAGCCGCGGCCCTTCCCGGTGAAAGTAGAAGATGGACCCCGAGGTCGTGGCGGCCACCACACCGGAGGCGTCTCGGTCCACCACCAACCGTTCCACCCGTCCCGTGAGCTGCGGGGTCAGATCGCAGGTGGCCACCACGCGGATCTGGCCGGTGCCCAGCAGGCCGCGGGTTTGCGTCAGCAGTGCGGCTCGCACCTCCTGCCGGCCGTCCACGTCCTGGGCCACCGCCAGCAGCTTGTCCGTCCCGTTGTCGCCGTAATCCGCCGCCTGCACCGGATGCCCGGACTTGGTCAGCTCGGGGAGCATTTGAATCTCGAGCCGGGGTTCACCCGGCACGGCGTCACCGACGCCCGGCGCGGGAAACCGGATGGACACCCGTTCCAACCTCCCGTCGGCCGTGCCGCAAATGATCTCCTGACGCCCGGGATGATACCGCCAGGTGGTCACCCGCACCGGCTCGTCGTCCCACAAGGAGCGCCTGCCGAGTCGGGTGCCCCGCTCCAGATCGGCAAAATGAATCCAGCCTTGCGGGTCCAGCCAGAACGCCGTCCGACCGTGTTCATCCAGGCCCAGCAACAGTGGGGTTTCTCCCGGCACGGACAGCGCCTGCAAAGGGACGACACGGGCCGACCGGAACAGCGGCAGGACCTGCCAGAGAATGAACACGAAGATCCCCAGCACCGCCGCGATGATTCCCAAGCCGCCCACGGTGATGAACCGGTTCATGAACCGGTCCCACCAGAGCGTGCGCCGCGAGGGTTCGTACCGTCGCGTGGTCTTGCTGGGCTCGGCGGATGTCAGGGGCGGGACGGACATGGACAACGGTGTGGAAAGCGCACGGCGTTCGTGCGGGTCACTCGAGCTTTTTCAACTCCTCCTCCGCCACGGCCGCCGGAAGCGGAAAATACCCGTCCTTGATCACGATTTCCTGGCCGGCACGAGAGAGTACGAAACGAAGGAATTCAGCCGTCAATCGGTCCACGGGTTTGCCCGGCGGTTTGTTGACGTAAATGTAGAGGAAGCGCGCCAGCGGATAATTGCCGTTCAACGCATTTTCCAGGGTGGGCTCGTGTGGCTGGCCGTCCGGTCCCACCAAAGGTACGGCACGAACCCCGCTGGTCTTGTAACCGATGCCGGAGTAACCGATGCCCGCCAGGTCGTTGGCCACCCCCTGTACTACCGAGGACGACCCGGGTTGTTCCTTCACCTCCGGTTTGAAGTCGCCGCCCAGCAGTGCCACCTCCTTGAAGAACCCGTAGGTGCCGGATGCGCTGTTGCGGCCGTACAACGAGACGGGCCGGTTGGCCCATGCACCCGTCAGACCGAGGTCGCCCCAGCGTTCCACCGGTGCCCCGCCGCGCTTGCGGGTGCTGGAGAACAGGCTGTCCACCTGGGCGAGCGTGAGCGATGCGATCGGGTTGTCCCGATGGACGAACACCGCCAAGGTGTCGACGGCCACACGGATCTCGGTGGGTTTGTACCCGAACTTTCGTTCGAACGCGTCGATCTCGGCCCCCTTCATCGGACGGCTCATCGGCCCCAGTTGAGCCGTGCCCTCGATGAGGGCCGGAGGTGCCGTGGACGAGCCCTTGCCCTCGACCTGGATGCGCACGTTGGGGTAGATGGCCTGGAACCCTTCAGTCCAGAAGGTCATCAAATTGTTGAGCGTGTCGGAGCCGATGGAGTTCAGGTTGCCCGACACACCCGGCACGCGCCGGTACTCCGGCAAATCCGGGTCCACCTGGACGGGTGCGGCACACACGCTCCAGGATGTCAAGAGCGCGGCGGCCATGATCGTCACCGGCCATTGTTTCCATCCCAGTTCTCGATTCTTCATGGTATTCCTTTCGCTGCCTGTCTTGAGCCGGCCGGGGCCCTGTCTTGCCAGACCCGGGTGTCGTCCGGCCTTCGAAACTCTTCTTTCCGATTCCAACCTCCCGGACGACCATGACGGGTTTGTGACCGTTGAGTTACGATTCTGTGACGCATCGGCTCGGGCGCGGGCCGGGGGGGCTGCTCCGGCGTTGACCTCGGGGCCAACCAAGGGCAACTTCACCCGTCGTGATGTTCCGGCCCACATCTCTCTGCCTGGTCCTCTGGCTGGTTGCCTGCGGTGGAAGATCGCTTGCCCACGACCGGGCGCGGACGCCGCTGCGGCTGCCTGACCTGCCCAACTTCCTCACGCTGAAATGTGATTTCCACATTCATACCGTCTTTTCGGACGGCAAGGTCTGGCCCGATATCCGGGCCGAAGAGGCCTGGCGCGAGGGGCTCGATGCCATTGCCATCACCGATCACATCGAACATCAACCGCACAAGGACGATCTGCCCACGGCACACAACCGGTCCTACCAGATCGCCCGCAGCCACGGGGAAGCCCTTCGGTTGATGGTCATCCCGGGATCGGAAATCACAAGGGCGATGCCCCCCGGCCACCTCAACGCCATCTTTCTCCAGGACGCCACCCGGTTGGACGTGCCGGATTGGCGGGACGCCCTGGCCGAGGCGCGGCGTCAGGGCGCGTTCATTTTCTGGAACCATCCGGGCTGGCGGGGCCAGCAACCGGACGGCCGCGCCCGCTGGTATCCGGAGCACGACGAGATTCTCGCCAAGGACCAACTCCACGGCATCGAGGTCGTCAACGAACGGGAGTACTACCCGGAAGCCCACGCGTGGTGCCTGGAGAAAAACCTCGCCATGCTGAGCAACTCCGACATCCACAACCCGATGGGCCTCGATTACGACCTGCACGCCGGCGACCGGCGGCCGGTGACATTGGTGTTCGCCCGGGAACGCACCCTCGAGGCCGTCCGGGAGGCGCTCTTTGCCCGGCGCACCGCGGTGTTCGCCGGCGGGCGACTCATCGGAGGGGAGGAACACATGCAACCCCTTTTCCAACGTTCGATCCGGGTGCTGACGCCCGAGGTGCGCGTCCGCGGCACCGGCACCGCCTACGTTCAGATCCAGAACGAGTCCGATGTCACCTACGTCTTCCAACCGCAGGCGGACGATGCCGATCTGTCCTTCCCGGCCGAGGTGCGTTTGCCCGCCGGGCGCGTGGCGCTCCTGGCGGTGCGGGGTCGGAACAAGGAAACCCGCGGTGCGCGCGAGGTCGCGCTGACCGGCCGCGTGACCAACATCCTCGTGCGCCCGGACACGCCGCTGACGGCCACGCTGACCTTCCGCGTGGAGCGGGTGCCGCAGTGACCACTCTGCAGAACCGTCGCGGATGGCTTTCTACGACGCGCACAATCATCTCCAGGACGAGCGCTTCGGGAACCGGCAGGCCGAGTTGTTGGAGCTCTGCCGGCGGGAAGCTGTGGCGGCCATGGTCGTCAACGGGTCCTGTGAAGAGGACTGGCCCGCGGTGGAGGAGCTGGCGCGGCACCATCCGGAGGTCCTTCCCAGCTTCGGATACCATCCCTGGTACATCGGCCGGCGCAGCCCGGTTTGGCTGGAACGGCTGCGGGAACAGGTGGACCGAATCCCCTCGGCCGTGGGCGAGATCGGACTGGACCGCTGGAAACCCGACCTGCCCTACGAGGGACAGGAGGAGGTTTTTCTCACGCAACTTCGTCTGGCAGCCGAACGGAACCTTCCCGCCAGCATCCATTGCCTGCGCGCATGGGGCCGGCTTTACGACCTGTTGCGCTCGCACCCCCGACCCGCCTGCGGGTTCCTCCTTCACAGCTACGGCGGCCCGGTCGAAATGGTGGAACCGCTGGCCAGGCTGGGCGCCTATTTTTCCTTGCCGGGGTACTACGCTCATGAGCGCAAGACCCGCCAGCGGGAGGCGTTCCGGCGGGTGCCGCCCGACCGCCTGTTGATCGAAACGGACGCACCGGATCAACTGCCGCCGCCGGAGCGGATCCGGCATGCCCTGCACGAGCCGGTTACGGGCCGGCCGATCAATCACCCGGCCAATCTACCGGCGGTTTACGCCTTCGCTGCAGAACTGCGCGGTTGGTCCTTGGAAACCCTGATCAGGCGTGTCGAGGAGAATTTCCTCCGGTTGTTCGGTCACGTCTGGCCCGCGAAACTTTCCTCCGCGATCCACCGGACCACGACCGAGGCCACGGCGAACCCGAAGGCACCCGTCACGTAGCAGGCCGTGCCGTAGCCGCTGCGGCAGTCCAGACGCAGGTTGGTGCCCGGAACCGGCCGGGCGCACACGGACCCGTCCGGCGCGGGATAGACCGGCGGCTGGGGCGAGTAGACACACGGCACGCCCATGGGACGACCCGGCCCGCGCGGGAACCCGTGCCGCGACCGCAGCCACTTGCGCGTGGCCTGCAACAGCCGGTCGTGCGTGACGTGTGCCAGGTCTGCCACCCGGATGGCCGTGGGATCGGTCCGCCCGCCTGCACCGCCGGAGCAGACTACGCGAAGCCCTCGCGCCCGGCACGCCGCCACCAGATGGGCCTTCAACGCGGGCCGGTCAATCGCGTCCACCACGGCGTCGTATGGGGCGCCCAGGATCTCCGCGGAGGTCCCGGGAGTATACTGCTTTTGCCAGGGGCGAACCCGGATTTCAGGCTGGATGAGCCGGGCCCGTTCGGCCAGCAGCTCCACCTTGGGTTTTCCGAAGTGGCCCGTGAGGGCGGGCAACTGCCGGTTCACGTTGGTGATGCAGACCTCGTCGAAGTCCACCAAGGTGAGCGCCCCCACACCGGTCCGCGCCAGTGCCTCCACCACCCACGAGCCCACCCCGCCCACGCCGATGATGCAGACGTGGGCCCGGCGCAGCCGCTCCTGCGCACCGGCGCCCAGCAACCGTCGGATCCCGCCGAAACGTGCCTCGTAGTCAGCCGTCACCATCCGGCTCCCATACCCTGCGGCACGCCTGCGGATCAATGCCAAAGCCCGGTCCGCCTCGCAGCAGGCCCCGCGCCGGGCAAGCCGTTGGCCCGGGGCCGGCTCGGTCCTGCTTGTTCCCGACCGGATGGAATCCGCCTACCGGGACGTAACCCGGGTGTGGCGACTGCTCGTACCTTCCCGGGCCGGTTCCCCTGCCGGGGCCGGGGGGCACGCTGCGCAAAAGTTGCACAAGCTCGGGGTGGGCGTGCGCAACGGT
Organism: Limisphaera sp. 4302-co; assembly: GCF_049537155.1. Lineage (NCBI taxonomy): Bacteria > Pseudomonadati > Verrucomicrobiota > Verrucomicrobiia > Limisphaerales > Limisphaeraceae > Limisphaera > Limisphaera sp. 4302-co. Next base: position 151,708 of record NZ_JBMVQZ010000009.1, read on the forward strand.
TGCGCAGTTGGCGGGTTCGACGGGCCGTTTTTGCCGGACAGGAAGGGTTGGCACGGAAGCGGCTAATGGCGAGGGGGCAAGTCGCGGCCGACACCTCGGGGTGTGGGCCACGCGGATTGTCCGACCGAACCCAGGTTGAGGGTTGATCAACGAAAAAAGAGAAAGCGGTGAGAGGACCATGAAACGACTGATGCGTACGATGATGATGGCCGGTCTGGCGGCCGGTCTGTTGGGCGGGGTGGCCCCTGCGATGGCGCAGGATCGTGGACCCCGGAACTTCGATCCCGAAGAGTTCCGTCAGCGGATGATGGAACGGGTGCGGGAGGAGCTGGAGATCACCGACGACAACGAATGGCGGGCCATCGAACCGCTGGTGAACAAGGTGTTCGAGGCACGCCGCGAGCTGATGGGTGGTCGTGGCTTTTTCGGTCGGCCGCGTCGGGCTGGCGCCGATGGCGGTCCCGGTCGGGGGCCGGCCTTCGGTCAACCGAGTCCGGAGCAGGAGGCTCTGAATCGGGCCATCGAGTCCAAGGCCTCCGCTTCCGAGCTCAAGGCCGCGCTGGCCAAGTATCGTGAGGCGCGCAAGGCCAGGGAAGAGGCCCTGCGCAAAGCACAGGAGGATCTGCGCAAGGTTCTGACGGTGCGCCAGGAAGCCATCGCCGTGGCCAACGGCTGGCTCGACTGACGCGCGCAGGTTCGGGTCGAAGAGGCAAACATCCTCGGACGGATCGGCGGGTCCATGAAGGCGGAACACCGGGAAGCGACGGGTACCGAATCGATCGGCAACGAGTTGCTGGACCGCATGTTGGCGCGGCGGCAGTTGTCGCCCGCCGATGCCCGGTCGTTGCTCGGGCAGATCGAGACCGGTCAGGTCCCGCCGGTCCGCTCCGAGGAGGACGTCCTGCGCTGGTTGGCCCGGGAATACGGGCTGGCCTTCACCACGTTGGAGGAGGTGGAGCCCGACAAGGAGGTTCTGTCGCTTTTCCCGGCCCGTGTGTTGTTGCGGGAGGAACTGCTGCCGCTGCGCAGGGTCAACGGTTTTGTGGAGGTGGCCACCAGCCGGTTGCTGGCCACCCAGGCGCTGGACACCCTCCGGGTCATGACCGGGTTGCGCCTGCGACCGGTCCTGGCCCCCAGCGAGGCCATCCAGCGCGAGATGAAAAAGCGCCTGGGCGTGGGTGCCGACACCATTGACACCCTGGAGGAGGAGGCGCCGTTCCAGGTCGTGGACGAGGAGGGCGAGGAGGAGCCCAACCTCGACGTGGCGGCCGAGGACGCCTCGATCATCCGGTTCGTCAACCAGGTGTTGCGCGACGCCATCGAACTGCGCGCCTCCGACGTGCACCTGGAACCTTTCGAAGACGAACTGCGGATCCGCTACCGGATTGACGGCGTGCTGCAGGAAATCCCCGTGCCCGCCCAGGTGAAACGATTCCAACCGGCGATCGTCTCGCGGGTGAAGATCCTCAGCCACCTCAACATCGCCGAAAAACGCCTGCCCCAGGACGGTCGCATCAAGATCCGGGTGGACGATGCCGAGGTGGACATCCGCGTTTCGGTCATCCCCATGCTGCACGGCGAGGCGGTGGTGATGCGGCTGCTGCGCCAGAATGCCGCCCTGCGCGGCATGCAGGAACTGGGCATGGCCGAGCGCGAACTGCGTTGTTTCCGGCGCGTGCTGGGCCTGCCGCACGGCATCATCCTGGTGACCGGACCCACAGGCAGCGGCAAGACCACCACTCTCTACACCGCGCTCCAGGAGATCAACGACGCCTCCCGCAAGATCATCACCATCGAAGACCCGGTCGAGTACCAGCTCAAGGGTGTCAACCAGATCCAGGTCTCCGAGAAGGCGGGACTGACGTTTGCACGCGGATTGCGCTCGATTTTGCGGCACGACCCGGACGTGATCCTGGTGGGCGAGATCCGTGACACCGAGACGGCGCAGATTGCCGTGCAGGCATCGTTGACGGGTCACCTGGTGTTCTCCACGCTGCACACCAACGACGCCCCGGGCGCCGTCACCCGACTGGTGGACATGGGCGTGGAACCCTATCTCGTGGCCTCGTCGTTGGAGGCCGTGCTGGCCCAGCGGCTGGTCCGCGTGTTGTGCGGGCATTGCAAGCAGGTGGACGATTCACCACCCACACAGGCGTTCAAGGCGCAGTTGGGTTGGCCGGAGGATCTACCGGTGTACCGGGCCGTGGGCTGCCGGGAATGCCGGCAAACCGGGTACTTCGGCCGGCACGCCATCTTCGAGTGGATGGACGCCACGCCGGAGATCCGTTCGATGGTGTTGAAGCGCTGTTCGGCCGACGAGATCCGGGTGGCGGCGCGCAAGGCTGGCATGCGGACCCTGGCCGAGGACGGCTGGCGGCTGGTCCGCATGGGGATCACCACCCCGGAAGAGGTTCTCCGGGTGACCAAGGACCAGAGCCTGCTGGGCATTGACGTGACCGTGGCCGAACGCCTGGGCGCCGCCTCGTGAAGCGGACCGCATGGCAAGATTTCAATACAAGGCACTGCAGGCAGACGGTCGGATCGTCGAGGGCGAGCTGGAGGCCGGCGGTCGCCAGGAGGCCTTTCGCCAGATCGAAAGCCGCGGCTGGCGCCCGATCCGGCTGACCCAGCAGACCGACGGAACCAACGGCCGGGCCCGTCCCCGGCCGAAGGGCAACGGGCAGGCCCGCGCCGAGGCCGCGCCGGTCGCACCGGCGGCCCCGGCACCCGGATGGCGCCTGCCCTGGAGCGGCTCCAAGAAGGTGGGCGCCCGGGCGTTGGAGAACTTCACCCGGCTGCTCTCCAGTCTGCTGGCGGCAGGTGTGCCCCTCAGCCGTGCCCTGGTGATCCTGCAAAAAGAGACCGCCCACCCGGCGGCTAGGGAACGCTGGAAGGAAATTCATGACCGCGTGGTGGACGGGATGTCCCTGGCCGACGCCATGGCCCAGATGCCCGATGTCTTCCCCCGCGTGTACGTCGCCATGGTGGAGGCGGGTGAGACCGGCGGGTTTCTCGACCTGGTCCTGGCCCAGATCGCCGATTTCCAGGCGCGCGAAAAGGAAATGCGAGCCAAGCTGATGTCCGCGCTCTTGTATCCGAGCATCCTGCTGGTGCTGGCCCTGGGCGTGCTGGTGTTCCTGCTGGTCTATTTCATTCCCCGCTTCACCACCCTGTTCGCCGGATTCGGCGGGCAGTTGCCGGCGCTGACCCGGGCAATCGTGGCGGTGAGCGATGCTTTCCGGTCGTACGGACTGGTGGTGCTGGCACTGGCGGTGGTGAGCGTGGTGACGTTGCGACAGTGGCTGGTCTCACCCGCCGGACGCCGCGTGTGGGAGGGATTCATTCTCAAGGTGCCCGGTTTGGGACGGCTGGTGGCGCAGTACGCCATGGCGCGGTTCTGCCGGATGCTGGGTACGCTGCTGGCCGCCGGCGTTCCGCTGATCCAGGGCCTCCAGGTGGCGCGACGTTCACTGGGCAACCAGATCCTCGTGGACGCCGTGTCAGGGTCCATCGACCGCGTCAAGGAGGGTCAGGGCCTCGGCAACAGCCTGCGAGATTGTCCCATGCTCTTTCCGGGATCGGTGCTGGAAATGATCACCGTGGCCGAGGAGAGTGGCCGGCTCGACCAGGAACTGACGCGCATCGCCAACACCACCGAGGCGGACCTGGACCGTCAACTCAAGCTGGCCGTCTCCATGGCCGAACCGGTGATGCTGTTTCTCATCGCGGGATTTATCGGGATCATTTTCATCGGGATGGTCCTGCCCATCTTCACCCTGCAGGACTACATCCGGTGAGACGGTGGACCGGTATTGCGACTCATGAAAACCAAAATGACGGAACGACGCTGGGACCGGGGAGCCCGGGGCGGGTTCACCCTGGTGGAACTGTTGTTGGTGCTGGTCATCCTGGGGACCTTGGCGGCGATCGTGCTGCCGAAGTTCGCCGGCCGGACCGAGCAGGCCCGGATCACCGCGGCACGCACGCAGTTGGCCGCATTTGCCACCGCGTTGGACGCGTTCGAGGTGGACAACGGGTACTATCCCAAGGGCAGCGACGGGTTGAAGGACCTGATCATCCAGCCGCGGGATGCCCCCAACTGGAAGGGGCCCTACCTCCGCCAGAACGAAATCCCCCTCGATCCCTGGGGCCGCCCCTACATCTACGAGTGTCCCGGCCGACACAACCCCAACGGCTACGACCTGATGTCCATGGGCCCGGACGGCCAGCCCAATACAGACGACGACATCACCAACTGGAGCACCGGCTCCACAGGCCGGTGACCGACGCCCATGACACTCCGCCTGCCAAGTCCCGTGTGCCGATGGAATCCGCCCGGGAAACCAGCTCCCGGCGGCACGGCACCCGGTCTGCCTGTTGGCTGGCTGGCGGGGTTCACGTTGATCGAGCTGATCCTGGTCATGGCCGTGCTGGCCACCGTGTTGGCCGTGGCCGCTCCCTCACTTTCCCGCTTTTTCCAAGGGCGCAAGGTGGAGGAGGAAGCGATGCGATTCCTGGCGCTGACCCGTTACGCACAGAGTCGGGCGGTGGCCGAAGGTGTCCCCATGCTTTTGTGGATCGACACCGGGGCGGGCCGCTACGGGTTGCAGGCGGAATGGACCTGGCAGGAGGCCGACCCGCGCGCGCTCGAGTATGCGATGGATCCGAGTGTGCGGGCGGAGGTGGAACCCGCAGCCGTGACGCGCTCGCCCGCGGATCTGTCGGCCGCGGCATGGGCGCAGGTCTTTCGCACCCTGGAAGGGCAAACGACTCCGGACCGTTACGTGTTGCGTTTCACGCCGGACGGCCTGCCGGGGCCGCTCAGCCCCGAACGCATCCGGTTCGTCCAGGAAACCGACACGGGCGAAACCGTGGCGGTGGTGCGTCGGAATCGCAACCGCCTGGCGTACGAGCTGGAAACCTATGAAGTGCCGGACGCACAGCGTTGAAAGGCGCGCCGGTTTCACACTGGCGGAAGTTCTGGCCGCGCTGGTGTTCATGGCCATCGTGATCCCGGTGGCCGTGGAAGGACTGCACGTGGCCACCCGCGCCGGACAGATGGGACTCCGCCGGACCGCCGCCGCGCGCGTGGGCGAGCGGGTCCTTCAGGAACTGGTCGCCACCGGCCAGTGGCGGCGCGGCTCCCAGAGTGGCGAGGTGGCCGAGGGCACGGAGGTGTACCGTTGGGAAAGCCGGCTGGATTCCTGGCAGCAGGGGGCCCTGCGGGTCCTGACCGTGCGCGTGACCTTCCCGCTGCAGGGCCGGGAATATGCGGTGAACCTCAGCACCTTGGTGGACGCCAGCCAATGAAGGCACCCGTCAAACGCGGCCCGTTACCCATCCGGTATCATGCCCCGCCACGGGGCCGGAACCGGCGCGGCCGAGCCTTCACGTTGCTGGAGTTGTTGATCGCCGTCTCCGCTTTTGCCGTCGTTCTGATCGCCATCCACGGCGTGTTCTTCGGGGCGGTGAGACTCCGGGGCCGGACGGAGGCCACGGTTGAACAAGCCGGTCCGGTCGAACTTGCCGTGGCACGGTTGCGGCGGGACCTGCAGAACCTTGTCCCGCCGGGCGGCACGTTTTTCGGTCCGTTGCAAAGCGAGGGACAGCGGACCAACGCCGGTCCGGATCTGCTGGTCGGTCTGGGCGCCCGCCGGGTCAGCCCGGACTTTTACACCGCCAGCGGCATCGTGGACGCCTTCCACCCGTGGGGAGACGTTCAGGTCGTGGCCTACGGGCTGATGAATCCCACCAACCGGTCCGAGGGCTGGGAACTGGTGCGCGCCGTGACGCGGAACCTGTTGGCGCCCCGACCGGAACCGCCCGAGCTGGAGTTTCTGTTGGACCGCGTGGAGGAGGTGCGCTTCGAGTATTTCGACGGATCGCAGTGGCTCCCCACGTGGGACTCGACCCTCCAGCCACAGGTCCTTCCGCTGGCCATTCGGGTGCGGATCGCCCGCCTGCCGGACAGGCAGACCGGAATCGAGCCGGCTCCGCTGGAGATGGTGGTGCCGGTCTGGGTCCGGCCCCTCACCAACAACGTCACCGCTGCGGAGGCTCAGGGCGCATGACGCTGCCACGATCCCATTCCCATCCCATCGCGCCCCGGCACGGATCCGTCCTGATCATCGTGCTGTGGGTGGCGTTCGGGCTGGTGACTCTGGCGCTCTATTTCGCCTCCAACATGAGCTTGAACCTGCGTGCCTCCGACCATCGCGTGGCCGGTTTGCAGGCCGAGCTGGCCATCGAGGGCGCGATGCTCCACGTGAGCAATCTGCTGGCGCAGGTGGAAGCCCCGGGCTGGCCACCGGACCTCTTCCCCCAGGATTGCGAAGACGTGCCGGTGGGCGAAGCCCATTTCTGGCTCCTGGGACGCAGCGACGAGGCCTGGTGGGGCGATACGCCCGCCTTCGGGCTGGTGGACGAGGCGTCCAAGCTCAATCTCAACACCGCCACCCTCGAGATGCTCGAACGACTCACCAACCTGGTGCTCTATCCCGAAGTGGCCGCCGCCATCGTGGACTGGCGCGATGCCGACAGCGAACCCGAGCTCAACGGTGCAGAAGACCAGGTCTACCTGCGGTTGAACCCGCCCTACCGCTGCAAAAACGCCCCGTTCGAAACCGTGGAGGAACTCCGCATGGTCCGCGGCGTGACCATGGAACTGCTCTACGGGGAGGACGCCAACCTCAACGGCGTACTCGACCCCAACGAAGACGATGGCGATGCGACCCCGCCCCGCGACAACCGGGACGGCCGCCTGCAACCGGGCCTCTGGGAGTATGTGACCGTCTTCAGTCGGGAGTCCGGCCTCAACCGAACCAACGTCAACGAACCGGAGTCGCTCGCCCAACTGCTCCAGAGTCAGTTCGGTGCCGAACGCGCCAACCAGATCCTCACCCAGCTCAGTCTGGGCGCCGGCCCGGGCGGACCCGGCGGTCCGGGCGGCGGCGCCCCGACCGGTTTCACCAACCTCATGGAATTCTACATCCGCAGCGGAATGACCCGGGAAGAGTTCGACCAGGTCTATCCCTGGCTCACCACCACCAACGGCGTCGTCGAGGGCCTCATCAACGTGAACACCGCGCCGGAACCGGTCCTCGCCTGCATCCCGGGCATCGACACCGACGGCGCGGCCGCCCTGGTGGCCTACCGCCTGGGCCGGCAGGATCGCCGCTCTTCCCTGGCATGGGTGGTGGAGGTCCTGGGACGGCAACGCGCCCTGCAGGCCGGACCATGGCTGACCGCGCGCAGCGCCGTTTACAGCGCCGACGTCGTCGCGCTCGGCCGGCAGGACCGCGGTTACCGCCGGGTCCGCATGGTCTTCGATGTCAACGACGGCCTCCCACAGGTGCGGTATCGCCAGGACCTGACCCACCTCGGTTGGGCCCTGGGCCCGCGCCTCCGGCAGGCATTGGACGAAATGCGACAGATCCGGGCGCGCACCGACGCATGGCGCAACCCGGCCACTTTACCATGAAAGATTCCCATCCATTTTGGACTCGCATCGCGGGCGCGTGGCCCGGGCAATGGGCCGGTTGGTGGGAAACCCGACGCGGGATCCCGCGCCGGGTGTTGGGGCTGTCGCTGGAAGGCGGCCAGCTCGAGGCCGCCGTGGTCGAAAGCGCCAACGGCAGCCTGGCCGTCACCCAGACGGCCCGGGCCTCACTGGCGCTGGATCCGCTGACGGCGGAACCCGAGTTGATGGGACGCGAGATCCGGCAGCACCTGGACGCCGCCGGCATCCGCACCCGGCTCTGTGTCTTTGACCTGCCACTGGAACACGTGCTGGCCCTTTCGCTCCCGTTGCCGGACCTGCCGGAAGAGGATCAGCAAAGCCTGATGCTCCTGGAAGCTGAGCGGACGTTTCCTCATTCCCTGGACGAACTCCGCCTGGCCACGAGCCGGTTTGCCCTCGCCGGCGGCGGATGGCACGGGATGGTGCTCGCCATCAGCCGCGAACGGGCCGAGCGTTACGAGGCCGCCCTGCAAGCCGCCCAATTGCGGCTCTGGAGCGTTGCGCCCGGTTTGTGTGCCCTGGATCCTGCCGACGCCGAAACGGCCCCGGGTTGGGTTGCCCTCTGGCCCGTGGCCGACCGCGTCCAGATGCAGATCTGTGCCGGTGGCGCCCTGCACGTGCTGCGGACCGTGGAGGGCGTTTTCGAGTGGGAAGGCCCCGCGCGCGTGCTGCAGGCGGAGGAACTCTGGCGCGAGATTCGACTGAGCCTGGCCCAACTGCCGCCGGAATGGCAGACGCAGGTGAATCGAATCCGCGTGTGGGGCCGCAGCGAACCGGCCACCGAAGTGACTGAAAAACTCGGCAGCCTGTTGGGCCCGCGCGGATTCCAAGTGGAACAGATCCGGTCCCTGCCGGGGCGACTCTGGGGCCGGACGGTCCCGGACGGCCTGGCTCCATCGGTCACGGTTGCACTGGCCGCGCGCGCCCTCGCAGGGGAACGGGCGCGGTTTGAGTTTCTCCCGCCCCGGACCACGGCCTGGCAAAGGATTCGCAACCGGATGGCCTCGCGCCGATGGGCGACGGCCGGCCTGGTGACAGGAGGCGTGCTCGGACTCCTCGCAGCGGCCTTTCTGGTCCAGCAGATCCAGCTCTGGTACTGGGAAAAGCAGTGGCGCCAGATCGAGGCGCGCGTACGGGAACTGGAAACCATTCAGGCGGGCATCCGGCAGTACCGCCCGTGGTTCGACGAATCGTTCCGCAGTCTGGCGGTTCTCAAACGCCTCACCGAGGCCTTCCCGGAAGACGGCAGCCTTTCGGCCCGGACCGTGGAGATTCGCGACAACGGCCGCGTGGTTTGCACCGGCACGGCCCGTGACCAGGCGGCCCTGCTGCGGGCACTGGACCGGTTGCGCGCCTTTCCCGAGGTGCGCAACGTCCAGGTCGAACAGATGCGGGGCAACGCACCCATGCAATTCACCTTCAACCTCCAGTGGGGGGAGGGAACCGGCTCATGAACCTGACCCAACGCCAACAATGGCTCCTGCTGGCCGCCGTGGCCGCCGTGGGACTGCTGGTGGCCGACCGCTTCGTGCTCACGCCGCTGGCGAGGTCGTGGAAGGAACGCTCCGAACGGATCGTCCAGCTCCGCGCCCGGGTCCATCAAGGCCGCCTGTTGCTGGACCGCGAAGCCTCCTTGCGGGCCCGCTGGCAGAACATGCTTGCCAACCTCCTGCCGGCCGAGCCGTCTCAGGCCGAGGCCAGACTCCTGGGTGCGGTCGAACGTTGGGCCGCCGTCAGCCAGGTCACCGTCACCTCGGTGCGTCCGCAGTGGCGTCGCGCCGCCGACGAAGCCCCCGTGCTCGAATGCCGCGTGGACGCCTCCGGCAGCCTGGCCGCTCTCACGCGGCTGCTTTACGAAATGGAGCGGGACGCCCTCGCAGTGAAGGTGGACCAGTTGGAATTGACCGCGCGCGACGACACCGGCAGTCAACTGGCCCTGGGCCTGCAGGTCAGCGCCCTGGTCTCCAACGCCGTCCCGAGGATGGCACGCCGATGAACCAAGCAGATCGAACAACGCAAGAAGTGGGCCGCCGCATTGCCTATCTGCGGATCGGCCGGGCTCTCCATGCAGCGCGGCGGCGAATGCTCCCGGCCGCGCTGCTGGCAAGTGTTCTCTCGTGGAGCGCGAGCCTCCTGGTGGGCCAGGAACCACCCGCCCCTGCCGAGGCGCCCGCGGCAACAGTGGCGCCTGGTTCCCAGGCCGGAGCCCGAGCGGAAGCCGTGCCGGGTGAGCCCGCGCCGACAGTCCGGGACGTCTCCCCCCGTCCCGGCCCCGCAGACCTCAGCGCATTCCGAATCATCGTGGACCGCAACATCTTCAATTCCACCCGTTCCGGCGGGCGGCCTGCTCCCGCGCGAATCACCCGTCGTCCGGCACGTGTGGACACCATTGCCCTGGTGGGCGTGCTGGAGAACGGATCGGACCAAATCGCCTTTTTCGACGGTTCGAACCCCGATTACCGCTGTGGGGTGCGGCCCGGGCAGACGGTGGCCGGGTTGACCGTGCAGGAAATCCGGTTCGACAAGGTGTATCTTGCCGGGGACACCCAGCGCTGGGAGCTGCCCGTCGGCCGTGCCCTGCGCCGGGAGGAAAACGGGCCGTGGGAGCTCTCCGAAGCCGTGGGCTTGCCCCTGGCCGCCTCCTCCGGCAGTGGCAACGGCGGTCGGCTCGATTCCAACCCGGATGCGCGTGCGGTTTCCTCCGGTTCTTCGGGACCCGGCGGGGCCGCCGACGAGATCTTGCGAAAACTGATGGAACGGCGAGCGAGGGAGGAACAATGAAAACACTCACAGCAATCCTTGGCCTGGTCGGCCTGCTCCTGAGCACCAGGCTGCAGGCCCAGCAAACGACAAACCTTCCACCCACGGCCCCGGCCACGCCCGAGGCTGGATCCAACCCCGCCTCCGGCCCGGGGGAAACGTTGACCCAGGCAGCCACGGCCGCCACAGAGGCCCAAACCGCCGGGCCGGCCGGGCAGACCGAACCCGACATGCAGGTCTCACCGCCGCCAACCCACGTGGTGGCCGAGGGCGAACGCGGGTTGCGCCTCAACTTCCGCAACGCACCCCTCGAACTCGTGCTCAATTACCTGAGCGAAGCCGCCGGGTTCATCATCATCCCGGAGGTGGACGTCAAGGGGCGGGTGGACGTTTGGAGCAACCAACCGCTGACCAGGGACGAGGCCATCGACGTGTTGAACCGCGCGCTGGCCCGCAACGGTTACGCCGTCATCCGCGACGGCCGCACCCTCACCGTGGTCACGCGCGAGGAGGCACGCAAACGCGATATCCCGGTCCGCCGGGGCTCCGACCCGGAGGCCATCCCCAAGGACGATCAGATCGTCACCCAGATCATCCCGGTCCGCTTCATCAACGCGGTGCAGCTCAGCCGGGATCTCGCACCGCTCATCCCCGAGACCGCCACCGTGGCCGCCAACGAAGGCGGCAATGCCCTGGTCGTCACCGATACTCAGGCCAACATCCGGCGCCTGGTCGAGATCATCAAGGCACTGGACACCAGTGTGTCGGCCCTCTCGGTCGTCAAGGTGTTCCCGCTGCGTTACGCCGATGCCAAGACCGTGGCCAACGTGTTGCGGGAGGTCTTCGCGGACGAGAGTTCCACCGCCCGCGGCCTGGATCCACGCGCGCGGTTCTTCGCCTTCATGCGCGGCCGCGGCGGAGGCGGCGAGGACGGCCAACAGTCCAACGAGGGCCGACCCGGGGCCAGCCGCGTGGTTGCCACGGCCGATGAACGGAGCAATTCGCTGGTGGTGAGCGCACCCGAGGATCTCATGCCCACCATCGAGCAACTGGTGGCCGCGGTGGACGTGGACGTGGAGGATCTCACCGAGATCCGCGTCTTTCCGCTGCGGCATTCGGATCCCCAGGAAATGGCCGACCTCATCACCAGCCTCTTCCCCGATGAAACGCAGCAAAACACGACCACCGGTCCGCGTCGGTTCTTTGGGCCCGGCCGCTTCCCGCCGGGTTTCCCCGGCGCGAACAACAACACGCCGAGCGAGCGCGTCCTCAAGCAGAGCCGCGTCATCGCGGTGGCCGATCTGCGCACCAGCTCCGTGGTGGTCACCGCCTCGCGCCAGCTCATGCCGCAGATCGCTGCCATGATCGAACAACTCGACGGCAACCCCGCCCGCAAACAGAAGGTCTTCGTGTACGAACTGCGAAACGCCGAACCCGGCCGCGCCGAGGAAATCCTGCGCGAGTTGTTCGAAGGCCAGAACACACGGCGTACGTCGTCCACAAGCCAGGATCGGACGGCATTGGAAGCCCGGCAGGAGCAGATGATCAACCAACAGAACTTCAACCAGGGCTTTGACTTCCAGGGTGGCGGCGCCGTCCGAGGTCAGGGCATTCGCTGAGCCGCGGGGCACAGCATCCGTATGAACCGTAGGTACACCGCCATGAGAGAGTCGACACGAATCATTCGTTTCGGGGTTGCCCTCCTGCTGTTGGGGGTCACGATCCAACTGTGGGCACAGGCCCAGCCGCGCGCCACCACGCGCACCACGACCGCTCGGGCCGCCGGGGCCGGCACCCGGGCCGGCACATTGGGCTATCCGAGCCCCACCGAGGTGGGCGAGGCGCTGGTGACCGCCGACCCCGAGAGTCGTCGTCTCATCGTGATCACCGACGAGGAAACCGCCGCAGCCGTCAGCCAGGTGATCTCCAACCTGGACCGTCCCAAGCCGCAGGTCCTCATCAAGGTCACGTTCCTGGAGGCCACCTACCGCGACGGCCTGGATTTCGGCATCCAGGGCAGTCGCAACCGGAACATCGGCCGCAACACCACCATGACCGTCGAGCAGGCCTTCCGCGCCCTGACCGGTGGACCCACCAGCGGCGCCTTCAACTTCGGACTGCTCGGTTCCGACTGGGAGGTCACCCTCCGCGCCATCGCGGAAAACGGCAAGCTCGAGGTGCTTTCCCGGCCCACCATCCTGGCCCGCAACAACCAGCAGGCCACCATCGTCGTGGGACAACAGGTTCCCCTGATCACCGCCACCCGCTACGACAACTTCGGCAACCAGATCAACTCCATCACCTACGAAAACGTGGGCATCATCCTGCGCGTCACACCGTTCATCACCTCGGACGACATGGTGGAGATGATCATCTCACCGGAGATTTCGGCCCTTTCCGAACAGAGCGTGGCCATCGCCAGCGGCACCAACGCGGCCGCCGCCGCGCCGGTCATCAACATCCGGTCGGCCGACACGGTGGTCGTCACCCCCAACGGCCACACCGTCGTCATCGGCGGCCTCATGCAAAAGAGCAAAATGGCCACCCAGAGCAAGGTGCCCATCCTCGGCGACATCCCGCTCCTGGGAAACGCGTTCAAGCGCCGGGTCGAAAACGATGCCAAGACCGAGTTGTTGATCTTTCTCACCCCCTACATCGTGAAGTACCCGGAGGACCTGGTGAACGTCTCCGATCGCGAGCGCATGAACTCGGAAACGCTCCCCGGAGCGTTCAATGAACCGGAGCTGTACCGGTTTCTCGACAGTTTACCCGTCAAATCCGGCGGGCCCGGGCGGTAAACTCCGAGGATCCGCCTCATGCATCCGATCCGGCAAAGCCGTTGGGTTTATGCTCTGCTGATCCTGGTCTGGGCGGCCCTGATGGCCTGGCAGTGGGGCGAGCACCTGCGCGTGCGACAGAACGCGCGCCAGGCCCTCATCCGCCGCGCGCAGGACATCTCCACCACCCTGGGCGTCGTGCTGCGCTCCCAGCGGAGGTTCGGCATCATACCCAAGGACCGCCTCGAATCCACCCTCCAGGAGCTGGTCAAACCAGACGAGTTGATGGGCGTGGCCATGCTCAACGCCGCCGGGGAGGTCGTCGCCTCCGCCGGCCAGCCCATTGACGTGGACCTGCGCGGGCTGGTCCCCACCGGCCAGCACTGGGGCCCGAATTTCGTGGCCCTGATGAACCTGGTGGACCTGGGCGCCAACCTCACCAGCGAACCGGAACCGGAGCCCCCCACGTTGGTGCTGCCCCGGGAGGAACTCCCGCCGTTCGGACGCGACCGCGCCCGGCCGCCCGAGGACGGCCCCCGCCCGGGACCACCCCCGCCCGAGCCCGGCACCCGGGAGGTTCGCCCGCCCGAAGGTCCGCCCCCGCCGGACGGAGTCAAACGCGAGGACCGGAACGACCGGGACGAAGACCGGTTTCGCGGCCGGCGATCGCGCGATCGGCGGCCGCCATTCGGCCGCCCGTTCTGGATGAGCGAGGAAGAGTATCAGGAGGCGATCCAACGACAGGGCCTCCACAGTTTTGTCATCCTGCTTTCCACCGAGGCCATGATCCAGCGGTGCCGCCAGGACCTCTGGCAACGCACGATTCTGGCATTTTTCGTCACGTTGACCACGGTCGCCTTCGCCCTCGCATGGCGCAGTCTCCTCCGGACGGCCGATCTGGAGGTCCGGCTGGCCCGTGCCGCGGCTGTCAACCGCCAGTTGCAGGAAATGAGCGTGGTCGCCGCGGGGCTTGCCCACGAAACCAAGAACCCACTCAACGTGATCCGCACCACCGCCCAGTTGCTGGCCCAGGATGCCTCCCTCCCGGAAGGCCCGCGCGCCAGAGCCCGGCAGATCATGGAGGAAGCCGACCGCGTCACGGCGCAACTCAACGAGTTCATCAACTACTCGCGCCCGCGCGAGGTCCGGCGAACCGCCGTGCCCCTGGGCAGGGTGATGGTGGAGCTGCGGCGCACTTTGGCGCCCGATTTGGAAGACAAGCAGATCCAACTCCGTGTGGACGAGAACCTGCCCACCGTGGAGGCGGATGAACCGCTGCTGCGGCAGGCGCTTTTCAATCTTCTGCTCAACGCCGTGCAGGCCGTCCCGCATCAGGGCCACATCGAGGTGGCGGCCGTGCGACTGGGCCCGTCTCAGATCGCACTGGAGATCCGCGACGACGGACCCGGCGTGCCGCCCGAACACCGCAGCGAGATCTTCAAGCCTTATTTCACGACGAATCCGAAAGGGTCCGGCCTCGGGCTGGCCGTCGTCCGGCAGATCGTGCTGGCCCACGGCTGGGACATCGAGTACGTGCCCAACCAGCCACGGGGCGCCATCTTCCGCATGGCGCCCATCCGCGTGCTCGGAGCGACCGCCTAGGGAGCCACCCCACCGCCCGCAGCCCGCGCGTGGGCCCATGCCCGGAGGTCGAACAGAAAAATCCCGTGGCCCACACCCGCGGCGTCCTTCGAGCGCGCCAACTGAAAGGCAATGAACCGGCCGTCGTCCCGGACCACGGGGTTGGATGCCTTGTACCCCGGGTAATCACTGAAAAAGGTCAGACGTTCGTAGCGGCCACTGCCGTCCAGTTCGAGTCGCCAGATGTCCACCGCACCGGGGCCGCGCCGGTTTTGCCGGTCGCATTCCACCAGTGTGGCACGGCCGTCGGGGTAAATGCCCTCCGGTTCGTCGTATTGATCCGGTGCGTTGGAGTAGTTGGTGACCGCGCCCGTCTCCAGGTTCACCCCGCACACCTCGGTTCCCTGATAACCGTAGGCGCTGAAAATGAGTTCCTTCTCGTCGGGCGGACGGAAATTCTGCGTCTCCAGCGTGCACCGAAAAGGCAGGTCCCGGCTGTCCAACACAAGACGCCGGTTCACCAGCCGGGGACGACCGCCCTCGTACGCCAGGTCGGCCTCCCAAATCCGGGACGTCCCCGGCGGCATTTCATCGGGGTACTGCGCCGCCACGTGCGTCCATGCCAGGTGGAGTCGCCGCCGCGAAACGGCCGGGCCCTCGCTGCACTTGGTGCCCAGCGGGACCGGCGGCGCCTCCACCCGAGGGTTCAACACGTACAACCAGCACTGCACCCGCGCTTCACCGGGCTGGCGGGGATCAAACGTCTCGGGCCCCGACAGCAGCACGTCACCGTTGGCCAGATACAAGGCCCGCGTGTAGCCGTGGTGCGAATAGTGTGCCGTCAGGTTCCGGATCCGTCCCGTCTCCAGCTCCAGCTCCATCGCGTCGCCAAACGTTTTGGAAAGAAACAGGATCCGTTTGCCGTCGGGCGACCAGTCGGCGCGTTCGCCGAACCAGGTCAGTTGCCGGATGTGCGGCGGCAGGTGATCGGCCGGACTGCCCAAACGGACCGGCTCCGCCGATTCCGACCCGCCCCTCGAGGGGACGCCCCCCGCCAGCAGCAGGGCAAGGACCACTGGCAAACCCGACCATGCGGGCCTGCACCTTCGACCAGAGCGGAAAACACGGAGACAATTACCTGAAAGGTTCATGGGGCCGGATCCGGACAAAAAAATTGGAGCGAGCGAAGGGATTCGAACCCTCGACATTCACCTTGGCAAGGTGACGCTCTACCAGGCTGAGCTACGCTCGCTTCCTCAAACAGCCGCCTCTACTTTAGCGCGGCCGGCGCAAGATGCAAGCCCTCTTTTGACGATCTGCCGAAAGCCGTCTGCCTGGCCGAAGAAGACTCCCCGCCTTCTCATTTGTGCCCGGGACGAGAATGTGGTCTCCCTGCCATTCAATGCCGGACTCGGCACCGCGGTCAGTCCCGTTGCGTTGGCCAGAGCTCTCCCAACATGCCCAAAACCAGGGCCGGTTTGCCCCACCATGGACCTGCCGACACGGTGCCGCTAAAACCATTGGCTTCACTGAAATCGCCCGGGCCGTGCGGGAGTGCCTCGACGGCCGACCCTGCTGGGCAGACCGGGCCTCGTTCCCCTGCCCGGCGCAGGTGCACCTATCCCGCGCGTGCCCTGCGGCCGGCGGCGTCCGGCCTGCCCTGCGCACCGCGTACACTCAACAGCGCGCGTCGCAACCGCTCCAGATGCTCGGCCGTGTGCGCCGGTGCCAGCATGAACCGGAAGTAACCCGCCGACCGCCCCGGGTACTCGGTCCAGGGCGGGTGAATGCCCTCCGATTCCAGCGCGCGGATCACGCGCCGGGCCTCGCGCCGGTCCGCAGGGAACAACGCCACGATGGGGGCCGGCGTCTCCAGCACCTCCCATCCCGCCGCCCGCAACCGGGCCCGCAACCGCGCGGCCTCCTGCAGCACCCGTCTCCGCCCCGGCAGGGCCCGCCGGAGCTCGACCAGCGCGGTTTCCACCGCCGCGGCCAGGGCAGGCGAAAGCGGTGTGCCCCCGCCGAAACAACCGGACCGCTCCACCACCCGGCGGCGGATCTCACGCGAACACAACACCACGCCTCCGTACAAGCCCAGGGCCTTGCTCAACGTGAGGGTCTGGACCAGTCGCTCGCGCGAGATCCCCGCCTCTTCCACACTGCCCCGGCCTCGCCGTCCCAACAGCCCCGCAGCGTGCGCGTCGTCCACCAGCAACCAGGAGTTTCGGGGCAGGACGCGCCGATACTCCGCCAACGGTGCCACCGCACCGTTCCAGCCAAACAAACCGTCGGTGATCAGAATCAGGCGTGCCCCCGGACCGAGACGGCGCACCCAGCGAGCCACCGCGTCCACATCGCGATGCGGAAAGACGCGGACCGGACAACCCAGGAACACGGCCGCGTCCTGCAGACAAACGTGAGCCTCTTCGTCCACCAGGGCCAGCGTGAACATTCCGGCAAGCGCCTGCGCCACGGCCAGCGGGGCCGTGTAACCCGTGGGCATCAGCAGCGCGGCCTCTGCGCCGAAAAACCGGGCCAGTTTGCGCTCCGCCCGCTCGTACAGTGGATGGTTCCCGGTGGTCAGGCGCGACGCGGCCACATTCCATCCGTGCGTCTGAATCGCGCGGACCAGGGCCTGCCGCAGCGCCGGCGAGTGGGCCAGCCGAAGATAGTCGCACCCCCCGAAGTCCAGCCACAACCGGCCATTCCGCCGGACGTGCACGGGGTCCACCCGTTCCAAGGGCATCCCTTCCTTCATCCACGCCCAGCGTATCGCCTGTGGACAATCGGCTCAGCAAGGAAAACCACGCGATTGGTTCGCCGCCCCTCCCACCTGTGGGTTCGGCAGCGCCCGGGCCGCCACGGGCGGCTCGAAGCCGAAAGCCGTCCGGCGTGCGGGCCGCCGGCCCGGCCGGTTTGGCCTTGGCAAGCCCTCCCGCCCGGTTACACTCCCGGCCGATGGGTGAAATCGCCGCCTTCGTGAACCGCGGTGCCAGTTCCATCACGCCGGCCGTGGTGGAAAAGGTCCTGCGCCATCTGCCGCAGTGGAAGCTGGAATTCACGCAGATTCAGGAGCCCCGGTTCCCTCATTTGGTGGACCAACTCGAGTTTTTGGCCGATGCCGTCGAAGACGTGGCCGAGGGCGCCTACAAGGACCTGCCTTACTACGCACTGGCCCAGGCCACCTTCGCCCTGATCTACGCCCACAAACGGGTCGGGATCATCCCCGACAGCTTCCTCGACCTCGGCCGGGCGGACGATTCGGCCGTCGTCCGCGCCGTGCTCATCCAGAATGAGAAGGCCTTCGGCCTTTACGCGGCGCGGCGAAACCTGGACTGGTCGAAGATCACCAGCGACCCCTGAGCCCCCGCCCGGGCGGTTGCTGCCCGGTTCATCGTCCGATTGTCCGTCATCGGACGCGGTCCCTTCTCGATTGTCGGATGGTCCGGGGCTACCTTGTGCCCGCCCGATGAGTTCCAAAAAGGAGAAGATTCAGACCCTCAGTGCCGGCTGGACCGGCCGCGACCGGGACGCGCGGTATCTGGGCTACTTCGAATGTTTCAACCAGGGCCGGTTCTATGAGGCGCACGACGTGCTGGAGGACCTCTGGTTGGAGCGGCGCCGGGCGCCGGAGGGGGATTTCTACAAGGCGCTTATCCAACTGGCGGGTGCGTTCGTCCACCTTCAGAAAGACCGGCTGCAACCGGCCGCGGCCCTGCTGCACCGCGCCGCACACCTTCTGGGCCGCTACCCTCCGGACATGGAGGGCATCCGGGTGCCCGACCTCCTGGCCCTCATCGGGGACTGGGCCGGCTGGCTGGAACGGTCCGGGTTCCGGGACAACCCGTTGAACCAGCGGCACGCACCACGGCTGACGCTGCCGGCGCCCGCCGGCCCGGGTGCGGCAGGCTGAGTCCGGCCCGGCGCCGACGCCCGGCCGCGCGCCCGCCGCGGCATCAGGATAACGCCGCAGGGGACCGTGCCCGGACGGACCCCGGCCTGCCCGGATGTTTCCAGCGGTCGTGCACCCAGAACCAGTTGGCCGGATCCCGCCGGATGGCCGCTTCGAACTGCACGTGCATGTCCCGGAGGATTTCCGTCAGCGGCCGGGGCCTCCCGCCCTGGCGGGTGGGGATCTCCGGCCCCAGCTCAATGGTCCACCGCCCGGGGGCGATCCGGTAACACACGGCCACGTGCAACGGACATCGGTACCGGAGGGCAAACAGGGCCGGAGCGGGCGAAGTCGAGCAGGGCCGTCCGAAGAACGGCACGGCCAGACCGCGTGCACCGGCCCGTTGATCGGCCAGCAGACCCAGCAACACACCCGTGGGCCGCATCGCCGCACGGAGCGCCGCAGCCTCCGTCCGCCGCTCGAAAAATCGGCAGCCGGACCGCTCCCGCAACGACATCAGCAGTCGGTTCAGCCGCGGTTGCTTCAACGCCCGATACGTCGTCAGGCACTCAAACTCCGGCGCGTACTGGCCGAACCGGGCGTACAACTCGAAGTTGCCGAAATGCCCCAGGGCAATCACGCGGCTCGCCGGTGGCTGACCCGGAACCGCGGGGCGGAGGACCTCCGTCCCCACGAATTGCAGGTGGGGTCGAAGCTCCTCCGGGGACATCGCCGCGGTCTTGACCGCGCAACAGTAGTTCTCGCCCAGGCGCCGGAAATGTTCCCGCGCCAGGGCCCGGATTTCTTCCGATGGATGCTCCCCTCCGAAGACCAGTGTCAGGTTGCGCAGCGCCACCCGCCGGTGCCGGCCGTCCAGCCAGTAGGCGCACGCGCCGCCCATCCGGCCCAGTCGCGCCACCACGGGCAGCGGCAACGCCTGCAACAACGTCACCACCACCCGCGCCACCGCGTACAAGAGCCATTCGCCCATCAGAGAAAGCAGATGCGGCGCACGCAATCGCGGAAGTCCTCGGCCCCGGAGATGATTTCGATCTCCACCCGCATGAAGTAGATCGGCAGGTCGCGCCGGTCGAGTTTGGGAAACCGCACGGCGTCCTTTTGTGTGGTGATGATGGCCTGGGCCCCGCGGCGTTTGGCCCGGTTGATCACGTTGAGCACCTCTTGCACGGTGAACCGGTGGTGGTCGGCAAACCGTTTGGAATAGACCAGCTCGGCGCCCAGCCCGGTGAGGCTTTGCTCGAAGCTTTCCGGCTGTGCGATCCCGCTGAGGGCGGCCACCGGCCGGTTCTGTAAAAAGTCCAGCCCCAGACGCTGCCCGGTGAACACGTCCTCCAGATACAACGGCCGGTGCACGCACTCGATGATGGGCGCCCGCGGATTGATCTGGCTGATGATCCGGCGCAGTTCCTCGTTTTTCCCGTTGCTCTTGGTGATGAAGACGGTGCTGGCCCGGGCCAGGTGGGAGGGCGGCTCGCGCAACGTCCCGCGCGGCAACAAATGGCCGTTGCCGAACGGTTGCTGGCCGTCCACCAGCACCACGTCATGCCGCCGGCCCTGCAGGTTCCAGTATTGGAAGCCGTCGTCCAGCAGGAGGGTGTCACACCCGAACTTTTCCACCGCATACCGGCCCGCCTTGACCCGGTTCTTGTCCACCAACACCACCACGTCCCGCAGGTTCGACGCCAGCATGTACGGTTCGTCCCCCGCCATTTCGCTGTCCAGCAGCAGGGAACGCCCGTCGGAGACCACCCGGGGCGGCGTCGTGTCCTCTCGGAACAGCAGCTTGTCCAGCAGCCACTTGTGAAAAGGCCGCGGTTTGGAACGATACCCGCGCGACAAGATGGCCACGTTGCGTCCGGCGTCCCGCAACTCGCGCGCGAACTTCTCCACCACCGGCGTCTTGCCCGTGCCGCCCACGGTCAGATTACCAATGGCAATCACCTGCACGCCCACCGTGGTGTCCCGCAGGATGCGGACGTTGTAGAGGAAACGCCGGAGCTTGACCGCGGCTCCGAAGATCTTCGAGCACACCAGCAGGAAACCGCGCATCAGACGGGCGCGCCAGTCGTGTCGCTGCTCGAAGATGACTTCGAGCACGAACGTTTCCAGCGCTTCCGTCCAGATCCGAAACCGTTCCCGCACAAGTGGCGATTGTGCCAGCAGCGCGATGGCCGTTCAAGGCGCGGTCTGCCCCGGCGCTTGAACCGGCGTCCGCCGCCCTCTACCCTCCGAAGGCGGTGAACAACAAAGCGTCAGTCATCCCGCTTGCCGGCTTGCTGGGGTTGTTGGCAGCCGGTCCGCTGTCCGGAGCCGAACTGATCAACGGCATCCGCGTGGTCGTCCACGATTCGGTCATCACCCTGGAGGAGGTCAACGCCTCCGTGCTGCCCGCTCTCGGGTTGCTGCAGCGCCAGTACAGAAACGATCCCGAAACGTTCCGCCAGAAACTCAACCAGCTCGTCGAGGAAAACACCGAACAACTGGTGCAGCGCCAGCTCATCCTGCGTGACTGGGAACAGTCCGGTTACCAGCTTCCCGAGGCCATCGTGGAGGAGGCACTCCAGGAACGGTTGCGCGAACAGTTTGGCGGAGATCGCCTCCGCATGATCCGCACCCTCCAGGCCGAGGGGCTCACCCTCGAACGGTTCCGCCGCCAGATCCGCGAGCAGATCATCATCGAGGTCCTCCGCAACCGGAACATCTCCCGCGAACTCATCATTTCCCCGCACAAGATCGAGTCCTACTACCGCGCCCATCAGGAAAAATTCCGCGCCGAACCCGAGGTCAAACTCCGCATGATCACCCTCAACAAACGCGGACCCGACGATGCCGGACGGGTCCGTCGTCTGGCGGAGGAGATCCGATCACGCATCCTCGAGGGGGCCGACTTTTCCGAAATGGCCGCCATCTACTCCGAGAGCGCCCAGCGCGCCCAGGGCGGCGACTGGGGCTGGGTCTCCCGGTCGGTCCTGCGCCGTGAACTGGCCGAGGTCGCCTTCTCCTTGCAACCCGGCACTTGCAGTCCGGTGGTGGACCTGCCCGAGGCCTGCTACCTCCTCTGGGTGGACGAGGCCCGACCGGAACGTATCCGCCCCCTCAGCGAGGTCCGCGACGAGATCGAACAAACCCTCCTGGTCGAGGAACGCGCCCGCTTGCAGAAACGTTACGTCGAGAAACTCCGCGCCAAGACCTTTGTCCGTTACTTCTGATGACACCCGAGCCCGCACCTCCGGGCACCTTGCCCGCCCGCCCCGTGCGCATCGGCATCACACTCGGCGACGTCACCGGTGTGGGACCCGAGGTCATCGCCGCCGCACTTCGTGATCTGCGCACCTCGGACGCCGCGGCCCCGACGGACCCGCCGCCGGTGGAGTTCGTCCTCTACGGCGACGCCGCCTGGTGGGATCGGGCCTGCCGGATGCGACTCGGTTCCGATTCGGCGGCGCTCCACGATCGGCTGGCTGTGGGAGGGTTAGGGGTGCAACTGATCCCTCCCTTGACCGACCCCCTGCCCGTGGACCTGCCGCCGGGCGACCCACGTGCCGCGCGCGCGGCCGTGGCCTGGCTGGAAGCCGCCGGCCGCGCCTGCCTCCGCGGCGAGTTGGACGCCATCGTCACCGGACCGGTCAACAAGGCCGCCATCCAACGAGCCGGCATTCCCTTTACCGGCCAAACCGAGTTTCTCGCCGCATTGGCGGGTGAACCCGAGCCGGTCATGATGTTGCTCGGCCCTGATGAACACGACCGATGGTTGCGGGTGGCCCTGGCCACCGTGCACATCGCGTTGCGTGAGGTGCCCTCCCGCCTCTCGGTCGCACGCGTGTTGCGTGCGATTGCGTGCGCCCGGCAGGCGTGCCTGCAACTGCGCCTCCCCCGTGCCCGCGTGGCCGTCTGCGGGCTGAACCCCCACTGCGGTGAGGGCGGCGCCTTCGGTGACGAGGAACCCAGGCTCATCGAGCCGGCCGTGCGCGAGGCCCGACAGCACGGTTGGGATGTCGTGGGTCCCCTGAGCGGCGACACCGTTTTTCATCACGCCCTGCAGGGCCGGTTCGATGCCGTGGTGGCCATGTACCATGACCAGGGCCTGGCCCCGCTGAAAGCGGTGGCATTCGACCGCGGGGTGAACTGGTCGCTGGGCCTGCCCTTCATCCGCACTTCGCCCGATCACGGAACGGCCTACGACATCGCAGGACGCGGCCTGGCCGATCCCGGCAGCATGCGCGCCGCCATTGAACTGGCCCGGCAACTGGCCGGCTACCGCCTTGCCGGTGGCTGAAGTCCGGTTCTCCAACCCCCGGCTGCACGCACGGACCTTGAGACGCGCGCGCCCGCGAAAAATGCACGCGCATTCCGCCCGACCGCAACCGCCTGGGAACGGCCGACGCTCCCAACAGACCCTCGCCAGCACGGCCCCGGCGGGTGCCATCGGTCCGCCCCGAGCGCCGAAGAGGGCCTTGCTTCCGGATCCCACATGTCCCAAGTTGGCCGGCATGAATCGCTTGGGTGACATCCGGAGAACGGCGGTCCGTTCAGCCAACCCTTGGGTAAAAGCCGGCCTGACCGTCTGGTTGTGCAGCCTCCTGGGACTGGGCCTGACGGCGCCAGCGGCCCGGGCCCAATCCGGCTCGAACGCCGTCGGCACCACCAACGCACCTGCCAACCCTTGGAGGGGCAGCGCGTTTCTGGGGTTGACCCTCACCCGCGGCAACAGCGAGACCTTCCTGGCCAACCTCAGCCTCGATGCCCGAAAAAAGGCGCCGCGCTGGGAACTGGGCGCCGGCTTGGCAGCTGGATACGGCGAATCCACCGTGGACCAGGACAGCGAAAAAACCGCCGAATACGTCCGCGGCTTCGGCCAGTACGATCGGAGGTTCCGCCAGCGGGGCTACTTCGGCCTTCGATCGGACGCGGAATACGACGCCATCGCCGGGGTGGACTACCGGGCGCGGGTCAGCCCGCTCGTGGGCTGGTATTTCCTGCAACGCACCAACATCGAGCTCCGGGCCGAGATCGGTCCTTCCTGGGGGTTTGAAAACCTTGCCGACCGCCCGGCCGAGCAATACACCGCCTTCCGCGCCGGCCAACGGTTCGAGTACCAGCTCAATTCCAACACCCGCCTCTGGCAAACGCTCGAGTACATTCCGCAGGTGGACGCCTGGGACACCCGGTTCCTCATCATTGCCGAAGTGGGCGTGGACGCAGCCATCACCAAGACCATCAGCCTCGGCCTGGTCTTCCAGGACAATTACAACCACTCCCCACCGCCGGGACGCAAAGCCAACGATCTCCGGGTGGTCGCCGGACTCCGGTACAAATTCTGAACCAGGCCGGCCGACCCACCGGCGCAGCACGCCCATCTGCGTGGCCGGGTGCCGAACCCTTCCGCCCGGCGGCCATCCGGACCATTTGCACACGGGCCTCGCCATTGCCGGGTTGCGTTTCCAAGGAAACGGGTCCGCGGAGGGGAAAGTGTGAAGACAAAAAGAAATGGAGCCAATGGCCGGATTCGAACCGGCGACCGACGGTTTACGAAACCGTTGCTCTACCACTGAGCTACATTGGCCCTCCGCGGCTTCGACACCGTCCGCCCGAAGGACCGACGGTATGAAACGCGCGCCTCTGAACCTACCAGACCCGCGGATGCGGGACAAGTCCCCGGGCATCCCGCCCTCAGCGCCGAGCGCTGGATTGCACGGTGGCCCGGAGCCATCACTGCGGGTATAGTGACCGCACGAGACGATGGTACGGAACACGGTTCGACAGGGACCGGCCCATCACGCCTGCCCCCAAAGCGGTGATGAGAACCGGCCCCGGGCCTTCAGCCTGATCGAACTCCTGGTGGTGTTGGCCATGGTGACGTTGCTGGCAGCCTGGCTCCTGCCGGCCCTTGCCCGCTCGAAGGACCGCGCCCGGACAACCGCCTGCCAGAACCATCTGCGCCAGTTACAAACCTGCTGGTACCTCTACGCGGGCGACAACGCCGATGTGCTGCCGCCCAACAACTCGGTTTACAGCCTCACCTCGGGCAGCCCGCTGGCCCGGGGAGCCTCCTGGTGCCCCGGCAACGCGCGATTGGATGTCGAACCAACCAACATCCAGAACGGCCTGTTGTTCCCTTACAACCGTTCCACGGCCATCTACCGCTGTCCGGCCGACCGCTCCACCGTGGAAACCCCGGACGGTCAGCCGCTGCCTTTTCCCAGAACCCGCAGCTACAACATGAGCCAGTCCGTCAACGGCTGGCCCGAATACGATCCCCAACTGTCGCGCTACCTGCCCTCCTACAAAAAGCTCACCGAGATCCGCTCACCCGCGCCGGCGCAACTCATGGTCTTCCTGGACGTGCACGAGGACGCCATCGTGGACTCGTTGTTCGGGATCCCCGCCATCGGCGTCTGGGGCGATGTCCGCGAATGGTGGGACGTGCCGGCCGACCGACATGGCCAGGGCTGCAACCTCTCCTTCGCCGATGGACACGTCGAACACTGGCGCTGGCGCGTGCCCAAAAGGGTCCCGAGCCTCTGGGCCGCAAAGCCGGTCCCGGCCGAAGAACTGCCCGATTACCGCCGTGTCCAACAGGCCGTGCGCCAGAGCTGGTCAACACCATGACCGAAACCGCCCGGGAAGCGGCTGCCCGGGGTTCCGTCCCGCCCCTTCACTTCCGCTGGAACGTCCCCATCCACTCGGCCTCGGCCAACACGTGGCCCTTCATGGCTTCCAGCAGCCTGGCCCGCGTCAGTCCCGGCGGCAGATCCAGTTCACAGTCCAGGGCATGCAACCGAAAAAAGTACCGGTGTGGAGGGCCGGGCGGTGGCAGCGGTCCCCCGTAGCCCAGACGGCGGAAATCGTTGAGGCCCTGCCGGGCCCCGCCGGCCAGGTACTGTGTCTTGGGCTGATCCTCTGCCAACCCGCGGCTTTGCGGGGGCAGTGCGTAAACCAACCAATGCGACCAGGTTCCCACCGGTGCATCCGGGTCCTCGACCACCAGCGCCAGGCTCCGGGCTTCAGCCGGGACACCAGTCCATTCCAGCGGGGGCGAAATGTCACGGCCCAGGCCCGTGTACTGCAGGGGAATCGGTTTGCCGTACTCGAATGCGGAACTGCGGATCTCCAGTTTCATGGCGTGCCTCCTGCCGGGCCGGCGCGACCGGTGCCGGACGCCTTCCGCCCGCCCTGCATCGCGCCCGCCCGCTTCACACTACGCCCTCGCCATCCTTCCGGCCAGCCGCAATCCGGAACCTCGCCTCCTCCCGGACAGGCCGCCGGACCATCTCCATCGGCCGCCGCGCCGGGTCCGCGGCAAGTGCAGCAACGGAGCGCAGGATCGCGCAGCAAACCCTGCCGGGGAAAAAGAAATGGTGCGCGGTGCAAGACTCGAACTTGCGACCCCCAGCGTGTCGAGCTGGTGCTCTACCAACTGAGCTAACCGCGCACCCGGTTCGCGGATGCCCGCAGACATCCGCGGAATCACCGACCCTATCCTTCACCCGGTTCCCACCCGGCGCAAGTGCAAAAAGCGCGGCGGGGACCGGTGCCGTTCAGCGTGCTTCCGCCCCGGGCAGGCCCAGCGCGCGGAGCTGGCTTTGGATTCGTTGCCAGTGCGTGCCGCGCCAGAACAATCCGTTGCAGCTTTCACACAGGAAATACTCGTCCAACCACAGGGCCGTGCGGGGCGGGATCCGGTCCGCCACGGCCCTCTTGGGAACCGGAACCAGCGCGCCCCCGCACCGCATGCAACGCGGGGGGCCCACCCGCAGGTCAAGTTGCTCGAACACCAGCGCCAGTTGTTCCGGCACCCGCAGGGTCGGCGGAACCCAGAGCGTGGGCAGCCGACCCGTCCGGATCACACGCCGCTCCAGCAGAAGGCTGTCCGGCGTCAAAAGGACCGCACCGGCCCGGAGCGCCTTCTGGATCAGATCCGTGTCGTCCCTTTCCTGGCACCAGACGGCCTGCTGCCCGGCCGCCCACAGCCAGCGGGCCAGGCCCCCCAGCCCGGCATCGCAATACAAGAGCCACGGTTCCCCCGGCGGCAGGGGCCGTCCATGCCGGCGCCATTGATACCTGCGCCAGCGCGCCTGCAGGCGTGCATCCCACCAC
The DNA here is from genome assembly GCF_049537155.1 of Limisphaera sp. 4302-co. Classification (NCBI taxonomy): domain Bacteria; kingdom Pseudomonadati; phylum Verrucomicrobiota; class Verrucomicrobiia; order Limisphaerales; family Limisphaeraceae; genus Limisphaera; species Limisphaera sp. 4302-co. The sequence continues at coordinate 178,355 of NZ_JBMVQZ010000009.1, forward strand.
ACCAGGGCCTCGGCCATGGGAATCCCTAGACGCTCGCTGTCTTTCCGCGCACTCTCCCACCAGAACCGAACCGCACGTTCCGGCTTGCGCGCGCCGAACTGCCGGGCCAACTGCTCGAACCTCTGCCGGCACGCCTTGACGATTCGTTGCACGAGTTCACTGTAGCATGCCGGGGGCTCGAATCCGAACGAGGGGCCTGTCGCCCCCGGCATCCGGTGCCGTTGCCGGGTGCCGCCGAGTCATGCTACGGTCCTGCCCGGGAGCGGCGGCTGGCGGACCCGTGCCAGGCTGGCCCCGGTGCCGCGGGGCGGACCGACCCCGCCGGCCCCGCCGGGTCGCCACAGCGGGCCTCGCGGTTCCCGGGAGTGCGGGGTGGTTGCCATGACCGTGCCCGATCATTTGAAGGAAAAACTGCGGACCGTACCACACCGGCCCGGCGTGTACCTCATGAAGGACCGCCTCGGCACGGTCATCTACGTGGGCAAGGCACGCGACCTCCGCAAACGGCTCAGCCAGTATTTCCATCCCTCCCGCCGCATGGCCTGGGATCCCAAACTGACGGCGCTGGTCGAAAGCATTCACGATTTCGATGTCCACGTCGTCCGCAGCGAGCCGGAGGCCCTCCTGCTGGAAGGAAAACTGATCAAGGAGCTCAAACCCCGGTACAACGTCAGCTTCCGCGACGACAAACGGTTTCTCATGGTGAAGGTGAACCTCAACGATCCCATCCCCAGGTTCACGTTCACCCGCATCCGCGCACCGGACGGCTCCCTCTACTTCGGGCCTTTCCCCAGTTCCCGTGCGCTCCGGCAGGTCATGGACCTGACCCGGCGCCGCTTCCATCTGCGCGGTTGCACACCGCTCATGCCGACCGAGGCCGATTACCGGCACTGCCTCTATGCCCACCTGAAACATTGTACCGCCCCATGCATTGGGAACGTCACGCCCGAACAATACCGGCAACAGGTCCTGGCCGCCTGCGAGTTCCTCCAAGGGCGCTGCCGCGAAACCGAGGCACAACTCGAGACCGCCATGCGCGAAGCGGCCGCACGCCGGGAATACGAACGCGCCGCCCACCTGCGCGACCTGCTCTTCGCCCTGAGAGAGACGACCCGCAAGCAGGAACGGTTCGAGCGCGTTCCCTACAGCCTCCCCGTGGCGGTGGATCCGGAACGCGACCTGGCCGCTCTGGCCGAGGTGCTGAAACTGCCGGCGCCGCCCGAATGCATTGACGGATTCGACATCTCCAACATCAGCAGCTCACTCAAGGTCGCCAGCGTCGTCCGGTTCCGCCGAGGCCGACCCGACCGCGCCCATTATCGCCGCCTCCAGATCAAGACCGTCGAAGGCCAGGACGATTTCGCCTGCATGGCCGAGGCCGTGCGGCGCCGCTACCGGCGCCTCCTCCAGGAGCTGCAGGCCGCCGGGCATTCCCTGGCCGGTGAAGCCCCGCCGGACGGCTCCGCTGCCCGGTGCCCGGCCCCGGCCGACGACAAGGTCACGACCCGGGACGTCGAACCCATTCCGGCAGAGTTGCAACAGCTCGTCCAACAGACCAGCCGGGCCGTGCGCCAGGGGATCACGCCGCCCCCGCGACCGGGTCCCGCCAAACTGCCCGACCTTATCCTCATAGATGGCGGCAAGGGCCAGCTCAACGCCGCCCGGGCCGAGTTGGAACAGCTCGGGCTGGGACACATCCCCGTCATCGGCCTGGCCAAGGAATTCGAAGAAGTCTATCTGCCGGGCCAAAGCGAGCCGCTGCGGCTCGGGTTGGACCATCCCGCCCTCAAGTTGCTCCAGCGCATTCGCGACGAGTCCCACCGCGTGGCCAACGCCTACAACGCCCAGTTGCGGCTCCGCAAAATCTCCGAGAGCGTGCTGGACGAGTTCCCCGGGATCGGCCCGACGCGCAAGGCCGCCCTCCTCAGACACTTCGGCTCCGTCCAACGCTTGAGACAGGCCAGCGCAGAGCAGATCGCAGAAGTGCCCGGATTCGGGCCCCGCCTGGCCGCCGAACTGAGAAAGTTCCTGGACGCCCGAAGCCCGGCCGGACGATCAGACGACCGCCCGCCCGACCCGGCAGCCGACCCCGGCACCTCGCCGGACTCGTGAACTGCCGCCCAGCCGACGGTCGGGCAATGTTCGCGACCCGGACGCGGCTGGGACCGTCAGCTCGCGTCGTCTTTTTCCTCCAGATACCGTTCGATGTGCCGGTCCAACTCCGCCAGCGCACCCGCACAACTGGCCGCTTCCACACGCGCCACCATCTCGGCCGTCCACGCCTCCTCCTCCACCTGCTCCCGGATGAACCAGTGCAGCATCACCTGAGCCGGATAATCCCTGGCCGCCACGGCCGCCTCATAGGCCGCGTGGATCCCCTGCGTGTTGTTCTGTTCCATCGCCTGTGCGTGACGAGCCACGTCCAGGAGAGAACCCAGGTCGTGACGCGGCGCCGGCACGGCTTCCACCACCGGTTCCACGCCGCGATCGAGCAGATGCCGCGCGATCCGCCCGGCATGCTCGCGTTCCTCGGCCGCCTGGTTCCGGAAAAACCGCGCAAAACCCGGCAGCGTCCGGTGCTCGCACCACCAAGCCCATGCCTCGTAGTGCAGGGCCGCCATCAGTTCGTGGTTGAATTGCCGATTCAATTCCTTGCGGACCGTTTCCGACATTCCCGCCATGCTCGATCGCTCCTCCTTTCCGTGGTGTGCAGACTTGGTTTTGAGCCCAGCATGACCCACGCGCCCGTTCAGGGGCAAGCCCGCCACGCGTTACCGGGGGAGAAATGCCCCAGACCGGCTGTTCAACCGGACGGGCTGTCCAGCCAACCGGCCGAACAGGGAGCCGGCCCGCCCAACTTGTTTGACTCGGCGCGTCCCCGTCACGCAAAACCCGAACCGGCAGGAGATCCTTGCGCGCCTTCAACGCCGCCGGCGACGCCCGCGGCGGTTCCCATTCCGGTCGGGCGGTCCGCCGGGGGCACGGGCGCTCCGGCGACCGTCCGAGTCCTGCCCGGCGGGACGGCCTGCCCGGCGCTGCCTGCGGCCCTGCCCGCCCCGTCCATGGGCGGCCTTCCGCCCCTCGGACCGGCTCGAACGCGCAGACTCCGGGGCGGGTTCGAAATCAATCTGCTTCTTGTACCGGTCCACACGGGCCACGACCACCTGCAGCGTGTCGCCGAGCCGGATCCTGCGCCGGGTCCGGCGCCCGCGCAGTTCGTTCCGGTCTGGGTCGAAAATGTAAAAATCATCCCTGAGGCGCGACAGCGGCACCATGCCCGACAAACCCAGCGCCGGCAGATCCACGAAGAATCCGTGGTTGCGAACGTCGGTGACCAGGGCGGCGTAAGGTTCGGTTTGGCCCGACCGCAACTGCTGTTCCAGATATGCGAACAGTTTCACATCCCGGCTGTCACGCTCGGCGTCGTCGGCGTTGCGTTCCATGCTGGAAAGGTGCTCGGCCAGTTCCTCCAGCTCCACGCGTGACGGCAGGGCCTGCGGCTGGAACAGGGCGCGGTGGACGATCAGATCGGCGTAACGCCGGATCGGCGAGGTGAAATGAGTGTAATCGGTCTTGTTGAGGCCGAAATGTCCCAGCGGTTCCGTCGCGTACTGGGCGCGCATGAGGGACCGGAGCAGTCCGACCTTGAGGGCCGGCCCCAGGGGGGTCTGGTTCAACCGCTCGAGCAGGCGTTTGAGTTCCTCCCGTTTCTGCAGGTCCCCACAGGGGATGTTGTGACTGAGCACCAGCTGGCGGTATTCTTCCAGCCGCGCGGGATCGGGCGGCTCGTGCACACGGTAAAGGCCGGGGCGACGGAGTTGGCGGAGCCGGCGGGCGGCCGCTTCGTTGGCCAGGAGCATGAACTCTTCGATGAGCTGGTGCGCCTCGTCGTGCACCACGGTCTCCAGCGCCGCCACGCGCCCGTGCTCGTCCAGCCGCACCTTCACCTCGGGAAAATCCAGGTCGAGCGCACCGTGGGCGAACCGGCGCCGCCGGATGCCCTGCGCCAGCCGGTGGGCGTCGTGCAGCATCCGGCTGACCGGATCGGTCGGGGGACGCCGGATCATCGCAAGCGCCTCGGCATAGGTGAGACGGCGTTTGGAGCGAATGACCGCGGAGTAAAACCGGCTTTCCAGCACATTCCCTTCCGGGTCGAGCAGAAACTCCACGCACTTGGTGAGTCGATCCACGCCCGGTTTGAGCGAACAGAGCTCGTTGCTGAGGACCTCCGGCAGCATGGGAATGACGCGATCCACCAGATAGGTCGAATTTCCGCGCTTGCACGCTTCCTCATCCAGGGCCGTGCCCGGCCGCACGTAGTGCGACACGTCGGCGATGTGAACCCGCAGTTTCCAACGCCCATCCGGAAGGCGCTGGAGCGCGATGGCGTCGTCGAAATCCTTCGCATCGTCAGGGTCAATGGTGACCACCAGGTCAGCCCGGCAGTCCACCCGACCGCGGAGTTCCTCAGGCCGTACCCGATTACCGAAGGATTCGGCTTCGCGCCGGACGGCGGCGGGAAAGGCGGTCGGCAACTGGTACTGCCGCAGCACCGCCAGCATGTCCACACCCGGCGCGTCGGGTCGACCCAGAACCTCGATGATGTCGCCCTCGGGATTGGCCTCGCGCGAGGGCCAGTCGCGCAAGGCCACCACCACCTTGTCCCCGATCTGCGCGGCGCGCCCGCCCGCCCGGGGCGACGGAACGTAAATGTCATGCGGAATGCGCGGGTCGTCCGGGATGACGTAATAAAAGTGCCGGCTGCGTTGAAGGGTGCCCACCAGTTGGGTTCGCCTGCGTTCCAAAACGCGAACCACCTCGCCCACCACCGGCTCCGGCACCTCGGGTCGAAGACCCTTGGGTCGTTGGATGCGACGTACCAACACGCGGTCTTCATGCAGGGCCGTGCCGGTGGCGTGCTCCGGCACGATGATCTCCGGCAGGCGGGGATCGTCAGGTTGCAGAAATCCTTTGCCCTGACGGTTGATCCGGATCCGGCCCGGAACCAGGTCCGCATCCAGCGGCAGCACATAGCGGTCGTCCTTGATCCGCGCAATCCGACCATGCTGCTCGAGCCTCTCCAGAGCGGCGCGGAGCATCGCTGCGTCCACCGCGGGTGTGCCGAGGCGCCGGCACAGTTCCACGGCCGTCAAGGGCCGGCTCCGAGCCCGGCGCAGCGTTCGCAAAATGCGCTCCTCCAGTTTGACCAGCTCTGCGGGTTCCATCTTGGCTCACAGATTACGGCCTGCCGCCCACGGGCACAACCACGCCACGCCCGGATCGGCTCTCCCGGACAGAACCTTGCCCTCAACGACAGGAACGACAGACATCCCGGGGCGCATCGCCGAAAGAGGACAAAAAGAAATGGTGGCTGGAGACGGAATCGAACCGCCGACACAAGGATTTTCAGTCCTCTGCTCTACCAACTGAGCTATCCAGCCACCTCGAGCAGACATCCATATTGAAGTCCGAACGCCCCCGACGCGCAAGTGGGAATTGAACCTCTGCCCCGCGGCGAACAGGCGCCCACCCGGCCCGGTCACCTTCCCCGGTTTCGCCCAGCCCTCCCTGCCCCTGCAGCCCAGGCAGGCCCTCCCACCCGGCAGGCCGCCGGTCATGAACCAATCTTCAACGTGTCCATCGGGGGATAAGTTGAACCCAAAACTGCCGGCCCGCCGCGAAAGAGGCTTCCCAAACCTGGACGGCTGGTGCACTGTTTTTGGGCAGTTCACAAGCCCTGAAGACGGATCTGTAGAAACCGCCAGGGAGGTGTGGTCCGGGGCTTCCAAGGAACGGCCGCGACCCGGCGTTTCACGCGAAGCTCGTCTTCAGGCCTTTTTCGGGGTAGCGCGGTTTGCGCCACGTGGAGATCGATTCTTCCAACGGATCTCCTCCATTGGTTCGCCGCAGCCGGTGTGCACGTTGGCATCGGTGGTGCTTCCCCGGAAGGAGACACGCATGAGGACGTGCCAACCATGCTGCACCAACTGCGCCGCCTGCTGAGCCTGCCAGCACTCCTGGTGGGGCTGGCGCAAGTTCCGAACGTGCTGGATGCCGCAGAAGTGGCCCTGGCATGGGATCCCAGCCCGGACGAATGGGTGACCGGCTACGCCATCCACTACGGCACCGCCAGCGGCGTTCATCCAGTGCGCGTGGACGTGGGCAACGTGACCAACGCCGTCATTGACGGGCTTCAACCCGGGGTCACCTACTACTTCGTGGCGACCGCCTACACGGCCGACGGCCTCGAAAGCGACCCCTCCAACGAGGTCAGCTACACCGTGCCCAATCCTCAGCCGGACCCCACCAACGCGCCCCCTTCGGTAAACGCCGGTCCCGATCAAACCGTCCGCCTGCCCTCCCTCCTCGCTTTGACGGGTCAGGTCAACGACGACGGGCTGCCTTCCGAACCGGGCCAGTTGACGGTCTGGTGGGAGTTGGTCAGCGGACCGGCCGGGGTGAACTGGAGCACGACCAACGGGTTGTCGGTGGAGGTGGCGTTTGCGGAGCCGGGCA